>WAKG01000066.1 GCA_015523445.1 Desulfurococcales archaeon | reverse complement strand
TAAAAGAATCCCGTGGCTAAAAGTCGTACCATAATGTAATTCTCTGGGGATCTCTCCTAGGTAAGGCGTGGGGTAGGCTATCCCTATGGCGATTATTAGGTCTAAGGGTATTGGATGCATCTGGCGGTGATGATGGGTTGAGGGTTGAGTGTAGAGGTAGGAGAGTGGTGTTCCGCGCGTCGCTGGAGGAGTTGCCTAACGGTAGGCGGGTTGTGGTGGATAGGGTTGAGTTCCCTAGTAGCGTGGCTGTTCTACCTGTTAGGGGCTGCGAGGTCCTATTGGTGAGGCAGTACAGGCCTACGCTGGGGGAGTGGACTCTGGAGGCTCCAGCGGGGACTATAAAGGAGGGGGAGTCTCCGGAGGAGGCAGCTAGTAGGGAGTTGGCCGAGGAGGCCGGGTTCAGGCCTGGCAGGCTGGTTAAGGTGGGGGAGGGCTACGTCTCCCCGGGCTACTCCACGGAGTACATGTACCTGTACATAGCTGAGGACCTAGCCCCTGCCGGGGCTGAGCCGGAGTACTACGAGGTCCTGGAGCCCCCTGTGTGGATGAATGTTGATGAGGCTATGGAAAGGGTTAGAGACGTGAAGACACTCCTACTACTATACGCGGTGAAGGCGCGGGGGTGCAGCGGGTGAGGCTGGCAGTAGCATATAGTACCCGGGACCCCGTCGGGAAGTCTGCCTCCAGGCTACTAGTAGAGCTTGCCGGCGGGGAGGAGGCTGCATGCCCCGGGGCGGTGGAGTGCTACAGGCTATCCACGGGGGCATACCTAGCAGGGTTCGATGAGGACGTGGTAGAGCTGGAGATGATCGGGGAAACCCCGGATCCGGGTGCAGAGGCTGTGGTTGTTTTATCGAGGCACAGGGCTGAGAGCGGGAGGAAGAGCCTGACAGTGCACCACACGGGCAACCCGGGCAAGGCGGCCTACGGCGGCGAGCCCGGGACACTCTCGATCTCGTACCCAGCACTAAGCAGGCTCCTACTACAAAAGTACAGTGAGAAGGCTGAGGAGGCAGGGATAGCAGGGGAGTACAGCATAGTGCTGGAGGCAACCCACCACGGCCCCACCAGCCCAGGGAGGCCCCTGGTATTCATAGAGGTAGGGAGCACGCCTGAGGAGTGGAGGGACACTCGTGCACTAAGGGCGATGGCCGAGACCGTACTCGAGGCGCTGAAGAGCGAGCCGCCTATGTGCAAGCCAGCGGCGGGCTTCGGGGGCACCCATTACCCCGAGAAGTTCACCAGGATACACCTGGAGGGGGAGTACTGCCTGGGGCATATAATACCTAAATACGCGTTCCAGCAAGGAGTAGAGGCTAGCGTTATAGTACAGGCAGTGGAAAAGACGTATCCACACCCAGCAGAAGTCGCACTTATCGAGAAGAAGAGCCTGAAATCCAGTCATAAGAAGCTGATAGAACAGGTACTTGGCAACCGGGTGGAGATTCTTAAAGTATAGGATTGGATCACCGGTATGGAGTTTAGGTAAAAATATTTGTAAACACGGGTTCATTATCCTATGTCTATATAGGTTGGATACACATCCATAGCAACTATGGTAGACCCATGCCATGTTCGAGACGGGCGAAATAACGGGTGGAGCGGGGCCAGGGCCGGCTAGAGCCTTACACCGCCCCGCCATCCCTGAACCCCATGCAGATGGTGGTAGAGCGTGGCTGGTGGTAGACTCAGCACCCTGCTAGTGCCATTAATCGTCTTCTATGAGTACCTAACCTCAAATTACAGGTACCTGGCGAAGAACATACTGATATCAATGTTCATAGTAGCCTACACACTCACCCTCCACTACCCCACAATGGTATGGTATGACTTCTACGTGGGCTCTCTAGAAGCTAGTGGTGCAGACTACATGATTAGGGTCCAGGTTGATATGGGGGATGTGGGTAGCCTGGCAAGCCTGCTAGAGGATAGAGGGTACGAGGGCCTAGAGGCCTGTAGCGGGGTTAAGAGCCTAATGCTGGCATTTGTGGCCTACCATAGAGAGGCGACCCTTATCCTTGCCAGCGGAGACCTCGGGCTGGCCCCGGTTAAGGTAGTGGAGGGTAGTATGCCCGGCAGTAGCAGGGAGCTCATGGTATCAGCGCTAAACTCCTCCGGCGTGGATATAGGCTCTACCTACAGGATCGGAGGGAGGGACCTCAGGGTTACCGGGAAGGGCTACATAAACCCAATACTATCAGGCCACGCGCTAGGAGATAGGGCAGCGTTAACCCTGCTAGGCGATAACACCCTAGACCTACTAGCCGTGGACACCGGTGGGGCTCCCTATAGTGGTGGCGTGGTGCCCGGGCTCATATTCGCTAGGGGAGGCGGCGACCCCGCTAGGTGCATAGAGGCCATAGCAGACAGCACCGGAGCCAGCCTGCGTGTGGATGAGGTGGTGGATCTAGGGAGCGTGGTGGAGCACGACAAGCAGCTTTATAAGAGCGAGTACGGGAGCTGGGAGACGACTAGGCTCGCCGCATCCATGATACTGGTCCTCTACATGGTTAGGGTAGCCCTGACAGATGTATCGGAGAAGATGAGGAGAGAGCTCGCCCTACTCTACGGGATGGGTGGAGGGGACCTACTGGCGGGCTCGCTACTAGCCCTAAAGTTCCTCCTCCTGGGCGTGGCGATAAGCTTGCTAGGCCTAGCCCTGAGCAGCTGGTATATGGAGGAGTCGCTACTCCTCAGCCTACCCCTGCCATACCTGTTAAGGGAGTACTCCACCCTACTCTCAGGCGCCCTGGGTGCGGGGCTCTTGCTCAGCGTGCTAGCTGGCGTGCTGGCTGCTCGTAGGAGCAACCTGGTGGAGGTGTATAGCGGTGCCTGAGCCTATGGTGAGGGTTGAGGACCTCACGGTCAGGTATATGAGGGGAGGAAGGGCAATTGAGCCCGTATCAGGGGTCTCATTCACCCTAGCCAAGGGCGAGCTGGGCCTACTATACGGCAGATCCGGCTCAGGCAAGTCCAGTATAATAAACGTGGTAGCCGGCTTTATCAAGCCCCACAGGGGTAGGGTATACGTGGCCGGAGTCGAGGTCAACAGGCTGGGATGGGGCGAGGCCAATAGGCTCAGGAGGAAGGTCATAGGGTATGCGATGCAGCAGAACATACTACTACCACGATCAACCGTGCTATTCAACATAATGCTACCCCTAATAATACAGGGGGCCAGCAGGGAGGAGGCGGAGGACAAGGCGGCGAGGGTGGCAGAGGAGCTGGGCATAGAGGGCCTGCTAGATGCCAGGGCGTACAGCCTAAGCGGGGGAGAGGCCAGGAGGATCGTAGTTGCGAGGGCCCTAGCCACTGGGAGGCCCCTACTCCTGCTAGACGAGCCGACGAGCAACCTAGACGAGGAGACAAGCCTTCAGGTATGGAGGGCCATAGAGGCCAGGAGGAGCGGGGCGGCCATACTGGTGGCAACCCACGACCAGGCAGGGGCTAGGTACGCCGATAAGATAATAGAGGTCAGCCCAAGCTAGACCCCGGCTTTTTAGAGCAGGAGCCCCCAGGGTATAGTATATGGTGCACAGTTGTGGAGCTCAGTAGCATCCTAGACATCATAGTATCCAGGTCAATCGGGTTCCCCCTAGAGGATAGGGTCAAGCAAGCCCTGCCAGCTGGGGAGTGTGTAGTAGTATCCTTCGGCAAGTCAGGCCTAAAGATGGCACAGGCACTAGAGGGCTCCACCACCCGGGTAGCCGGGGGAGTCGTGGTAGTACCCCATGGCTACCCAGGCAAGCCTCCAGCCGGGCTAGAGCTGGTGGAGGCATCCCACCCTGTCCCAGACGAGGGTAGCCTTAGGGCCGGGGAGGCGGTGCTTGAGTGGGCAAGGTCCTCACGTGGGGGATGCCTGCTAGCCCTCATCTCTGGCGGCGGCTCGGCGCTGGTTGAGGCCCCCGTGGAGCCGGTTAGCCTCGAGGACCTTACCGAGGCCACAAGGCTACTCCTAGCCAGCGGGGCCTCGATACACGAGATCAACTCGGTCAGGAAGCACCTTTCCAGGGTCAAGGGGGGCAGGCTGGCTGAGGAGGCTCATCCTGCCAGGGTCTATGGCCTCTACGCCAGCGACGTCCCCGGGGATAGGATTGACAGCATAGCCTCAGGCCCCACGGCGCCAGACCCAACGACCTACAGGGACGCCCTAGCCGTACTCAGGACCTACAATGTATATGACTCCATGCCCGTGAGCGTGGTTAAGGTCCTAGAGGAGGGGGCGCAGGGCCTGAGGCCTGAGACGCCTAAGCCCGGCTCGCCGGTATTCAAGGGGGTCCACAATAGGCTGGTGGCCTCCAACATGGATGTGCTCAGGCTAGTAGCCCAGGGCCTGGAGGAGGTAGGCTACAGGGCTATGATATTAACCAGCAGGCTGGAGGGCGAGTCCCGGGAGGCTGGCAGGGTCATAGCCTCGATCACGATGGAGGCAATAGACAGGGGCCTACCAGCAAGCCCCCCGGCAGCCCTCCTGCTCGGGGGCGAGACGACTGTTCACGTGAGGAACCCCCAGGGTAGGGGAGGCAGGAACATGGAGCTCTCGGTGTCATGGGCCTACTCCATGTGGTACTGGGGCTACAGGAGGGAGGCCTCGATAGTGTCGCTGGACACAGATGGTATAGACGGGTCCACAGACGCTGCCGGGGCCAACCTGGAGCCTGTGGATATAGATGGTATGAGGAGCCTAGGCTTAGACCCCCTAGAGGCCCTGGACCAGAACAACACCTACCAAGCCCTGGAGGCTATCGGCAAGCTTATACGCACAGGGCCCACCCAGATTAACCTCAATAGCATAACTGTGGTGCTACTCAAGGCCGGGCGCGGGGCAGGGCAATGAGGCTAGTGGCAATAGGCTACTCCACAGTCGAGGCCATACCACTATACCACGTATCCTCCGGGGGCTCATCACTAAGGCTGGTAGTGGCGGGTGGAGAAGACCTAGGCATAGACTGCGACTGGGCCGAGGTATGCAGCATCGCGAGGGCAAGCATGGGGGAGGGCGTGGAGGTTAGCCCAGCTAGGGTAGCTGGCTACGCATCTAGGTGGAGGGTAGATGTGGTCATGCTGGACGGCGTAGAGCCTCTACGAAGGGTGGAGGGGGGTAGCCTGGAGCAGATAGCTGGTAAGACGCTGTTAGGGGCTAGGAGCCAGGATCCCCTGGAGGCTGATACTAGCCTAGTATCGTTTATGTTGGTGGACCACGTGGAGCCCTTGGGGGGCAGGGTGCCCACCCACAGGCTGGTCATGGGGATTGAGAGGCTGAAACGGGCAGGGGTGCATGTCGAGGTTGCCACCTACCTGGAGGAGCCGAGGTATGAGGAGATAATACCGCTAGCCGAGGCCGTGGGCGGGTACCCCCTTCACGTCTATATAAGGGACCCCAGGAGGGGGCTCCCAAGCTTCATCGAGAGGCTATCCAGGAGGGTGCCCTACGCATACATACACGCAGGGCCCCACTCAAGGCTAGACACCACATGTCCCCGGTGCAGGGCCATACTAGCTACTAGGAGCGAGGGAGCGCTTCAAAGGACTATACTCAAGGGCCCCGTATGCCCCCGGTGCGGGGCCCGGGTGCCTGTACTGGGTAGAGTATATGAATCCACGCCGAGCAGACTATATGTGGTTAGTAGGGGTGGCACGGAATGGATCCACCCGGCACGCTTAGGCTAAGCCTACTCAAGAGGCCCCACGTCAGGGAGGCCAGGGTCTGGAGGAGCCTCGGGGGGAGGCCGGGGTGGGTGGCCTGCGACCTGTGCTATAGGAGGTGCCCGATAGCCCCGGGCAAGTACGGCGCCTGCGGGATCAGGAAGAATATTGACGGGAGGCTCTACACCCTGGTCTACGGCCTCCTCTCCGCGATGGCGCTGGACCCGATAGAGAAGAAGCCCCTCATGCACTTCCACCCGGGGAGCGTGGTGCTCAGCGTCTCCACGGTCGGGTGCAACTTCTTCTGCCAGTTCTGCCAGAACTGGGAGATTAGCCAGAGTAGGCTGGAGCGGGGGCTCATGGGGGTCCAGGTGCCGCCGGGGGAGCTGGCAGTGAAGGCCGTGGCCTACGAGGCCGACGGGATCACCTTCACCTACAACGAGCCCACGATATTCG
>WAKG01000065.1 GCA_015523445.1 Desulfurococcales archaeon | reverse complement strand
GCTAGCTTGGTGGTATCAAGAGCTGGGAGGATTAGGGTCCCAGAGGCTATACAAGAGCCTGGTCTGGGCTTTAGGATATTTGATGTAGAGGTTAGGGAGGGAGAGGAGGCGGAGAAGCTTGTGGAGATAATAAGGGAGAGGGCATCCTCATCTAGTGTAAGGTATAGTATATTAACGGTCATGGAGGGCAGCTATACTAGAAGCATGGTAATCCTCTCATCGTTTAACGAACATAAACTAGTAATAGAGAGTGAGGTTTTCAAGACATTAGCAGCAAGCCTAGCTGAGAGGGTCAGGCTTAGAGAGATTTCCAGTCCCGGAGTAGAGGCTAGGCTCGCTGAGGTTGTTGCTGGCATAAGCCTCAGACAGGGTGGAGGGGTTCTAGCCTATCCCAGCACTGGTAGACCCGAGCTACCCGGGTCTGGAGACGTTTATCTAGGAGAGCTGATCGACTCTACAGTACCTAGGAGGCTGTACCTCAGCCTAAACGATGTTAGAGGGCATATAGGCGTCTTCGGCTCTACCGGCTCAGGTAAATCAACCACTCTGTCAGTACTAGCGTCTAGGCTATCGACGTCTGGGATGAGCATTGTTGTGATGGATTGGACTGGAGAGTACGAGGCTCTGCTGGGCAGGATTGGTGCCAGTTATAGGGTTATGGACCCAGTGAAAGGCGAGGCCCCGGTAAACCCTCTACTCCTAGCCAAGAGCGGCGAGATTGACGTGGTGGTTGACATACTTTCAAGGTCTCTTGGCCTAAGCCAGCCCCAGGAGTACCTCTTACAGAGGGTCCTAGAGTCGTCTAGGCCTGATAGTATAGATGAGCTCCTAACCATGGTTGATGGACACCCTGAGGAGGCTAAGTGGGATAGGGAGGTTAAGAGGGGCTTAGCTAGAAAGCTGGGTGTAATGGCTAGGAGCAGTGGTGGCTCGGCGTTCAGGGGGAATTCGGGGCCTAGCATAGTTCCAGGTATAAGCATTATCAGGTGTGACCGGATAAGGAACGCTAGCCTTAGAACAGTCTATATACTAGTATACCTGGCCTACCTATACACAATACCTCCGCGACGGGAGGTTGTTGTAGTGATAGATGAGGCTCACAACGTGTTCGGCAGCGGCTGGGGAGGGTTTCCAGACCAGCTAATAGCGGAGTCTAGGAAGTATGGGATATACCTTATCTTGGCTACACAGTCTCCTAGCGAGGCGTCGAATAGTGTTATACTTAATACAAACACGAAGATCGTGCATGCACTCAAGAGCGCCAGGGATAAGCAGCTTGTAGCTGCAACCCTCAGCCTTGGAGACGATTCTAACAGGCTTGACAAGTTAAGGCCAGGCGAGGCGCTAGTATCGGCTCCCTCTCTCTCCACTCCAGTATTCGTTAAGGTTGATCCCAGAGAGCCACCTAGTTAAATCCTCGACTAGGCCCTCATCAATGGATAACCAGTCAATATGGACACCTGTATGCCACCTCTCAACTAGGTCTAGCGCCTTCAACCCCGCCTCCTCCGGGCTTGCCCGAGTTGTATCTACCTCTACTGTCATGTGCCACCACTCCTCTATCTCTGAGGCTACTATCCCCAATGCCTCTGCGACGCAGTTCTCTACGATCTTAGCCTCTGGCCAGCCCCGCGAGGATAGCCTGTTGCACAAGGTCCTAGGATGGGTTCTGAGGAGTAGTATGAACGGGACTAGTTCCCCCACGGCATCCATCCACAGGGATGGATATAGTGTTGCCACAAGGGTGCATCCCTCACCTGTAACCGCCTCTCGAGCAGCCTTGATACCCTTATCCGGGTCTACAACCATAGTGTGTCTACCCGTTGGGTCGGGCATGGCAGCTCCTAGCCTAATCATTACCTCTGATCCCTCTACTATGGTGCAGCCTAGTATGCTGGCTAGGAACCGGCCTACACTAGTCTTACCTGTACCAGGGGTTCCGGTCACAAGGATCAGGGGTTCACCCATCCATACTCTCCAAGGCTTGGAAAGAGGAGGGTTGGGTATAAGGCTAAGGATTAGGCTACCCTATAGGGGTCTAGTCTTCCTCGCTGGATGGGGTGGACTTCTTGTCCTCCTTTGTCTCCTCCCTCTTGGCTGCTATGACGTCGTCTATCCTCAGTATTAGGCTGGCCACCTCGGTGCCAGCCTTGAATGCATTGGTCTTGACCCTAGCTGGCTCTATCACGCCCTTCTCCCACATGTCCACTATCTCGCCAGTCTCAATGTCTACGCCAGCCCACTTCTTACCCTCCTCATGGGCACTCCTCAGCTTCATCAGCACCTCTATCGGATCGTGGCCAGCGTTGAATGCTAGGGTCTGTGGTAGGCTCTCTAGGGACTTTATGAAGCCCTCTACAGCCAGCTGCTCCTTGCCCTCGATGGTCTTGGCCCACTCCCTCAGCCTCCTGGCTATCTCCACCTCTATGGCGCCGCCGCCAGCAACGATCTTACCATCCATCACTGCATCGGCAACAGCGCTGAGTGAGTCGTGGAGGGCTCTGTCTGCCTCCTCTACTAGCCTCTCGAAACCGCCCCTTATCACTATGGTTACGCTTCTGGGGTTCTTTGCTCCCTCTATGAATACCATCTTGTCCTCGCCGACCTTCCTCTCCTCTACCAGCTCAGCCTCGCCCAGGTCCTCAGGCCTCAGGTCATCGATGTTGGTCACTATCTTTGCCCCGGTGGCCCTGGCAACCTTCTCAATATCACTCCTCTTAACCCTCCTAACAGCCAGAATACCCCTCTTAGCCAGGAAATGCTGAGCAACATCATCAATACCCTTCTGAGTAATCACCACATTAGCCCCAGTAGCAGCAATCTTCTCCACCATCTCCTTTAGTAGCCTAGTCTCCTCCTCTAGGAACCTGTCTAGCTGCTCTATGTCGGTTACCCTTATCTTTGTTGTTATGTCTGGCTTCTGTATCTCTAGTGGAGCGTCTAGTACTAGTATCTTGGCGTTCTCCACCCTCTTGGGCATGCCGGGGTGGACTACCTCCTTGTCTAGGACTACTCCCCTTATGAGTTTTGAGTCTAGTAGGCTGCCTCCCTTCTTCTTCTCTATCTTAACTAGGTCTAGGTCTACATTGTAGCCGCCGTCTGGCTTCTTCTGAGCTATGATCTTAATAGCCTCCACGACCATGTCGATTATCTTCTGCTTCTCCGGGCCGTGGCCGGTGTACTTGCTTGAGAGTGTGGTCTCCACTATCTTCCTGAGCTCGGCCTCATTCTCTATATCAACGGGGATAGCCATGTTATCGAGTATTTCTAGTGCCTTTGATAGGGCCTTGGTGTAGCCGCTCATTATTATGCTTGGGTGTATATTCTCGTCTAAGAGCTTCTCAGCCTTCTCGAGGAGGGTGCCTGCTAGCACGACCACGCTGGTGGTTCCGTCGCCCACCTCAGCGTCCTGGGCCTTGGCTACCTCGACTAGTAGCTTGGCTGCGGGATGCTGGACCTCCATCTCCTTGACTATGGTGGCGCCGTCGTTGGTTACTACTATGTCCCCGAAGGCGTCTACCAGCATCTTGTCTAGGCCCCTTGGGCCTAGGCTGGTCTTCAGCAGCTCTGCCATAACCTTTGCCGCTAGTATGTTGTTCCTTAGGGCCTCCCTACCGTAGGTCCTCTGGGTGCCCTCCTTGAGTATTAGTACCGGGACTCCTGACACTGCCATCTCTTGTCACCTGCTCCACTTCATTCTCCACAGAAACATGTAGAAGCCGCTTCTATATAAAGCTTTCGCATCCAGGTTTTAGCCCCCTAAACCCAGGTCCATCCAGGAGGCGGAGGTGCGCCTAGAGGGTGCCAGCAATATGCACCATGTGCAAGCGAAGACCAGCGGTATACGCCAGGACCTTCAGCGGAGACAAGCTATGCCAGGCATGCCTGAGAAGGCAGCTAACCAGACAGGCTAAACGCTCCTTAGGCAGCCACGGCGCCCTGAAGCCTAGACAAAGGATAGTAGTACCGATCTCGGCATTAGCCCCACTACCATCCCTGGCACTGGCAGACCTAGCTTCCAGGGTAGAGGCTAGGTACGGCGCCACCATTATAATACTAATAAATAAGGAAACGCTGAAGCCCAGCCCCACAACTCTGAGGAAAATAGGCGAGCTAGGAGCCATGATCGAGGAGGAGAGCCACCCCCTACCGCAGGGTCTAACCCCTCCAGAGTATATGAGGGCGGAGAGGGCCATAGCCTTCACTGCTGCCAGTAAGCTGAAGGCAGACGCGGTTGCGATGCCCTACACTAGGGACCTACTCACACTAGCTCTCCTAGAGGCTACCTCAAACAACCCAGAGCTACTCAGCGAGGCAGAGGAGTCGTGGCCAGGCCCTGTGCCCGGGGTTGCAGGCCTCTCTAGGATAGAATCCGAGGCTGCAGCCGCCTACGCAGCTCTTCAAGGATATGACGCCACTCCACGGTGTAGGGTTGATACCGGGGTTGCAAGGCTCCTGAAGGCGGCTTCGTGGGGGAGGCCTGAGCTTGTATACAGCTCCTCCAAGTCAATAGGCCTCCTAGCAGGCGAGGCCAGCTCCAGGTTTGGGAGGTGTAGGATCTGCGGTGGCTATACTGCTGGTCGTGGCGTATGTGGTTTATGCAGGAGGCTTGGGCTCGGATAGTAGCTTCCCTACCTCCTCCCTCTCCTCCCTGTTAAGATATATGACAATACTGTAGCCGCTGGCTGGCCTGAGGCTGGGGGGCTTCAGCTCCCCGTCTAGGACCACGAAGCCCGCGGCCAGTATCTCCCTGAGTATGCCATGATCAGCGGTTCTAGCGTATTCTAGGAGCATATCCTTGAAGCCTATACTCCTCTTTAACTCTTCCTCGCCGACCCGGGCGCCGCAGACTATACACTCTAGATCTGGGGTTAGGGATGAGAATCTGCACCGTGGACACCTGACCGGGAGCGGGTTTCCATACCTCTCCCAGAGGTATCTCAAGGCATCCACTAGATGCTCCAGACCGTGTCTCTCAGCTTGCCTATAGAGCTTTGGGGCCGCCCTGCCAGCTAGCTCCTCCGCGTTAGCAACAATAAACTCTACCTGCTCTGGGGTCAACTCCTCCCTATCTAGTAGATTAGCTGCTATAGCCTTCAGCAGGAGCTGCTTACCCCTCTCCAGCCTATTCACTATAGCATCTGCCTTCGGCCTGGTGGATCTGGCCTCCACCAGCTCCTCTATCACTGGCTCCAGTATGCCTGCTAGCTCCTCCACGTTTACCCCTATATAGTCTAGGCCCAACCTCTGGTGTAGACCTTCTGCAACCTCCATGGTGAATCCCTTAGTATCGAACGTTTCCTTCCAGCTCCTCCTGCTTCTTCTCCTTCCCCTAGCCGTCGCTGATACACCCCGAGTCCAGACCCAGGCACAGGGTTAGGGGCTCTACGGGTATTATTGTCACTACAATCTTACGCTTGGATCCAGTAATGTGGCCATGTATAGGTGTATCCATGGCCTGGTAATACCCATATCCCATCCACACCTTCTGTGAGAGTATCTCCATGTTGTTACCTATGCTAGTACAGGGCACGGCCTCCTTTACCCCTTCAAAATTTCAGTATTACACTGGGATCTACTCGTAGCCAGGCTAGGATGCATCCAGCATAAGTATGGTATAGCCTGGTTGGGCGTGGTGGCTAGGGTTGAAGGTTATAAAGAGAGACGGCAGGGTGGAGGAGTTCAGTGTGGAGAAGCTTAGGGCTAGCATAGAGAAGGCGCTCGAGGGAGCCGGTCTAGCTGGCATGGCCGAGGAAGTGTTATCCAAGGTTCTTCGCGAGCTTGAGGGTGAGTCCCAGGTATTCTCAGCCTCTATAGCAGACCGTGTAGAGCGTGTGATGGTAGAGATGGGCATATCAGACAGCAGGTGGTTCGAGGCAGCGAAGAGGTACGAGCTGGCCCACCTATATAACGATGTCTATGGGAAGGATGGGTGGACTAGGTTCGACCCTAGGGATCTGGATTTATCGTTCAATGCTATAAAAGTCCTGGAAGCTAGATACCTGCTTAAGGATCCTGAGACTTGGAGATTCCGTGAGACACCCCAGATGCTATTCCGCAGGGTAGCTAGGACTATTGCATCAGTCGAGTACAGATACGGGGCTAGCGAGGAGGAGGTTAAGAGGCTTGAGGAACAGTTCTATGATCTAATATCTTCTAGGAGGTTCATGCCTAACACGCCAACACTAATGAATGCGGGCACCAGGCTAGGCATACTATCCGCTTGCTTCGTCATACCGGTCAGAGACTCAATGACAACTCCAGAAGGGGAGGGTATAATGGATTCCCTGAGAGCCCAAGCACTAATACACCAACATGGTGGAGGCACCGGTTTTGACTTCTCCGAGCTGAGGCCGGAGTATGATGTGGTCAGTAGTAGTGGAGGGCTCTCGAGTGGCCCCCTTAGCTTCATGAAGCTGTTTGACGTTGCTACGGACGTGGTTAAGCAGGGTGGGAAGAGGCGTGGCGCTAATATGGGTATTATGCATGTGTGGCATGCGGATATCGAGAAGTTTATAGTCGCTAAGACTGGCGAGCTGAAAGATGTGCACCTCCAGAACTTCAACATTAGCGTCGGCTTCTACGATGACTTCTTCTACCGGGTTGCCAGCGACATGGAGTGGTACCTAATTAACCCTAGGAAGACCGACCTCTCAGGCCGAGGAGATTCCAGGCAATATGCCATAGTAAGGGCAAGACATTACATTCAGGATGATTGGGTACAAGAGATCATATTGGATGAGCTAGAGGAGCGCGGAGGCTCTATAGCACTAGAGGACTCAAAGATTATAACACTAAATGAAGCCCTGCTAATAGCAAAACTAGAAGGTGCAGTCACAAAAACAGTCAAGGCCAGGGAGCTACTCCAAAGGATAGTGGAGGGAGCCTGGGACAGCGGCGACCCAGGATTCATCAACATAGACGAAATCAACCGCAGACACCCAGTATGGTATCTAGGCAAGATAAATGCAACCAACCCCTGCGTATCGGGCGATACCAGAATCCTGACGCCACGAGGCTGGATAGAAGCCAGGGAACTATTTATGGAGGCTAAGCGCAGTGGTAGGAGGGTTCCTGTAGAGGTTGATGAGGAATACTTAGGGGAGGGAGGCGAGCCTATAGCTTATGAGACTACCCTCATATCTAGTGACGGAGAAGCGCCTATATACAAGACTGTGCATGGAGATACACTGCGATTACAGATACCAAAGAAGACTAGGGCTTGGGTATGGTATGTGGGCAGGAAGCCAGGCCTACAGGTGAGGACAAGGGAAGGTTACACTATAACAGTAACGCATGAGCACAAGTTCCTTACACCCGAGGGATGGAAGGAGGCTAGGGAGCTGAAGCCAGGAGACAAGATACTGACGGGTAGGATACACCCTGTCTATACAGATGATGTAATTACGGGTGAATATGATCTAGATGAGGATATAGCATTCTCCCTAGGCTGGCTAGTTGGGGATGGAACGTTTAACAAACACTATGTTGCATGGTATTTCAGTGAAGACGATAAGATTGCAGAGGACAGAGTAAGACGTGGATTGGCCAAAATAGGGGGTAATCCTCTATCGCATACCTATATGCTGAGTAAGAGCGAACATAAGATACAATATAATAATAGTACACGCTTATATAAGAATATTGTAGCACTGCTTGGGGTAAACGAGTTACAGCAAAGCAGGGATAGAAAGCTACCAGAGATAGTGTGGAGACTCAGTCCTAAGTCGTTAAGAGCATTCCTACGAGGATTATTCACAGCTGACGGTACGGTAGATAACGATAAAGCTATAAGACTTACTAGCGCCTCTAGGAGACTACTCGAGGAAGTCCAGATACTATTATCTATATTTGGTATACAATCAGTCATATACGAGCGTCCCTATCAACGTGAGTTCAAGTATCACACAAAGAATGGCGAAGAAAGGATATACAAGGCTCAGGGATACTATGAACTAGTTATAAAGGGTTATAGTAGAAAGCTATTCAAGGAGTTAATAGGGTTTGAAGATGTAAGAAAACTAGAAAAGCTTGAGCTCAAAAAGACAAAGAGGGACAGTATATGGGCAACCGTAGATAGCGTGGAAGATGTAGGGCTAGTAGACTTCTATGATTTCACCGTGCCTGGAACACACACCTACATAGCAAATGGCCTGATAAACCACAACTGCGGAGAGGAGCCTTTATTACCATGGGAACCATGTAATTTAGGTAGCATAAATCTGGAGCTATATGTTGTAGAGGAGGATGGTAAGACTATTATAGACTGGGAGGCGTTGGCTAGGGATGTTAGGTTGGCAGTAAGGTTCCTTGATAATGTTATCGATGCTAATGACCCGCCTCTGGGGCAGATAAGGGAGGCTAACCTAAGGACTAGGAAGGTGGGTCTCGGCGTCATGGGTTGGGCCCGCATGCTGATCAGGCTTGGCATACCATACGATAGCCCAGACGCCATAAGGCTTGCGTGGCACGTAGCAGAATGGATTGCATGGAACGCCTATGAAGAGGGCGTTGAGATAGCCAGGAAAAAAGGGCCCTTCCCGGCCTGGGATGCGAGGCTGTACAGGTGGCTCCACGAGACCCTACCCTTCAAGAGTCCAGAGGAGTACCTGAGAGTTGTATGGGAGGAGACTGGTAGAAGCGATTTACTGGAGCCGCCTACCAGTAGGCTAACAGAGATCCTGGCAGGCAAGCCGGAGACCAAGTGGGAGGAGACTAAGAGAAAGGCTATGGAGTGGGGGCTAAGGAACGCCACATATCTGAGCATAGCACCAACTGGGACAATAAGCATTATAGCTGGTGCTAGCGCTAGCATAGAGCCACTGTTCGCCCTCGCCTTCGTGAGGCAAGTTGCAGTAGGCACCTTCATAGAGGTGGAGCCACTATTCCTCGAGGAGCTGAGGCGTCTTGAAATGGATGATCCTGAGGTCATCGAGACCATAGCTGAGACTGGTAGCGTGGCTCACCTGAAGTGGGTTCCAAGGAGGCTGAGGCGCATATACAGAACCGCACATGATATAGATTATGAGTACCACCTGCTCCACCAGGCAGTATGGCAGGCCTGGGTTGACGCTGGCACAAGCAAGACAATAAACATGAGGCATGATGAGCCTGTTGAAAGCGTATGGAGGACCTACTGGCTGGCCTGGAGGCTAAGGATAAAAGGAACAACAATATACAGAGATAGGAGTAAGAGCCAGCAAGTGATATACTTTGGCGTGAAGAAGAGCGAGGATGATAAGCAGGAGAAGGATGATGATATTAAACCTGTAGCAGTAGTGGAGCCACGTAGAGAAAAGAGGAAAGAGGAGGCTCCAACTAGTGAGGCCAAGAAGGCCCCGAAAAGAGTGAGAGTTAGGCTGGGCAAGGGGAAGGTTAAACAATTGATAACTGTTGCAGAAGATTACGCGGGCGGATGCCCTACATGCGATATATAGTATAACAGTATCCTAAACCCTTAACCTTTTACCAGTACCTCTTACACGTAATGCGAACATTTAAAAATACAGGCTGCCACACTATACCCCTATTGGAGCCCCGAGGGAGCAGAACAAGCCACTCCTCAGGGCTCCCGGGGGGACCCTCCAAGGCCAGGGATGATGCGGGATGATGCTAGAGGCTCCCCAGAGGTTCGAGAGCTACGGCGCAGTAACCATATACGACCTGGTCAAGGTGCTAGAGCTAGACGCCTCTAACAGGAGGAGCTTCCATGGCATAGTAACCATTGACGACGAGGTTTTCAACGATATAGCGGCGAATACCGCTATAATAGTACCAATCAAGGATGAAGAGTTATTTACCCTGGAGGGAGTAATAAGTGCTATACCACATGGCTCCCTCGTCATAATAGTATCCGCATCCTCCAGGGAGCCCGTGGATAGATATAGACATGAGCTAGACCTGGCCAAGATCATACACCAAACCACCAGGAGGGGGATACTAGTCCTACACCAGAAGGATCAGGCCTGGATAGAGGCGCTGGCCGACACCCCACTAGAACTAATGCTGGAGGGAGAGAGTGTGAGGAGCGGTAAGGGGGAAGGCATGCTCCTTGGAGTTATAGCTGCTGCCGCCCTAGGGTACAGGTACGTCGGATTTATTGATAGCGACAATTATGTACCCGGGGCTGTACACGAGTATGCGAGGATATACTACGCCGGGTTCCACCTGCTAGAGACCGAGTACCCTATGGTTAGGATAAAATGGCCCTTCAAGGGGAAGCTTGCCTCCTCAGACATGTATCTTAGGAGGAGAGGGAGGGTATCTAGGATAACTAATAGGATACTCAATACGGCCCTGTCTAGGATAAGGAAGGTTGAAACCGACATAATCAAGACTGGCAATAGCGGGGAACACGCTCTCTCAGTCAAGCTAGCACTATCAATCAAGTGGGCCAGCGGCTACGCTGTGGAACCCTACCAGCTAGTATACCTCCTGGAAGAGTGCTTCATAAAGGCTGGCAAAGGCGAGTGCCCCTCCCTACCCCATCACGTTAAGATCCTTCAGGCAGAGGCCAGAAACCCACATATACACGCTGAAAAGGGGGACGAGCACATTAACTCGATGATAGCTAAGAGCCTGGGCACGATATATTACTCCAGTCTGGCAGATGACAGGGTCAAGGCCGAGATAATGGAGACTCTAGAGCAATATAGCACAGGCCTGAAGCCCGTCCCCCCGAGGATATACGACCCCCGAGGCATAGACCCGGTCAAGGTCTTCTCTAGCTTCATGGCAGCTAGCAACGAGTCGATCCTATACGAGGAGGGGTAACGTGAAGCCAAGCCTCCTAAGAGCTGCTATATTCACGGATATAGACTGGACCATGATGGGTCCAGGCGAGGACCTTAAAGGGGTATGTAGTATAGTCGAGAAAGCCTATAGCCTAGGAGTCCCCGTCATACCGGTAACAGCCAAGTCCATATACGAGATCGTAGCCCTAGCCCCTAGAGCATGTATACCGATAAACTCCCTGGTAGCTGTATCCGAGTCTGGAGGCGCTATATATGCATCCCCAGGCCTCCTATCAGCTCCAGAGGGATCTAAGAGGGTACTAGGATACATCCTTGAGTACATAGAGCTTGGAAGCCCTATACAACTGTTCCAGGATAAGCTAGCATGGGAGGCATCAAGGCTAGGCTGCGAAGTCTACCTGCTGAGCCAAGCCAACACTTCTATGGCATCTATGATGACAGGCCTAAGCCCTAGCTCGGCCAGGCTTGCATCTATGAGAGAGTATCTAGAGGTGATATGGTCCCCCAGCCAGAAATGCCTTGATATACTGGCTATAAGGCTAGGTTCAATGGGATTCTACGTGCATAGGAGCACTAGGCTACTCCATGTTGCCATGCACAAGGGTAAGCTAGCAGCCATAGCCAGGCTCGAGGAGGAGCCCCTATTCACGGGGCTCCACACTATAGGCCTGGGAGACTCCGACGCTGATAGGGACTATCTAGAGCACGTAGATACCGCTATCCTAGTACCAAGCCCATCAATGAGGCTCAGGACTAGGCTTATGAGGAGCGACTATATGGTGGCTCCCTACCCAGCCCCCGAGGGCTGGAGTTATACAGTGAACCAGCTCCTCCTAGTGCTCACCTAGATACGGCTACACTGTTTAGGCCTCTCCACACTACATTATGCGCGGGGCAGGGGCTTGGAGGCGCTACAGGCTCTAGTGGATACGGGCTATGAGAGCATGTGGATGCATGTTAGGCCTGATGCAGTTAGAGCCCTCTACAACCCTGTGCTAAGGGAGAGGCTGAGGTGGTACTATGCTGTTCTAAGGGGCATAGCGCCGCCCAAGTTCAAGCTTGTTAGATCTGTAGAGTCCCCTCTACAGGGCGATGAGCTCCAGGAGGCGAGCCTCGAGGACCTTATGAGGGCTCACAAGGATGCTGCTAGCATGTTTAGGGATGAGTGGGGCCCGGCACTGGAGGAGCCTGAGAAGGCTACTAGACTGGCTAGGACCTTCCCCCGTTGGAGCCTCCTCCACCTGAAGGCTGAGCTAGCTAAGAGGCTTACCAGCCCGTGTATACTTTGCGATAGGAAGTGTAGGGTAGATAGGGCATCCGGAAGGCTTGGAGCATGCAGGCTGGCTTGGGACGTCTACGTTCATACAGCCTTCCTCCACCTAGGCGAGGAGTCGCCCCTAGTGCCTAGTGGAACCATATTCTATGGAGGATGCAACTTCACCTGCGTCTTCTGCCAGAACTATGATGTTAGCCAGACCGAGGCTAGGAGAGGCTTCAAAGCCACTCCAAGGAGCCTCGCAGCCCTTCAGGACCTGCTGGCGGCTAGGGGCGCTAGGAATATAAACCATGTAGGCGGGGACCCAACTCCGAGTATGCACGTTATAGTCGAGAGCCTATTGTATGTTAGGAGTGATATCCCACAGTTATGGAATAGCAACATGTACATGAGCCCGGAGGCCATGGAGGTACTAGTGGACCTGATAGATATATGGTTACCCGACTTCAAGTGGGGAGACAATAGATGCGCTCGCCGACTATCCATAGTGCCAAGCTACGTTGAGACAGTTACCAGGAACCTAGAGACTGCTGCCAGGCACGGGGATATGATTATAAGGCATCTAGTCATGCCTGACCACATAGAGTGCTGTACTAGAAGAGTCCTAGAGTGGATTGCCAGCCATCTCCCCTTGGATAGGGTGGTTGTCAATGTTATGGGACAGTATACACCACAGCATCTAGTGGAGAGGAACCCCCGGAAGTGGAGGGATATAGCTAGAAGGGTTTCTAGGGAGGAGGTTGAGGAGGCTAAGTGGTATGCATCAAGCCTGGGACTCTACCTGTTGGACTAGCGCTACTCCGGGTCCCGTATACCCCACTCAGTTATGACGAACACCGTCTCCCCCTCAGGTAGGTGCGGTGCGTCTATGATCCTAGCTATCCTCTTGTTCCCCCTACTCTTCTTCAGTTGCACCCTAACTCCTGGCGCGTGGTATAGCACGTGACCCCCTACAGCCTGGGTTGGATCACCATAGAAGACGTCTGGCCTCGCCATAACCTGGTTTGTGATTACCACTGCCACATCATAGATCTCGGCCAGCCTCATGAGCTGGTGTAGATGCTTGTTAAGTAGCTGCTGCCTCATAGCAAGATTCTCCCTGCCGGGAAACTCTGCTCTGAAATGGCTGGTCACGGAGTCCACTATAACTAGCCTGATATTTTCTCTCTTCAACAGGTCGAAGAGCTGGTCTATTATAGCCATCTGGTGGTGGCTATTTACAGCCCTAATCCAGTAGATATTCTCCATTACCTCGTCTGGATCTAACCCAGCTCCCCGAGCCATCTGCTCTATCCTCTCCCACCTGAACGTTCCCTCGGTATCTATATACACTGCCTTCCCGTTAAGGCCACCACTCTCCTCAGGTAGCTGCACGTTAACGGATAGCTGATGGCATATCTGGGTCTTGCCAGATCCGAACTCCCCGAAGAGTTCTGTTATAGTCCTAGTCTCTATACCCCCGCCCAGCAACTCATCCAGGTTCCTGCTGGACGTGGTTATCTTCTTTATCGTCAGCCTCTCCTTCTTAAGCTCCAGCGCAGTCTTGAACCTTATATCCAGAGCCTCCCTTGCAGCCTGTATTATCTTCTGTGCAGTGGGTAAGGGTATCCCTGTTACCTGGCTAAGCTCTTGGGGTGTAGCCACAGCCACTGCCTCTATGCTGGCGAAACCCGCCTCTATCATCTTCTGGGCTGTCGATGGGCCTACTCCAGGAAGATCCGTTAACTCCCGTATTTCCTTCTGATCTCCCATACCCTGCTCAGTCCCCCATATTTATAGGCCTCTCTTAGGGAGCCTAATATAGTGTAGACTGCCCTAGTCAACCAGGGCCCCGGGGCAACCCGGATCTTCTACTAGACCTCCTGGCACTATTCAGCATATTAGACCCCGACCATTATCCACGAGGAGTGGGGGGTGCTGGATGGATTGAGAATACTGCTCCTTCACGCCGAGCGCTTCGAGTATGAGACCCTTAAGAAGGCATTGAAGACTACACCTGACCCGCCGGGCAGGGGCAGCTGCTCTAACTGCCTAGTAGTCATGGCCACCGTCGAAGAGGGAGATACCAGCATTACAGTAATGGAGGCAGTATCTAGCATACTTGACGTACTATCTAAGGTTAAGGCTGATAGCGTGATGCTGTATCCCTATGCACATCTCTCCAGCAGACTTGCTCCCCCCAACATTGCAGTAGACATACTCAAACACATGGAGACCCTATTGTCTAATAGGGGGGTTAAGGTTGAAAGATCACCTTTCGGATGGTATAAGAGGTTCTCCCTAACAGTGTATGGCCATCCGCTCTCCGAACTATCCAGGGAGATAGTAGGTGACCCGTTATACTATAACCTCGAAGAAGGTCCTATATCACTCCGCGAAGCAGTATCCAGGGGACTCCTGCCCAGCGGGCTCTCCGAGACCCTACAGGCTGGGGACACGCTGGAGGTCCTAGGTAGGCTGGGCCTCTACCCGCTGGATGGTAGGGGAGAGGTGATTCTAGGCTCTATAATAGATAGGCTTACCGGGGGCTTGACAATCGCTAGGGTAATAAGTGGGGGCTATAGGCTGGATAAGCTGCAGGGTCTTGAGCTACTCACAGCACTGCTATACTCATGCGCCGTCGCTGGCAGCCAACCATCGATAATTCGCCACCAAGACGACGTGGTTGTCAAGACCAGGGCAAGCCTAGAGGAGGCTCTCTCAGGCATCTACAATTACACTGGCCTCATGGAGGCCCCACTGGGTGTTAGAGGTGTGGCCGCTCCGGGGCTTGGAGGCGAGGGCAGGATATTGCTCTATAAGATGAGGATCGGCCCCGTTATACCTATCGGAGCCGAGGCTGGCGGGGTGTCCTGTATAGGCCCGCTGCGTGGACTTGTGGCTAGTATAGTGGACTCGGAGCTGGCTAGAAGGGAGGCTGATGATTCCCATGTACCACAGCTACCGCCTTGGATGCACTTCGTCCATGTGGCATTGATACCAGTATCCGATGGCCAGAAGAGTGTAGCCATGGAGGTTGCATCTCTACTGGCAAGGAGTGGGGCTAGGGTTGCAGTCCTTGATGACACCTCTACCAGGCTTGGAGCTAGGATTAGGAGGGCTGCTAGGCTTTGGGTCCCTATTGTAGGTGTTATAGGTGAGAGGGAGGCTGCTGAAGGCGTGGTTACTGTTAGGAGGAGATGGGAGCCCGGAGGGCAAGAAGCTGTCACTCCCGGTGAACTTGTAGAGGAGATCCAAGAGATCCTGGGTAGCCCTAGGCTTCTTAGACTCTAACCTCCTGATAATGCGTTATCAACAGCAGCATCTATCTCCTTCCCCAGCTCTCTACCCCTCCTCGAGGATGCCTCTACTATATCCATTAGGGCCGACTTTACTCCACGGGATTCTAGGACCTTCAACCCATGGATCGTGGTGCCCGCAGGAGTTGTTACTTCATCCCTGATTACGGCTGGATGCTTCCCATTCCTTGCCAGTAGCTCTGCCGTGGCCTTGAATGTATCTAGTACCGCCTTATAGACCACATCCCTGGGTAGGCCCATTGAGACTGCGCCTAGCACTAGACCATCTATTATCTCGGCCAGATATGCTGGCCCACTCCCTACAAGGCCGGTCCAGGTGTCTATCC
The DNA here is from genome assembly GCA_015523445.1 of Desulfurococcales archaeon. Taxonomy (GTDB): domain Archaea; phylum Thermoproteota; class Thermoprotei_A; order Sulfolobales; family Acidilobaceae; genus S012-22. Next base: position 12,803 of record WAKG01000065.1, on the reverse strand, counting down.
ATTCCTCTGGAATCCAGTAGATTGTCCCCATGGATCTAAATACTGCCTCTACTAGGAGCCTATGCTCTGGACTATAGTCTCCCTCTACTATTGCTGTTGTGCTCATACCGATCAACGCATTTATGTTAGGCATAGCCCTGAAGACTATAGCACCTGGGAGCCTCTTGGCTATCGTATCCCTTCTAACACCAGCTACCACTGAGACTACGATCTTGCCATTAACGTGGCCCATGATATCCCTGACCACAACTGGCAGCTGATAAGGCTTAACACTCACAATTATAATATCTGCCATGGATGCAGCCCGGGCATTGTCCTTGAGGGCTACCGCTCCTAGCTCCTCTGCCTTAGATAGAGTCTCGTCCCTCCTACCAGTAGCGACTATTGTGCCAGCAACGCCCCTCAAGGACCTTATCATGGCCGCCCCGATCTTGCCTGCACCAAGGATCGCTATGGTCTTATCCCCAAGAATCTCCTGGAAGACGCACACCTCCCACCCTTAGCCTATCGAGGCGGAGTCGATAGGCTTGCTAATAAACATCATGTTATCATATACAGATCCCCTGGCGTAGAGGCCAGCCTTTAATTTGACTTCTCAGGCTATGAGGCTTGGAGGCTATGGATAGGCTATGGGGGGCCGAAGTGGCAGGAGGTCTATACTGGCCAGCGGGCTGGTAGTCACACTAGGCTCAGTCCTCCCCTCAATATCAGGCGGGCTGCTTTGGATAGCCGCATCCAGGATCCTTGGCGAGGAGGGAGTAGGGCTAGCCTCCTCTATAGTCAGCGCCGGGTTTATGGCAGCGTACCTTGCCAGCCTTGGTCTAGACATGGCTATAGTCAGGAATCTGGTCAGGCTCGGAGCGTCAGCCATCACAACTAGTATAGCGGTGGCCCTGCCCTTGGCCCTCCTCGTCTCGTCTGGTGTCTCTAGCATCCTATCAGGTAAGATACCAGGGCGGCATATCCTGTTGATATACATATTCTCGGCTAGCTTCATACTATCCTTCCTACTCCTATGGGGAGTTGTTGGTGCCAGGAGGAGCATCGAGTATACCAAGATAACATTGGCCTCATCTACAGTAAAGGTTCTGGCCGGCCTTGGATTGGCCATCCTCTATGGCCCCACCGGTATTGTAGCTGGCTTTATAGCAGGCTCTATAGTCTCAGCCACACTAGCCTTGGTCGTCCTATCTGGCGTTCTCAGACCAAGCACTAGACTCTTCGAGGTTGAAATCGTCATGGATGGCCTATCGAATTACCCTAACGTCCTGGCAGGCAGCCTGGCAGCTAACATTGGAACGGTCCTAGCCGTGCTAGCCTCCGATACTCTTAGCGATGTCGGGGTCTTCTACCTATCCCTCACGATCTCGCTATTAGCAGGTAGCTTCGCGTACTCCCTAGCATACGTAGCGGTTAGCTACCAGGCCCGGGAGGCGTATAGGGATATAGCTAGATACGCCATCTTTGCCGGAGCAGTGGTGGCCCCAGCTCTGGCTGTGGAGCCAGGGCTTGCATATAAGGTTCTAGGGGTGCATGGTGATCCGAGGATTATGAGCCTCTTAGCTATCTCTATAGTAGGGTATTCCTCGCTCTATATGGCTGTATCGCTACTTAACACTAGGAGAGATAGGATTAGGCTTGTAGTGGTTGGGCTGTCCAGACTGGCTCTGCTAATCATCCTGTCGGTAGCTTTCAGGAGTTACGGTACGTTTGGAGTAGCTGCTGCATATACATTATCCATATATCTATCCCTTCTAGCCTCAGGCATATCATGGCTCGTCTGGCACACCATGCAGGCTCTGGCTGGATTCTCTGTTGGCACAGCTATAGGTATCCTTCTTCATGGTGGGCCGTTTGCTTCTGTCCTAGCAGCGTCCTCTGCATCTCTTGCAGTCATGGTAGGTATAGGCCTAGTGGGTATCGATGAGATTAGGAGAATAGTGGGTGTCCTAGCTAGTAGGCTGGCCGGCTAGATCGATATTGAGGGGCCTGGCGGCCTCCTCTCATCCCTATCCTTGGATACTGCTAGGTCCTTGAGTTGGGCTACTATTGGGCTTATCTCCCCCTTCTTGAACGACTCCTCTATAAGATTCCTGACCTGGCTGGTGTGCCTTATATCGAGCTCTAATAGCTTCTCAAGCATTTCTAGCGTTGTTACCCATACATCTACCAGCATCTCCCTGGGTATGTTGCTTGTTATGAATGGGTCTTGCAGCCAGTCGTCAAAGGCTTTCAGCGTCTTGATCATGTGGTTAAACGCTATCCTAGTATGTATTATTATGTCTAGCCTATCAGACTCCTTTACCTTATCCTCCATATCTTTAAAGTTCTGTAGAACCATCTGCTGTAGCTGAACCCACCTGTCGAGGCTAGCTAGGAAATCCCCTATATTAGGCTGAGCCATCACATGCACCCCGCGGCTCTTCTTGCCTGGGTATTTCTTACCATCTAACTGTTTTATTGGTTGGGTAGGGATGGCCTCTTCATGAGTCTCCTGACCTCAACTGGTATCTTGTCCAAATTCCTCTCTAGGAACACCTTATCCTCCTTTTCCCTCCTAAACTTGTCATCTATCAGGATCGGTATCCTATCCATTATAGGGTACCACCGTCCACAGCTAGTGCAGATCAAGACTCCATCCACCACCTCCCTCTTTATGCAGGAGGAGCACTCGCTCAACGGCACCTCCTTGGCAGGCTTATCATGTAGCCCACACCACTCCCTGCACCTTACGCTCTCCACAGGCACATCCACGCTGGTCTCCCTCTCCTTGATCGTATAGTAGGTTAGTCTGGACTTGCACTCTGGGCATGCTAGTATCTCGAGGAAGTAGTACCTCATTCTGGGGCACCTCTAAGGCAGGGGCTTACCACATTCTTGACTTCTTCTAGCAACCTTTTGGCCATATCTCTTGTTTTTGCTTCTAGCATTATCCTTAAGACTGGCTCGGTTCCACTGGGCCTTACGAGTATCCAGAATCCGTCTCCAAACACTTTCACACCATCTATGTTGACCTGCCTTAAACCGGAGTAATGCTCTCTAACCTTCTCTACAGCACAATTGGCTTGGCTCTTGGAGGCAGGTATCTTAGTCTTGATCTGATGGTATCTTGGCATTATATCCATGATCTTGCTTAGCGGCTCTCCTGTATATGCTATCATATATGCCACTAGCGCCGCCGTCATACCGCCATCCCTGACGACCTGGTGTGGGACGTGCATGTATCCGCCATTCTCCTCGAAGCCCGATATTGCACCGCCATCCCTTAGTATCATCCTGGATATGACCACACTACCCACTGGGGTCCACACAACCTCTACTCCCCTACTCCTAAGATAATTCTCGATAACAGTGGTGCTACTGACACCTGTATAGGTTCTTGGAGGGAGGCCAGGCCAATTGTCTTTGACAAATGCAGTTAATGCCGCTCCTACCCTATCGCCCCAGTATGCCTCACCCTTATCATCAATAACTATAGCCCTATCCGCATCGCCATCGTGGCCTACACCGAAATCGGCCCTCACTCCCCTCACCGCCAGTGATGCCAGATTGAGGTTAGTGGGGGTAGGCTCTGGCTCTCTACCCGGAAAGAGCGGGTCCAAGTTACAGTTTATAGTATAGACTCTGACACCTATCCTGCCTAGTATTAGGGGCGTGGTTAGGGAGCCAACGCTGTTACCACAGTCCACTACAGCGGATAGTCTAGCCTCCCTCACAGTCTCCCCGTCAACCTGGGATACCACGGCGTCTACATACATGTCTAGCACGTGGCTAGCATCAGCTTGTGATAATGTCATAGAGCGCCACTCTCCCCCACCTACCCCTTTAAAGTAGTACTCCTCGATAACCGCCTCATCCTCCCTTGGTATTTCTACTCCCTCTGGGCCGATAACCTTTATTCCATTATACTCAGGCGGATTATGGCTGGCCGTTACCATAACGCCTCCATCATACCCTTCCTTAACCCCATATTGAAGGGCTGGTGTTGGTAGGAGGCCCGCATAGTAGACCCTGATCCCCTGAGACTGGAGCCCTGCAGATACTGCCCTTGCTAGTATATCGCCGCCGCTCCTCACATCACGGCCTAGCAGGATCCTGGAGCCCTTGCCAAAGTATGCCCCAATAGCTCTACCCAGCCTGAGAGCTAGTTCGGGCGTCATATCACGGCCTACGACACCCCTTACTCCATCAGTGCCGAATAGCTTTCCCATAATCTGGACACCATGTGCCTATGCTACTCCCTTCCCCTTAATTTCCTGGATCCTGGCTTCTAGCCCCTGATCACGTCCCTAACTATAGTTTCCAGCCTCTTAGACCCATTCTCTGCCATAGCCTCCAGTTCCTGTGAATCTACACCACGGATAACTCCCTCGGGCGTCACAAGCTTGTCAACCACACTGGGGTCTAGGTGTTCGTATGCTGAAAACCTTACAGTAGTCTCCTGCCTCTTCAACCTACGGGTTAGGATTACCCTGTGCGGCAGTAGAGCGTCCTCTGAAGGCCTACATGTAAATAGTGGGTGCGTGAGCCCTAGAATCTCTACCCCCTTCTCACTCGCGGTATAGGCTAGTATAGCGCCTCCCATATCTACAGTCATCCAGCCCCTGCCTGAGACCCCATAAACAGGTATAACTACTACTGTGGAGTTGCTTACAACCCAGTACGTGAAGTCCTCGGGAACATGGTACGCCTGAACCCCTGCTTTTCTAAGCTCGGCTGCCAGCATCTTCCCCGGCTTAAGCGGGTAACCCTCTATTGTATATAGGGCCCTGATCTTAGACCTACCGTAGAGTAGTGTGGTAGCTAGGCTCTTGCTATATCCAGTAGCTGCTACCCTACTATCATGACCTAGGGCTTGTAGGAAATATGATTGTATTGCATCCTGGCTAGCATTATATATCTCCGAGTATATCCTATACATCATACCCAGTACATGTCTAAACCCCCTATTATTAAAGCCATCTTCAGCAACCCCTTTGAGGAGCATGTGAAGCGTACATAGCGTGCCTATGAAGCTAAACCTCGACAGGCCCTCGAGGACCATGTCAACTTCACGTCCCCCAATCTTCCCTGCATTCTCAGCCATGAGCTCCAGTAGGCTGAGGGCTACCTCGCCCGGGTCCTGGCCTGGTATCGAGTCTAACAGCTCCTCCAGCTCCCTCCTAATCCTAGATCCGAACAGTATCATCCTATAACACCGTCCGCTATTCGTCAGAGCAGAGCATGTTCACGGAGCACCCGTATATACGATACCGCGTGGCCACGCTATTATAAGGATATTTGGCTTGGGGGCATTATACCCGATGTGGAGCGGGAGTTATGCATTGCCAAGGGCCGGAGTATGCGGTTGGCGTTGATGAGGCTGGCAGGGGAAGCCTGGTAGGCGAGATGATAGTAGCTGGCTACGCTATCCCAGTCAACATGCTAGAGTCATTGCTGGATATTGGTGTAAGGGATAGTAAGGACCTTACCCCGGCCTCGAGGAGGAGGCTCTACAGGAGCCTTGCAGATATAGGTGTCTTCAGCGTCTACCCTGTACCACCTACTAGGATAGACTCGAGGAACCTTGCCTCTCTGACAGAGGAGGCGATCTACCATGTGCTCCACAGGATCACTTCAAGGATCGGGCCTAAATGCGTGTCCAGGCTAGTCATCGACAGGTACGGTACACCTAGGAGGATAACGGGTGAGGTTGCAAGGCTAGGACTTAGGGTAAGGCCTGTGATACAGGAAAAGGCTGATGCAAGGTATCCAGAGGTAGGTGCAGCTAGTATAATAGCGAAGCATGTAAGGGACGCTAGGATAGAAGTCATCAGGAGGATCTACGGCATTGAGGGTAGCGGATATCCCAGCGATCCCCGTACTGTAGAGTCAGTTATGAGGATCCTAGGCTCAGGCAAGAAGCTACCGGTGTTAAGGTACTCATGGGGGACTCTGAGGGGCACCAAGTTCTACAAGCCCAAGAGAAGGCCGGGGAGCCTAGAGGACTTCATGTGAGGTGCCCGGAGAGTGCCGTTCGAGAGGCCAGCAGATGCCCTACTGGAGCTACTCTACAGGGAGTCAGTGTATAGGCTGGGCTCCCGGGTCTGGCTCCATAGGAGGAAACTCTCTAGCCTAGGCTTCCAGTATCTGGCGGTTGAAGCCCTAGTTAGGGAACACATGGTTTCCGAGACCGATGCTCCCAGAGGGTCTGAGGTCTATAGCACCGTTTACCGGGATAGGCTCTTCACCATATTCTATCCTCCGGGCGACTCTAGGGCCAGCGCTGCCCTAACACCATCTAGAGAGGCGGGGAGGGTACTCTTCACCTGGAAGGATCTCCAGGAGCTACTACCCAACCCGCCCCTACCACTATTCGTTATAGACCTAGGCCTGAGGTTTGTACATGTCGAGGAGGAGCTGACCAAGCTCAAACTCCAGATAGCCATGAGCCTCTCCACTATAAGGGAGTACCTGTGGGATCCCCACCTAGCTCTGACCAGCGCCGAGCCCGGGTTCATGGAGTGGACCAGCGACATGCTAGGACACCATAAGGCCACAATAACCCAGAGCAAGCCTAGCGAGCTGCTCTGGGGGCTAGATGCAGATAAGGTTATCATACTCAGGCCTGATGCACCCCAACCACTAACCGATGAGGACATTATGACAGCTGACGCCTTTCTGATTGGAGGGATCGTAGATAAGATTCCTAGGCCAGGGCTCAGCAGGATGCTTGACAACCTAGTCCCTTGGGGAGTGCCGCGTAGGCTGGAACTACGAGGCTCTATACTTGGGGTTCCCGAGAGGATCAACAGGATTATTGAGATACTGCTAAAGTCCAGATACACCTACTATGGCGACATTGAGAAGGCTATACTCACCACCATGACAAGGAGAGATATAGTATCTAGGGTCTACGGGGAGATCGTGAGGGCCTCGCAGGGCAGGGGAAGAGTGGACTGGAGCCTCTATAGGGAGTTGAAAAAGTGGCTCCCGGTACGCAAGAAGGACTTCTTGGAGGCGGCTAGGAAGGCTAGGGTAGAGGTGACGGGGGTGGAGCCCTTTGAGGATTAGGGTTATTGCTGCCGACAGTATGGGGGTTAGGAGTATTGCTACTGTTGTGGAGGCCTGCGGCCATGTTGTGGGTATAGACCTGGGCGCCGCTCTGGGGCCTCGGCGCTATGGTTTACCACCCCATCCCATCGAGTTGAAGAGGCTCGAGGAATCGCTGGATAGTGTCTATAGGTGGATACTTGATAGTGATATAGTGATTATCACACACTACCACTATGATCACTATGTTAGGGATAGGCCTGACCTATATAAAGGAAAGGTACTGCTGGTAAAGAACCCTGTTAGCGACATAAACAGGAGTCAGAGGCTAAGGGCGTACAGGTTCCTTCGGAAGAATGGGGTTGAGGACCTTGCCCGGGTACATTATGCAGATGGATCCTTATTCAGGTTCGGTAAGCTAGAGATCGAATTCTCCAAGCCTCTTTGGCATGGAGAAGAGGGTACTAAGCTTGGCAAGGTCCTTATGGTGCTTGTTAGATGCGAGGGAGAGTCTTTTGTGTTCGCCAGCGATGTGCAGGGACCTATGAATAGTGAGGCCCTTGAGGTCCTCGAGTCTTGGGGTGGTGACGTGGTTCTGATGGACGGGCCGCCTACATACTTTGCTGGATACAAGGTTAGTAGGGAGTCGGTAGATAAGGGCCTGGAATATATGCTGGAACTCGTCTCCAAGGCTAGGCCTAGGACCTTGATAGTGGACCACCACCTGATTAGGGATCTAGGGTATAGGAACATTATCTCGAGACACTTAGAAGCAGCATCTAGGGCTGGGGTCAGTCTTGTAACTGCTGCAGAGTTTATGGGGATTAGGGAGGAGCCTCTAGAGGCTATGCGTAAGGAGCTGTGGAGGTCAAGATCCTCTGAGAGTTGATCTAATCCTCCTTATGACTAGCTCATAGACAGGATCACCCTCCCTGAGCGGCTTGTAACTGAATGGAGGCATCCACCCCGGTATAACCCTCCTTATTTCCTCCAGAGTAACTGGCCTCTGATACGGAGTAGGGTCCCTTACCTCCAAGGCCATGGCCTGCCTAGCCCCCCTTATATAGAACCATGCATCCTCACCTATACCAGTGCCTGGCTGCCTTACAATCTCCCAGACCTTCTCGGGAGCCGCTTTTATTACCCTTCCAACCCTGAACTCGCCTATTATGCCTTTGATCTGCCCACTGGCATATACGATTACTATACTACCCTCTTCTATGGATGGTGCTCCGGAGAGCTTCCTTAATTCATACTTCTTCCTACCAGCGAATATCGCTCTAGCATATTTTGGACGTATACTCATCAGGTATATATCCTCTATCACTTACCCATACACCCTATTAATACCCTTAAATCTGTCAAGGAAAATATTATATTTTATCATAGCTTAACTATAGATACATCGTATCATATTTCATTATATTATTTATCTATTATTAATAGATTACTATACTCATCCGGCTTTAACCGCATTGATATGGATGTTAGTATAGCATTTACATCCTCCACTTCAATCCTAATCATGGCTGATGCAGCAGCTACTATTGCAGGAGTAAAGGGATAACTCTCGAAGGCAATCCTTACAGCTGTCTTCAGCGCCATTCTACTGGTTCTCCTTATCGACGATAATATTTCCCCCACGGTATTCCCCTCCAGCCTGACGTATTTAAAGAGATCTCTAACGGAGGCTGCTAGGTCCTCAGCTATCGCCTCTCTGTCGTAGGCTTGCCTGAGCTGCATAATATCGAGTCCACACCTCCTAGCTGGGGCTATGAGCTGCTCAACCAGTTTGGAGTCAATGCCGCCTACCTTAGCCTGGATAAGTGAATGAGCAACTCGTTGCTCAACTATAGGGCATATAACCCGGTGTAGAGTATCTACATGGCTATGCTCAGATAGCTGGGCTGTATACATATCTAGGCTGCCATATAGGTGAGCCCACGATACTAGCATTGGGTTCCGTGTATCCCTATAGATCTTGTCGGCTAGCACTAGGTATCTATGGGCCCATGTAGCCTCCAGCGCCTCTATAAACCTAGTGTGACTGGCTAAAGCTTCAGGATCCTGGGTTATCCTCCGCAACAGGCTATTCTCGACGTGGTAGCTAGGCAGCTCGTACAGCCCAGGTGATCCCACTATGACCCTCTGGAGGGCTGTAAGTATGTCTCTGAGCTCGTAGTCTCTCCTAAACGCTGCTACAACCTCGGATCCATCCGGCGGGGATGCTCTCTCTAGCCTAGCTAGGATCTTCATGTAGGCAGTCTCCAACTGCCTAGTGGCTTCTTCTATAGTTGATGCCTCCGAGGCTTGGGTATATAGTGAGTCCCTTAGCTGTGCTATTGCATCCTTGAAGTCTGGAGTTGCTATCATCTCCTTTACCTTGTCTGGCGTCAGTAGTGTAGCCTTGAGTATCCTAGCCTTGGGGATTGCTTGTGCGTAGCTTGACGGTCCCCCCAATTCTAGACCCCACCCAGGATCGCCTTTATCTCTGCCACTAGCTGTTTGACTGCGTCATTCATAAACGCCTCAGCTCTAACCTTGAGGGCAGCTACCTCCTCCTCGATCCTATTCCTATACTCCTTCTCTAGCCTCTTCGACTCCTCCTCCACCCTCCTCCTTGCCTCCTCTATCGCCTGCAATGTAACTATGTCTATGTCGTTCTTGATCTCCCTAGCCAGCATATCGCCCAGCCTGACTACCTCATTGGCCTTGCCCCTAGCCTCAGACTCTAGCCTCTTCAACTCTGACTCGAGCCATGTCACTGCATCTGCCAGTTTTGCTACTGGCGAGCTCTGCAATGCCTAACACCCTCCCCGGGTTGGTATGCCTGCTTGCTAGGATTTTATGGGTAGTGGGCCTATAGGCATGGATATACAGTGTCAGGCTAGGGTGGGGTCTTCATCCCTTAGGGTCGGCCCCAAAGGTCTTCATCACCCCCACCCTTACCCAGATAGCTCGTCTAGCTCTACTCCTACGGAGCCCTCCTGGCTCATCTCATAGTAGTGAGATGCCATCTTTCTTATAGCCTCTTTTAGTCCTACCATGACCTTGTAGGTCCTAACACCTAACTCCTCCGCTACTTCTTCCCAGGTCTTGCCTTGTAGAACCTTGGCTGTTATGATCCACCTCTCCATACTTGTTAGGGGTGGCCTCTCTCTGGGCTCCTGGGTCCAGTAAGCCTTTGCCAACTCATTTATTATATCAGTTGCCGCCTCGTAGGTCATGGGGCCCCAATTATATACCCATAGCCTGTCTAGCTGTATACGTGTTAGCCTCGGCTTATAGCCGGGCTCTATCCCGGGAGGGTCCTGGTCTAGCATCATCATTGCTATCTCCGTCTCTAGGTCGCTGTACGTGTCGTAGAGGCTGTATAGTAGCCTCTTCTTGAATTCTCTACTGGATATATCTATCGCCTTCTTGGCCCTCGGTTTTATGGGCTTCATAACCAAGGTTGTATACTCTCCGCTCACCGGGTTCCTGTCGGGGCTTAGGTGGAGGGCTACGAAGCCATTCTTGAGCCAGAATTTTAGTAGTTGCTCGTTAACCCCGAAGCCTGAGCCCAGCCAGTCGTGGCCCCGCTCAATACTTTCCTTGTATAGATCCTGCAGTAGCCTTGACCCGGCTCCTCGGCCCTGGACTTCGGGGTGTGTGGCTATCCTAACTATCCTCCACCCAATCATGCGTCCATACTCCTTTATCCTGGAGTGCTTTAGCATTCTGTCGGGTATTATGTTCCCCGCTATCTTCTCGCCCCTAAGCAGCCTATCTATTAACTCCTCGTTTAGTCCTCCCTCCAGTGCTACTTGGGCTGCTGTTACTATCTTCCCCTTGGACATTGTCCTTACTGCCCTTATACTGTGGTGTGGGGCGTCTGCCAGCATACCTAGGTCGTCTGGCTCGTTCCTGTAGTGGGCTAGCACGTAGATGCCGAATAGCTGTCTGAGTGTCTGCTCGCCCTCCGGGCTGAATAGCCATTCTGGGTCTAGTTGTAGGTATTCCAGCCTCCCCTCGTCTATATCCTTCTTGTCCTCCTCATCCAGCTCAGCTGGCTCGGCGTCTAGTAGCAGGACGTCGAATAGCCACTTCTCCACCGGGTCATCCTCAGCATATCGTATCGGCTCCTTCATAGATATGGTATCTAGGATCGTCGTCTTGCTCTCCCTTATCGCCTTGAGGAATCTTATACTGAAGCCTCTCCCCGCTCCCTCGTAGCCGTGTATGGTGGCCGCGAATACTATCCTCCTGTGGCTCCTCCATATCTTGTGGAGCAGCGGTACGTGTATACCGCTGGCCTCGTCAACAGCTACTATGTCTGCCTGCATTTTTGGCACTACGGCGGGCTCCCAGTACTCTAGACTGAACCCCTTACCCTGGATCTCTAGGATCATGTCGCCTCTCTTCACTGGCCTCGGCGAGAGTTGCAGTACCTCCGCTGCTCTTAGAGAGAGGTCCATTAGGCTCTGCACGTTGCTTAGGCTGGGTGCTGTAACTATTATCCTAACCTTGTGCTTCACCTTACCCAGCTCCCGGGCTAAGCCTATCAGCCCTATACCTACTGCACAGCTCTTGCCTCTACCCCTATCTGCAGTTACCACTAGGACCTTCTTCTTGCCCCTTGGAGGTTTCTCGTAAAAGCCCTCGATCCTCCTTATCACCTCTACCTGGTCCTGTGTTAGGGCTAGCCTGTATAGTTCCTCGGGGAACATACTCTTCTGGGGTATCCTGACTCCCTGCCTTTTCCTAGGCTTAACTCTTGTGGGTGGCTCCCCGCTTATCATCCTCCCCTTATCGGAGTCGTATATGAATATTGACTCGCTGTGCTCTATCAGCTTCCTCTTGAACCAGGTTATGAATATGTGCCTCGGCTCGTCGAAGCCAGGGACCAGTAGGTTTTGCTTGAAGAGTGTTAAGGCCTTGTCCCACTCATCCCATGGTGGTGCCTGTAGTACTATGAAGCCTCCCCCCTCTACTACTCCTATCAGCCTGCCGACATCGTTTGGCTTCAAGTCGTTGGTTAGATCTAGTACTAGGGCCTGGAAGGTTGTGCCCAGGTACTTCTCGCTTTCCTCATACCTGGCAGTGGTCTGGTCTAGGAGGCTTGCCTTCTCCTTTATACTCCTCTTCACTATCTCCTTCCTAAGCCTTGCATCATCGAACTCGTCGTGGAAGAAGTATGCTAGCCCGAGTTGCCTCCTACCCGCGGTTCTCCTGTAGACCTTCTCGTAGTATAGCAGGGACCTGGCAGTTACCGCCGCCACCACTCTGGGATCGGCCCCGGATACAAGTAGAAGGGTCCTATGCCTAGACTGGATACCAGCCTTTACGGCTCTGCCTACCTTTCTTAGCATTCGTAGTGCCTTGTTGCCCGCCACCTTATCCAGCTTCTTTACGATCTCTAGGGCCTCCTCTTCTATCTCGACCCTGCTCCTCCTACCCTCCACGGCCTCCACGGCCTAGAACCCGTACACTGGCATGGTGTTGTATGGGGGTTAATTACTGGCTTTTGGCGGCTAGCCTTCTTAGAAGCAATATAAAGCCCGTGAACCCTATCATCCTGACCTCAGGCCTAACAGCGCCGGGGACCGGCTCTAGCCTCCTCTCGAGTATCTCACCAGCGTATGTCACGGCCCACCTCCAATTATCTATTCTGGATAGTAGCTTATCAACCTGGTTGTACGTGGGTACAAATACTAGGAGGGGTGCCGAGGGCTTGAGGCTGCTGTATAGGTTGTCTAGCGCGGCCCAGGGATCTGGCATATCCAAGAATC
>WAKG01000064.1 GCA_015523445.1 Desulfurococcales archaeon | reverse complement strand
GATCTATATATTGGATCGGGTTCTCCTCCCTAGGTATGAGGAGCACTACAGGAGCCCTAGGAGCAGGGAAGGTCCTCAGCCTCCTAACCTTTGTGTTGTCTGTTATATGTACCCCGGGCAGCAGGGTTGCCAGGCTATCGTCGTATGCACCGGTTATTGTTAGCCCAGCTAGCCTGGCTGCCTCCACGCCCTTCCTCGCTATCTCCCCCCTATCCGCCTCTACTCCATGCATCTCCAGCACGGCGGCTAGCATCGCGTTGACAAGGGCACTACTACTCTTGAGCCCCCTAGATGGGGGTATGAGCGAGATCACCCTTGCATGGAAGGTCCTCGAGGCACCCATGCCCGATGCAACCCTGTGGATCGCCCATAGCACCTCCTCGTCTAGGGGGCCGTGGCCGTTGGACCAGCCTGAGAGGCTGCTGGACTCCATCACCTCGACCTCTAGAGTCAGGTCTATGCCCAGGGCCCCCCCTATCCCAGTGCCTATAGCGTTGAGCACGCTAATCCCTGCATGGGCTGTGCCCCTGCCTAGAGGCATGTAGGGTCACCTCCCCACGGTTGCCAGGGCAGACTCTATCTTGGCTGCTATCTCCCTCGGGGTTAGGTCCATGGACTCTACCAGGTCTAGGTAAGTCTTGGATGAGGTGCCGAACCTCTCGTGGACCCCGATCCTCATTAGCCTCCCGGCTCCAGCCTCTGCCAGGACCTCTGCCACGGCCCCGCCTAGCCCCCCTGCTGTGTTGTGCTCCTCAACTGTTACTGAGAGTATTGTCCTTGTGCTCAGCCTGGTTATCGTTGCCGAGTCTATGGGTTTCACTGTATAGACATCTACAACCCCAGCCCTTATACCCCTGGTTTCCAGGATCCTGGCCGCCTCTAGGGACATGCCCACCATGGGGCCCACGGCGTATATAACTATGTCCACGGGGTCCCTGACGACCCTCAACCCTCCTATCCTGAACCCATCCTCATTATCGTAAACATGGACGGCGTTGTCCCTGCCCAGCCTCATATACAGGGGGCCCACGTGGTCCTCAACCGCAGCCCTGACAAGAGCCCTGGTAGAGTTGAAGTCTGCCGGAGATACAACCGTCATCCCTGGTATGCTCCTCATAAGGGCTAGGTCCTCTAGGCTCTGGTGGGAAGCCCCATCGATATGGGGCGAGAGGCCTGCATGGGTTGCTATCACCTTAACGTTAAGCCTATCCCTGGCAAGCGTGTTCCTAATCTGCTCAAACGCCCTCATAAGGAACATTGCGAACCCCATGGCCACGGGCCTCAGCCCGGCTAGGGCTAGACCCGCGGCTGTGCCTATCAGGTCCTGCTCGCTTATCCCCACATTCACGTACCTACCAGGGAACTTCTTGCCGAATGCCAGGCTACCGGTTGACCTACCCGTATCGGCGTCCAGCACTACCAGGTCTTCTAGCCTCTCGCCTAGCTCGAGTAGTATACTTGACACTGCCCTCCTATAGCTCTCGAACACCACCATACCCGGATCCCCCCTAGCTCCTGGGCCTCACTATCACCGCTACAGGCCTATCCACGGCGGAGGCCTCCTCGAGGGCTGCAACGATCTCGTCGAAAGTGTTCCTAACAGTTATCACGTGCCAGCCGAAGCTCCTCCACCTGTCATCGAGAGGCTCCTTGGCCTTCACATCCTCAGTCCTGCCAGTGTGCTGAGTCATGTTCCTATCCACTATGGCGGTCACGTTGGATAGCCCCTTGGAGCTGGCCGTAGCTGCTGCCTCCCATACTTGCCCTTCATCCAGCTCACCATCCCCTAGTATGACTGCAATCTCCCTGGGAATCCCATCTATCCTGGAGGCCAGTGCTATCCCGTTGGCTATCGACAGGCCCTGGCCTAGGCTACCTGTAGACACTATTATCCCTGGCACCTTAAACGCCTCGGGATGAGCCTGAAGCCTAGATCCTAGCCTTAGGTAGCTCTTCAGCTCCTCCACTGGTATCATCTTGGAGGCTGCCAGCCACGTGTAGAGGGCCATACTGGCATGGCCCTTGCTGAGGAGGCCAAACCTCTTAACGCCTAGATCCCGGCCGTGGGGGATCCAAACCCCGAAGACCACAGCTATAATGTTGAGGGCAGACCGGGAGGATCCAACGTGCCAGGCTGACCCATTCGAGGCGAGGTCCTCGAATAGTGCCCAGGCCCCGTCCAGCATTGAGGATGCGGAGGAGACCAGGTCCCTTAGGGCCTGGGGCGAGGAGCCACCGCCTAGCCTAGATATTGGCGCTCCATCACCACGCACCTCACAGCACTTACATGCCTACACGTTGTAGAGGTATAAAAGTTATGCCTTGCCAACTTGGGGTCATCTGGGGATCTTCATAGTTAGAAGAGCGGCGCGGGTCCTAGGAGTAACCTATCCTCATGTACGGCCTCGGGTGAAACCGGTTCCCTCGTCATCCCCGGCCATCTACTAGTTTGGAGGACATCAACTTATAAGCCCCCGTCGTTGGCAGAGTAACCGGCTAGCCCCTAGAGGCTGGCCCTAGCTAGAGGAGAGGAACTGGATTGGAGGAAGAGAGGAAGATATCCTCCCTCAAAGAGGGTATGGATAACGTCTCGGTCAAGGGCCGCGTGATCTCGACGGAGGATCCAAAGGTTATACAGACGAGGAAGGGGCCTAGGAGGATAAGTGAGGCTGTTATAGGCGATGATACTGGCAGGGTAAAGGTCACCCTCTGGGGCAAGCATGCTGGGACACTAGAGGAGGGCGAGGCAGTTGAGATACGGGGCGCATGGACAACCTCCTACAGGGGCGAGGTCCAGCTCAACGTAGGCTATAAGGGGGAGATCGAGAGGATAGGAGAGGACGAGGTCCCGAGCGAGGAGGACATACCAGAGAATACCCCCAAGGCCGAGACGGGATATAGGCGCGGAGGCTATGGGCCTAGGAGGCACAGGAGCTTCTAGCCAGATACAGGCCTAATCTCATAATCCCCGGTTTTTAAAACACATGAATCCTAGGTAGCGGCCAGTAGAGCCCTCCAAGACGAGGGCTTTATGGGGGTGCCCTAGTGGTGTCAGGGTATAACGTGATTGAGAGGCTCCACAGTATAGTGGATGCCAGAAGGCTCCTAGAAAGGGGCCTAAGAAGAGTGGCTCCTAGCGAGGAGGTTGTAGGCATCGACAATGCTCTTGGAAGGGTGTCCAGCAGGGATGTGTATAGCCCAATGGATGTACCACCACATGATAGGAGCGTCCTAGACGGGTATGCGGCTAGGTGGAGGGATATATCAACTGCCAGCGAGGAGGCCCCTGCGGTTCTCAGGGTTAAGGGTAGGATAGAGATTGATGATCCTAGCACTTACGAGATTGGCCCCGGGGAGTCATACGAGGTTGCAACCGGCTCTCCAATGCCTCGAGGAGCTGACGTAGTGGTTCCAATAGAGCATGCATCGCCCCAGGATGGCCTAGTATACGTCTACAAGCCCTTCCCCGGAGGCTATGGAGTCTCGACCCGGGGCGAGGACCTCAAGCAGGGGGAGAAGGTCCTAGAACGGGGAGACCTAGTAAGTGAGTGGCATGTGGGAGTGCTTGCATCGATAGGGGTGGGGGGTGTTAGCGTTTGGTCTAGACTCAGTGTTGGGATCGTATCGACCGGCCAGGAGCTAATAGAGCCAGGGGAAGAGTATAGGCAGGGCAAGGTATACGCCTCCACGGGCAGGCTTGCTGCCTCATATCTTAGGGCTCGGGGAGTGGATGCTAGATATCTTGGCGTGCTTCCCGACGATGAGGCGGTGATAAGGGGCTTTATACTTGATAATGTTGGTAAGTTCGATGTTATAATGACGACTGGAGGGACTAGCGTTGGTAAGAAAGACGCAGCTATAAGGGCCCTTGCCAGCGTGGCTGAGGACCTTATACATGGTTTGGCCTTGACTCCTGGCAGGCCTGGTGCGATTGGCATAGTCCATGGGAAGCCAGTTATGGCTCTCAGCGGCATGCCGGTAGCCGCTATCAGCGAGCTCATAGCAGTCTGGGACCCTGTATATAGGAGTCTATTGGGTAGGAGCAGGCCGTGGGAGCCAGTGTTGAAGGCCAGGATGGCTAGGCAATACTCTTCCCACCCTGGGATGGTTAACGTGGTTAGGACCCGCACCTGCATAGGGCCGCGAGGCCTTATAGCCGAGCCCCTAAGGGTAACAGGGAGCGGGATCCTATCCACCCTGGTTAAGGCCAACTCTATACTTATCGTCCCCGAAGACGTTACTGGTATAGAGGAGGGGGAGGAGGTTGAGGTCCTCCTCACAGGCCACCTGGAGGTGTGTATGGGTTGAGTAGGAGTATATTTAAGAGGCTAGCAGAGCCGGAGGAGGCTATACAACTAGTCAAGGAGAGGCTGGGCCTCAGCCTCGTGGAGAGGATCCTAAGCCAAGGGGCAATAAGCGTGGGTATAACGGACCTCGAGGGCAGGCTACTCGCCGAAAGTGTAACAACTCCCAGACCACTGCCATGGTACCCGAGATCCTTAGTAGACGGGTGCGCCGTTAGGAGCATTGATGTGGCTGGAGCCTTCGAGGACCGGCCAGTCACGCTCAGGTACGGAGGCCGCATAAAGATCGGGGAGAAGCCGGCTAGACCTCTAGAGCCGGGTGAATGTATTGAGATAGATACAGGGGCATGGGTGCCCGTGGGTGCAGACGCCGTAGTTCCTATAGAGTATGTTACTAGGCCTCGGGAGGGCGAGGCTAGGATAGAGAGGGGAGCTTCGCCTGGCCAGGGCATAGCCCTTCCATCCACAGACGTTGCTACTGGAGACCAGGTTGCATGGCCCGGAGCCCCGGGCACGCCGGAGCTAGTGGCGGCCCTAGCAGCTATAGGGGTTAAGAGGGTCAAGGCCACTAGGAAGGTCAGGGCTGCAGTATTCAGTACAGGGGACGAGCTGGTAGAGCCAGGAGCCGACCCTGGGGATGCTGGGATATTTGACTCGAACAGGTTCCAGCTTATATCATGGATGAAGA
>WAKG01000063.1 GCA_015523445.1 Desulfurococcales archaeon | reverse complement strand
GAGCAGGAGGCGGGGAGTCTATGTGGCGCTCTATAGGCTGGGCCGCGGAGATGGGGATGCACTGGAGCCCCTAGGCTGGGTGAGGGAGACAGCTCTCGGGGTTGAAGGCGTTGACAGGGATGCCGAGGCCAGGGCTGCCAGCAGGCTGGCCAGCCTACTCTCAGGCCTCCTCGGCTAGAGGCCTATCCTCTCAAGGGCACCCCTTATATCGCTCTTATCAGGCCTAGCATCCACAGCCTCCGCCTGCCCGCTGGCCTGGATCACGATCTCCACTCCACTCACCAGGCCCAGGACCTTCCTAGCCAGCTCCTCCACGCCCCTCCTAGGGCTCCTATCAACCTTGACCTGGAGCAGGGTGGAGCCGTCTGGGAGGTAGGAGTAGTCTAGGCCTACCACCCTGGCTGGGTGTAGTAGGTTTGATGCTAGCCTCCTCAAGTCACGGCTATACTCAACCACGTACACCCTAGACTCTAGGATGCGGGAGAGCTCCTGGCCAAGCCACACAGGCAACCCTCTAGGCGCCTCCAGGAACACGTATACCTCCTCACCTACCCTGTGGGACTTCACATATCTAACCTCCCCATCTAGCTTCCCACCAGCCTCTAGGAGGGCTTTCATGACGTCTACTTCCCACTCCTCATACTCGCCGGACCTTACCTTGGCCTCGCATCGTGGGCATAGCAGGCCGCTCCTCACACAAATAGTGTCAAGGGGGATATGCACGGGCACCGCTAGGACACCTCCTTCCACTGGAGTGTGTATACTGGGGAGTTAAATCTAGCCCCGGGCTACCTTTAAAACTCCTAACTACCCAACTAGGGCATCTGGGGGTGGAGTGGATGCCGATAACAGACCCGGAGCTGATAGCAATAGTTGAGAGGAGGGTTCTGAATAAGCTAGTATGTAGGAACTGTGGAGCCCTCAACCCTCCTGGAGCCACCAAGTGTAGACGGTGTAGGAGTAAGAACCTTAGGCCGAAGAAGAAGAAGTAGCTGGTCTAGCCACTCTAGTTTCCTAGCCACCATCTTCTCCTATCCGTTCTAGTTCCTGGCCTCTAGAGACCTGTGCTATGGTCAAATATATTAGATATAGGAAGGGTGTACTCAAGCCACTAAAACCTGATTGATCTTGTCTCGAGAACCTCTAAACCCACTACTGAGAGGAGGGCGAGAGTTTGGGATTCACAGAATTTAAACAACTAGACTACTTGCAAGGCGCTAGGATCTGGCAACTTCTAACCGCATAATCGACGAAATAGTAGCCGATAGTTACGCTGATGGTAGTAATACATAATTATCAATAGTCTTATGTAATATACATATTACAGTGCTAGTCTTGAGTGTAGTGGTGAGCTTTAGGATCGATAAGAGGCTTAAGGAGAGAATGGATAAGCTTAGTATATCAACTGGAGTGAGGTGGTGATAATGGAGGAGGCTAAGCTCCGTGGAAAGGATAGGGCTAGGATTGCCTGGGCTTCGCTCAAGATGGATGAGATGAGGCGCAGGGTTGAGGGTTGGAGTAGCGTGGAGGAGATCATGAGATGGAGGACAAGGAGAGGAATGTTGTAGTTGACGCCTCGGTTGCTGTCAAGTAGTTTGTCGAGGAGGAGTACACTAGGGAGGCTCTAATGCTAAGGGACTTTTACAGGGAGGGGCTAGTAGATCTGATAGCTCCCTCACTTCTTCCCTATGAGGTCCTCAATGCTCTCAAATACTCGGGGGTCTTCGGGGGGTTTAAGGAGATCGCTAATATCCTAGAGTGGCTCCATATAACACTTTACGACATGGAGGGAGATTACTCAGCGACGACCGTCATGGTAGCAATGAGAAAGGGTTTAACGGTATATGATGCATCATACGTAGCTTTAGCCATTGATAAAAAGGCGACCCTCTATACTGCGGATGGAAAAACTGTTTCAAGAAAATCGCCGACCTAAATATTGGAAAACATATTCGCGAATACAAGCTACAGTAACAAGCCATCTCCATAATATTCCTGCAATCCCAGGTCATCGCATGGGTTTCCCATTAAATTTTAAATCTTCCAACTTGACCACGTAGCCGACTATCAATAGACTGCCTATGTTGCCCTATTTGTTGTTATAGTTAATACCTATCATAGTAGCTTTATGCCATGTATAATAATCGAATTGATAAATACTATTGCTATCTTTATGTGCAATACAGCGTTTGCCATGAAAATGGCAGGGCCCGCTGGGATCCTGGGCTCAGATGCCCCGGCTCCTCTGCTCCGGTGGCTCCATCGTCTCTTGTGTGCCTGCTGGTTTGCCGTCTGGAATACCTACAAAAATTTTTATAGTACGAGGTGCTCTGACTATACCGGTGGTCAAGGATGGCAATAGACCCCGTCTGCGGCATGGAGGTAGACCCTGGGGCAGCCAACTATAAGACCATATACAAGGGAAGGGTGTACTACTTCTGCAGCCACATGTGTAAGGTTGAGTTCGAGAGGAGGCCCGAGTTCTACCTAGAGCACGGGCCTCAGGGTATGCCTACTCAGGAGGAGCATGCCCATGGCCACGAGGGCCACCATCATGGTAGCCATGAGGGGCATAGCCACCACCATGGCCATGGACACCACCATGGGTGCCACCACTAGGCCCTAGGTCCTAGCTCCTCCACGCCTGTACCACCCCCTTTCTGGCTAGGTCCTCCACCTCCTCCTCCGTATAGCCCAGCCACTTGAGGACCTCAACTGTATGTTCCCCCAGCACTGGCGGGTGGCTCTCAGCCACAGGTGTAACACCATTGATCGTTGCTGGCTCCCTCAGCTGCTTAACTCCTCCAAGCACGGGGTGTGGGGCCTCGTAGACGTTCCACCCCGTGTATGGATCCTTGAATACCTCATCCACATCATATACTGGGGCCGCTGGCACTCCGTGGCTACGGAGTATTTCTATCCATTCTCGCCGAGGCCTCGTCTTGAATATCTCCTCTAGTAACGGGATGAGCTGCCCCCTATTCCTCACCCTATCAGGGTTTGTCCTAAAGCGGGGGTCTCTGGCTAGGTCCCCCCTGCCTATGGCCTTGCAGAGCCTGGCCCACAGCCTGTCGTTGGCTGCAGCTATAATCATCCACTTCCCATCCCCCGTCTGGAAGGCTTGGTATGGCACTATGCTGGGGTGGCCTGAACCCATCCTCCTCGGCTTGGAGCCAGTGATCAGGTATATCATTGGTATGTAGCTCATTGCGAAGATTGCAGCATCGTATAGGTAGGTCTCTATGTAGAGAGGCCTCTCGCTGGTGTTTAGCCCGGCTAGTATGTAGGTGGAGGCTAGTAGCCCGGTTATTATGTCGAATAGTGCAAAGCTGACCCTGACTGGGGGCCTCTCCTCCTCCCCGGTTGATGCCATGAGGCCGCTCATCCCCTGGACAAGTATGTCATAGGCTGGTAGGTCCTCGTAGCCGCTGCCCGGCCTGAAGCCCTTTATACTCAGGTACACGAGGCCCGGGTTCACCTTGAATAGGTCGTCGGGGGCTACTCTCAGCTTCTCCCTAACCCCGGGCCGGTAATTCTCGATAACCACATGGCTCCTCCTCGCGAGCCTATAAACTATCTCCCTCCCCTCATCCCTCTTCAGGTCCACAACTATGCTCCTCTTACCCCTATTCACCGATAGGTAGTAGGCGCTAACACCTGATACATGCGGGGCCCAGTGCCTAGTCTCATCTCCCCCTGGCGGCTCAACCTTAACAACATCAGCCCCCAGGTCTGCAAGCACCATGGTCGCGAAGGGGCCGGCCAGGGTGTGGCTTAGGTCTAGGATCCTGACTCCCTCTAGTGGGCCTGGCAAGACGGGCACCTGTGTGGAGCTTGATCTGTGTGGAGGTATTAGGGCAGCCTAGTAAGGCTGGTTTATACGCTGCGCTCTATCCTGTGGGTTACGGTGGCGTAGAGCCATCCCTTCTCCTCTCTGACCCCTGTTATCTTGTAGGTTATCCTCCACTGGTGGCCGGGGACCTTGTTGACTAGGGTGTGGTACTCGGCGAACTCCCCCATGGGGTCTATCCCGAGCCTATCCGCCTCCTTGAGGAACTGGGGTAGGGTCTCCCTTGTGACGTGCATTCCTATGAGGCTCCTGTACTCCCTGCTTCCCACTCCTATTACCGTGAATTCCAGGCCCCATCCAGTGAGCTCCTCTATGAGCTTCCTAGTGTCCCTGTTGAATAGGGGCTCGTATACCGTGGGTACTCCCGCCTTCCTAGCTATCGACTCGAGCCACCTGGCGTGGTCTAGGAGGTATATGTCTCCTGCCGCTAGGACCTCGCTTCCCCGTGCTGCCTCTACCATGGCCTCCTCCACCTTCTCTGGGCCCACTACTACTGGATCTATTCCTAGTAGCTTGGCGATCTCCCTTACCACCTTCATGTTCTTGGCGTGGGGGTTGGGGTAGGGTAGGCTGGGGTTTATGATTATGGCTTTCACTCTTGATATGGGGATTTGGGTTTTGAGTAGGTGTAGTGTATAGACGGAGTCCTTGCCCCCGGTGAATAGGATGGCTCCAGTTGCTCCCTTGGCCTGCATAGTCTTCCCCGGCGGGGCTGCTCTCCTCTAGAGGTCTAGTAGCATCTTACCTTTTATCGTGGTGGATGCCTGCCTGCATGTCTCCTCGACTAGTGCTAGGGATAGGGGTGCTATTGGTATTCTGCCTGAGTCTGTTTGGCTGGGGGTCCTGGCAACCTCCTTGGCTGCCTTCTCTAGGATGTTGTATAGGATCCTTTCTGCTAGTAGCTTGACTAGTAGTAGCCTCCTGGATTCTATGCTCCTCCCGAACCTTCCCGTCTCCCTGACGTAATTGTAGTGGTCCTCCACGGCGTTTACTAGGTCCTCTATGCCTTGACCCATTATAGCGCTCACCCTGACGAGCCTAGGGGTCCACCCCTCCTCCTGCTCCCCTATATCGCCCTTCTCCAGGGCGAACTTGAGGTACTCGTAAGTCTTCTGGGCCTCCGGCTTGTCAGACTTGTTCAGCACGTATATGTCGCCTATCTCCATTACTCCGGCCTTAAGGGCTTGTATATCATCACCGGCTCCAGGCATAGTTACGACTAGTATGGTGTGAGCTGCATGCATTATATCAACCTCCGCCTGGCCGACCCCCACGGTCTCCAGTATGATCTTGTCGAAGCCGAAGGCGTCGAAGGCCTCTATCATGGCTAGGGCTGCTAGGCTCAGGCCACCCTTGAGCCCCCGCGTGGATAGGCTCCTAATGAACACCCCGGGGTCTGTGGCATGCTCCTGCATCCTCAGCCTATCGCCCATGAGGGCTCCCTGGGTTATTGGGCTACTGGGGTCTATCGCTATCACCGCCACCTTATAGCCCTGCCTTCTCAGGCCCCCGATCAACTTGGAGACCAGCGTGCTCTTCCCGGCGCCCGGTATGCCAGTAACACCTATGACATGCGCATTCCCTGCCTGGGAGGCCATCTCCTCAAGTATCCACATTGACTCCTGGCTGGGCTTCTCTAGGAGTGTGAGGAGCCTGCCCATAGCCCTGAGGTTCCCCTTGCGGGCGAGCTCTATGAGCCTCCTAGCCCTCTCCCTCTCCACCACGTAGCACCCCTCCACTGGATAGGGTGTCCAGCCCAGGGCTCTATATAGCTGGGGTATATGCCTATAGGAGGGTCTCCGCCTCGCGGGCCCTCTTCTCCTCGGCCAGCCTCCTCACCACATCTATTATATACCGTAGGCTGGCCCCGGGGAGGAAGACCTCCCTTATCCCCATCCTCTTCAGGGGCTCTATATCCGGTATTGGTATCGTTCCCCCCAGCACCACTGGTATATCCTCCGCCCCGTACTCCCTCAGCTTCTCCATGAGCTTCTCCATGTGGTGCATGTGGGCCCCGCTCAGTATACTGACCCCGATCACGTCCACATCCTCCTGTATAGCCGCTAGGGCCACCTGCTCGGGGCTCTGCCTTATCCCCGTGTAGACAACCTCGAACCCAGCGTCCTTGAGGGCCCTTGCTATGACCTTGGCCCCCCGGTCGTGCCCGTCTATACCAAGCTTAGCCACGAGGACCTTAATTCTCCTAGTAGATTGGGGGCTCGACATAGACGCCGTACACCTCCTTAAGCGTGCCCATAACCTCGCCTAGGGTCGCCTTCGCCTTTACAGCCTGGAGTATGTAGGGGATCAGGTTCTCGCCCCTCTCCGCGGCCCTCCTCAGCTCGTCGAGGCTCCTCCTCCACCTGGCCTGGTCCCTCTCAGACCTCACCCTCCTAACCCTCTCCTTCATCCTCGCCTCTATGCCGGGCTGGTCAAATTCTAGTAGGGGCACGTTCCTGATCTCGTCGATCTCCTCCTGCTCGAATATGTTGACCCCGACTATGAAGCGCTTGCCCTCCTCCACCTCCCTCTGGAACCTGTAGCTGGCCTCTGTAACCTCCCTCTGGGGGAACCCCTTCTTCACCGCCTCTAGCATGCCGCCCATCCTCTCTATCCTCTCTATGTATCTCCACGCCCTCTCCTCTATCTCGTCGGTGAGCCACTCGACGAAATAGCTCCCGGCCAGGGGATCCACCGTGTCAGCTACCCCTGTCTCGTAGGCTATGATCTGCTGTGTCCTGAGGGCTATCATCGCCGCCAGCTCGCTGGGGACTCTGAAGGGCTCGTCGAAGCCGTTGGTGTGGAGGCTCTGGGTACCCCCTAGCACTGCTGCCAGGGCCTCTATGGCCGTCCTCACTATATTGTTGTATGGCTGCTGTGCTGTGAGGCTAACTCCGGCTGTCTGGGTGTGGAACCTCAGCCATAGGCTCCTTCTCTTCTTAGCCCCGAACCAGTCCCTCATTATCTTGGCCCACATCCTCCTGGCGGCCCTGAACTTCGCTATCTCCTCGAAGAAATTTATGTGGGAGTCGAAGAAGAAGCTGAGTCTAGGGGCGAATGTGTCCACGTCCATGCCGCGGGCGATCAGCTGCCTCACATACTCTATCCCATCGGCCAGGGTGAATGCCAGCTCCTGCACAGCTGTGCTTCCAGCCTCCCTTATGTGGTACCCTGAAATGCTTATCGGGTTCCACTTTGGAGTATTCTTTATGCTCCACTCGATCAGGTCCATCGCAACCTTGACCGCGGGCTCCGGCGGGAAGACGTAGCTCTTCTGTGCTATGAACTCCTTTAGGGGGTCGTTCTGGGTTGTACCTCCAATCCTGGTGTATGGCACTCCCTGCTTCTCCGCCACGGCCACGTAGAAGGAGTAGAGCACGGGTGCCGGGGGGTTTATGGTCATGTTGGTTGTGACCTCGCCCAGGTTTATGTCCCTGAATATTATCTCCATGTCCACCACTGTGGGCACGCT
>WAKG01000062.1 GCA_015523445.1 Desulfurococcales archaeon | reverse complement strand
TATATACTCTAGAGTACTGTACTCTAAAATACAGTACTCTAGAGTATATGAGCTGGTGGAGGGGATGAGGTGCCCCTTCCTAGATAGGAGCCTGGAGCTGGAGGCGCTAGAGAGGGCGTTCCAGGAGAGGCCCAGCTTCGTCGTGGTATACGGTAGGAGGAGGATCGGGAAGACAATGCTACTCAGAGAATGGATCAGTAGGAATAGGAATAAAGTTAAGCCCATATACTACCTAGCTCAGTTGACGAGCCACGAGCACAACCTCTCCCTCATGGCCGAAGCAGCCTATAAGCAGTTGGGGGAAGATGCGCTCATGGGCCTAAGGGCCCGGAGGCTAACCGACATTCTAAACATGCTATCTAGGCTCGGAGCCAACGTTATAGTTATCGACGAGTTCACCTACTGGGTCAGGTCCTATGAGGGCGTGCTCAGCGAGCTCCAGGAGTATGTAGACCTGTATATGGATAGGTATGACGTGCTCCTAGTTATCAGCGGGAGCCTAGTAGGGTTAATGGAGGAGCGGGTCCTAGGCGGGGGGAGCCCCCTCTATGCCAGGGCAGCCAGTAGGCTAAGGCTGGACCCCCTACCATTCAAGTACCTGAAGATCCTCCTACCAGGCTGGGACCCTGTAGATAGGGTCAGGCTATACTCGATAATAGGCGGGATCCCCTTCTACTACTGCCTAGTCCAGGGTGCAGGGAGCCTTAGGGAGGCGGTCAGGAGGCTACTACTCAGCATTGATAGCCCGCTGCTGGCCGAGAAGGACCTGCTCCTGCGGGAGCACTTCAGGGAGCTACACGCCTACAACGCCGTCCTGAGCGCTCTAGCTAGGGGATACAACACTCCTGGCAAGATCGCTGGTGTAGCTGGCATAGAAGTTGGGTATGCCAACAAGATACTCCACACCCTAGAAGCCCTGGGATTCATTGAGAGGATGAGGCCCCTCCATGCTAGACGGGGCTTCTACAGGGTCAAGGACCCGATCCTCAGGACCTGGTACAGCCTGGTGGAGCCGATACTCTCACTCCTAGAGATAGGCCTCCACCGGGAGGCGGAGGAAAGGGTACTCGAGATGCTGGATAGCCATACCGCTAGCGCGTGGGAGCAGCTGGTGGGGGAGTACCTGTATAGGCTGTATGCACCCAGGGGCTACAGGCTTGTGGGGCCAGCCATAAGGCATGGAGAGGAGATAGATGTGGTCCTCCTAGACGAGGCTAGGGAGAGGGCTATAGTGGCTGAGGCAAAATGGAGCGACGTAACCCCCCTGGAGGTGGAGAGGATAAGGAGGAGAGTGTTGAGGAAGGCGGGGCTGGTGCTACCACGTGGCGTGGAGGTTGAGAGGGTCTATATAGCTGTTAGAAGTGTCAGAGGGGCTCCCCCGGATGACGTGATAACACCATGGCAGGTTGAAGAGGAACCAGTCTAGACCCTTATCCTGCTCGGTGCCTTGCCCGCCTTAGGGTTGCGAGTAAGATCAGCACGCCAGCTACCAGCGTATAGGTGCTCGTGAACCCCGACTCTGGAGACCCGCCTATAAAAACCAATGTTGCAAAGATCCATGGCGGAATGCAACATTCACTCAAACACGAGTACGAGGAAGGAAAAACCTTAGAGGCCTCATCATCTACATGTAAGGAGGGGGACACAGTCGTCAAAAGTAGTCAGGGTAAAGTATGAGAAGGGAGTGCTTAGGCCGTTGGAGCCAGTAGATCTAAGGGAGGGCGAGGAGGTTAGAATAAAGATCGAGAAAAGTGTTCGGGAGAGGCTAAAGGATCTTGTCGGTATACTAGGAGAGTCCAGCGAAGAGGAGTTTGAAAGGTACCTTGAGGAGGCTCAGGCACAGTGATCCTCCTGGATACAAATATTCCCTATCACATACTCCACAAGACTAACCTCACAGAGGAAGTACTAGCATTACTCGAAGACAACCCAGGAGAGTACGTAATAGACACGATTGTGCACAACGAGTTAGTCTACACGTCAACCCTCCACCACCTGGAGCACCGGCACGGCGTCAAGGAAGCTTACAAGGAGGTGATATACGCTGTCAGAGAGCTAATCAAAAGGCTAGACATAAGACTAGTCCAAAGCATCTACACCGAGAAGGAACTCTACGAAGCGCTACTCAACTATAGGCTACTGCCCAGCGACGCCATAATAGCACTTGCCTGCAAGCATTATGGTATAAATAGAATCCTAACCTTTGACGAGGATTTCAAACGAGTTCCCTGGCTAACAGTCCTTCCCCCTAGAGAGGATCGCATCAAGATAATCTAGTATTCCCCGGTAGCTATGGAGATAAATACTGTAACCCTGCAAGTATCCAAGTCGGGGTGTTTTGCGTTGGGTGGTTTTGTCCGGAGGTGGTTTTGTCCGGATTTGGCATGATGTCACAAGGCGGAATGTGGCCGACGACTACGAGAGGTTCCTCATAGAAAGAGCAGTTCCAGACTATAAGAGCGTACCCGGCCTGAGGAAGGTCGTCTTCACTAGG
>WAKG01000061.1 GCA_015523445.1 Desulfurococcales archaeon | reverse complement strand
CTTCTACATATAGTTAACGGTGAAAATGAGGGGAGGTGGAGAGGGATGCCCCTAACAACCTTCGAGGAGGAGATATACCTAAGGGCCCTCACCGGCAGGCTAGTCGGCAAGGCCCTAGCCGACCTGGGAGTCAACAAGCTGGCAGTAGTGGCTCCAAAGAACATAATATGCAGCAGCATCGCCGCCGCCACCGAGGCCACGTTCATAGAGGCAGGCAGCGGAGTCACCTACCACTTCATGGTAGAGACCGGGGCCAACGAGGCCGAGGTTGCTGAGAGGCTAGCCAGGTTCGCCCCCCAGGTGACCCTACTCCAGTTCGGCGGCGAGACACCTATCGAGGAGGTTAGGAGGAGCTTCGTAGCTCTCCTCCGGGAGATGGCATCCAAGAGGGTGCCAGGAGACGTGGTGGTCCACGTAAGGATCTTCGCAGCCAAGGGCCTAGACGAGGCGCTACAGAACCCAGAGGTCAGGGAGTACCTGAGGACCAGGAACGTCTACGTCTACACCGTCGGCTTCGACGAGGGCAAGGTCTACATAAACAGGATAGCCATAAACGAGGACGGCAGCTACGCCCTGGAGAAGATAAGGGAGTACCAGGTAACCCTCGAGCACGCAGACCTGCTCAACAGGAGCATAAAGAACAGGAGGCTACTATTCCAGGAGGCCCAGGCACAGGCCCAGTAAGCCGGTGGGGGCCCATCAAGCCCACGCAATTTTTAACCCCATATTTACCCCCAACCCAGACATCCTACCATTGGTGCCCCACATATTGGCCAGGCTAAGCTTCAGGGTAGAGGCTACAAAGAGCAGGAGCGGGGTACACGCTGAGAGGAGGCTAGTCATAGTTTTCAGGGGTAATGGTAGGGTTGAGAGGATCCTAACCGGTGAGGATAGGGTTAGGGGGACGTATAGCAGGGGATCCTCCTGGACGGCCCACATAGACCTGGAGCCGGGGGACGTTGCAGTATATGTTAGGCTAGTCAGGGGGTTAAGGGGGAGGATCGGGGGCTACATAGAGGTGTATGACCACGAGGGCAATATGGTGTTCAGGGCAGTTATAAGGAGGAGGAAGACCAGGGCGAGCAAGGGTGACCCCCGCTACTCCAGCTACGTGGAGAAGGCGATCGAGATGATAGGCCTAGGCGACTTCATCAGGAAGTATAACTGGTCCACGGCTCCTCGAAGAGGTTAAGACCCTACCACCATCCCGGGGGGTTGTGGAGAGGGGCCTGGACGTGGATAGGATGGATCCGGTAAGCCTGGTGATCAGCGAGGGCGCAGAGTACTTCAGCGAGGTCTTCAACCTAGGCGTGGAGGAGGCCTTCAGGCTGATACAGCCACCACCAAGGGAGGAGTACGGGGACCTCTCATTCCCACTCCTAAGATTCCTCAGGAGGAGCCCAGCAAACCAGCAGGCAATAGTGGAGGCATTCAGGGGGAGGATATGGGAGAAGGGGATCAGGTTCATAGACATAGAGGTCACCGGGGGATTCCTAAACATAAGGTTCGAGGAGACGGCCCTAGCCAGGTACGTGTTCGGCCTAATGATAAACGGGTGGATGCCAGAACCGTTAAAAGTCAAGGAGCCCCGCACCATAGTGGTCGAGCACACCAGTGCAAACCCAGTGCACCCCCTACACATGGGCCACGCTAGGAACACCAGCCTTGGAGACACACTGGCCAGGCTCCTAGAGGCTAGGGGGCACAGGGTCAACAGGAGGTTTTACGTAGACGACGTCGGGAGGCAGGCCGCTGTAGCTGCCCTAGGCTTCAAGCTACTCTCCTCCAGGCCCAGGGATGTCGCTGCCAGGGTGGGAAGGAAGCCTGACCACGTAGTTGGATGGGTTTACGCGGTAACCCACACGGCACTGGATGTGGTTGCCCTCAAGTCTAGGCTAGAGGAGGCCGAGGAGGGGGAGAGGCCTGGGCTAGTTAGGGAGATGGATAAGCTCTTATCCGCCCTCGCCAGGCTGAAGGAGGGCTGGCCTCAGGACCTGTACGAGGCTATAGTGTCTGGCGTGGGCTCTCTGGCCGATCCAGAGGCGGAGGTATCCTCGATTATGAGGAGGTACGAGGAGGGCCTGGAGCCGGAGAGGAGCCTCGTCAGGGAGGTTGCAAGCACCGCCCTAGACGGCTTCAGGAAGACGCTATCCAGGATGGGAGTAGCCTTCGATGCCTGGGACTGGGAGAGCGGCCTTGTATGGAGCGGGCTCGTCGCCAGGATCATAGAGGAGGCTAGGAGGAGCCCCTACCATATAATCTATAAGGGGACCAGCGCCCTGGACATACCCAGGATCGTGGAGGAGCTTGTAAAGCCTAACCCAGAGTATAGGGCTGCCTTCAAGCTACCCCGAGGCTTCGAGATCCCCCCGCTAGTACTGGTTAGGAGTGATGGTACCACACTCTACACGACCAGGGACATAGCTTACAGCCTCTACAAGTTCAGGGAGGCCGGGGCGGATAGGGTTGTTAACGTGATCGGGGCAGATCAGAGGCTCCCGCAGCTGCAGATAAGGCTAGCCCTCCTGGGCCTAGGCTACACCAGGGAGGCCCTAAATATGATCCACTACGACTACGAGATAGTCAGGCTGCCCGGCAGGGCTATGAGCGGGAGGAGGGGGGAGTATGTTACCCTAGACGAGGTCCTAGACGAGGCCAAGCAAAGGGCCCGAGTCGAGGTGGAGAAAAGGAACCCAGGAGCAGACCCGGGATGGGTGGAGGAGACTTCCGAGAAGATAGCGGTAGGCGCAGTCAGGTTCGCCATGGTGCAGACCAGTGCTTCCAAGCCTATAGTATTCAACGTGGATAAGGTCCTAGACCTCAAGGAGAACACGGCCCCATACCTCCAGTACACCCACGCCAGGGCCCACAGCATACTAGACAAGCTAGGCGGGATAGACTACCGCAACATAGACTACACCTCCGCATCAAACCCAGACAGGAGGAGGCTGCTCATAATAAGCCTCCGCTACCCCTATACAGCAGCAAAGGCAG
>WAKG01000060.1 GCA_015523445.1 Desulfurococcales archaeon | reverse complement strand
GCAGCGTCAGATGTGTATAAGAGACAGGTCCTAGAATATGGTGGAAGGCCTGCTAACTTTTTAGACATAGGAGGCGGGGCTAGGGCCGACCTGGTAAAAAAGGCTGTGGGCTTCCTGCTAGAATACCCGAAGGCAGAGAAGATCTTCATAAACATCTTCGGGGGTATAACTCGCGGAGACGAGGTGGCTAAGGGCATAGTAGCGGCGCTGAGGGATCTAGGAGAGATAGGGAAGCCTATAGTAGTCAGGCTAGCAGGGACAAACGAGGAGGAGGGGAGGAAGATACTAAGCGAGGCAGGGATCGAGGCATACACAGACCCTATAGAGGCGGTTAAGAAGGTTATGCAGATGTAGGGGTGTGGGCGATGGCCGTGTTGGTCGGAGAGGATACCAGGGTAATCGTCCAGGGCATAACTGGCCGCGAGGGCTCATTCCACACCAAGCTAATGCTCGAGTATGGAACCAAGGTTGTGGCAGGGGTAACCCCGGGCAAGGGCGGCATGGAGGTCCATGGTGTCCCGGTGTACGATACTATGGAGGAGGCCGTGGAGGCCCATCCTGAGGCTAACACCTCCATAATATTTGTCCCTGCCAGGTTTGCCCCCGACGCAGTATATGAGGCAGTAGATGCAGGCATGAGACTAGTGGTGGTTATAACTGAGGGCATACCAGTCCACGAGTCCCTACGCTTCATAAACTATGCCAAGAGCAGGGGAGTCACGCTGATCGGGCCTAACTGCCCTGGGGTAATATCACCGGGTAAATCCAAGGTCGGCATAATGCCTGGGCACATATTCAAGGAGGGTGAGGTAGCCATAGTGTCGAGGAGTGGAACCCTGACATACGAGGTAGCCTATGCCCTAACCAAGAGCGGCATAGGGCAGAGCACTGTCATAGGTATAGGGGGAGACCCAGTAATAGGGACAAGCTTCACTGAGGCTCTGAAGATGCTGGAAGCCGACCCCCAGACGAGGGCCATTGTACTATTAGGGGAGATCGGCGGTGACATGGAGGAGAGGGCGGCTGCCATGGTTGAGAGGGGGGAAGTCGCTAAGCCGATAGTAGCATTCATAGCAGGCAGGACTGCTCCCGAGGGCAAGAGGATGGGTCATGCTGGCGCGATCATAATGATGGGTTCAGGGACGTACAAGGGTAAGGTGGAGGCCCTAGCCAGGGCCGGGATCAAGGTTGCAAGGATGCCCTTCGACATACCCAAGCTGGTATCAGAAGTGCTATAGTGGCATCCTCCTCCTTTTCCTACTCTGGTATTCCTCGCTCGTACCCTCAACTATGACCTCGTATAGAACCGCGCTCTTCTTACCCTCTCCCGGCCTCAACAGCCTGCCCAGCCTCTGGATGAACTGTCTAGAGGAGCTAGTGCCCGAGACTAGGATCCCAACGTTTGCATCAGGTATATCAAGGCCTTCGTCCCCCACAGTGGTCACAACAAGAACCCCACTCCTGGAGGACCTGAATGCCTCGAGCGTCCTAGTCCTCTCCCTAGGGTCTAGGCCGCCATGGAGTAGGAAGCCCCCTATCCTCTTGGCTATCTCCTCTGCTTGCTTCTTGTACTGGGTGAATACTATGATCTTTGATCCCTTAGCCAGCTCCCGCCTCACGATCTCTTCTACCTTCCTTATCTTGGCCTCACTCATCTGTATGATGTTCCTCATCTCGTGGTGCTTCCTTATTGCTTGGATCGCTATTGGATCCCCCTTACGGGCCGCCTCTACTAGCTCTTGAAAGGTGCGCCCACCTGCTAGGGCCCTGTACTCTGCCCTTAGCTTCTCATACTTTCTCTTCTCCTCGCCTGATAGGCTAACCTTCTCCCTCCTAATGACGTATGGGGCTAGGTATCCTTGCTTGGCCAGTTCTCCCGGCGGTATGTGGTATACGACTCCCCCCACCAGGGGGAATATCTCTTCGTGCTTCCCATCCTCCCTTTCTATAGTGGCTGAGAGGCCCATTCTATAGGGTGAGGGCATCCTGGATGCTATAACCCTAAACTTGTCGGCTGGCAGGTGATGGGCCTCGTCCACTATCAACATTGAGAATATGGGGGCGAAGACCCCTATTTTCCTGAATGCTGTCTGGTACGTCGTCACAGTTATCGGGGCTAGCCTCTTCTCCTCTCCATAGTAGGCCCCCACCAGCCCTGCGGCATCTGTGAACCTCTTGATCGCCTCGATCCACTGCTTCACATGCTCCTTAGTGAACACTACTATCAACGTGTATACCGATAGCTTGGCCATGCCAGCTATGGCGACTACAGTCTTCCCAGCGCCAGTGGGGAGGGCTATAACCCCCCGGTTTCCATTCCGCTCCCAGGCCTCCAGCGCCTCTCCCTGGTATGGCCTCAGCTCTCCTGTAAACCTCACCTCCCTTGGTAGCTTCTTCTCTAACAGATCCACCTTGTCTACCACGTTGAGCCCTTGCCTGGCTAGGTGTTTGACGATCTCAGCGTACATGTGGGCAGGAGCCTTATACGCCTTCTCCTGCCTGTCGTAGGGTAGGTATATACCCGTCTCTGAGAGTATTGGCTTCAGCATTACCCTAGACTTTATCCTTAGCATTCCATCGGAGCCTAGGTATACTAGTGCCTTAACCTCCTCCTCCGCCTCCACCCTGATCCTTTCAAGGTCCTCATTGGGTACATTGTCCAGGGATGAGACAATCCGGTATATATCTAGTATAGTATAGCCCTCTCTCCTAGCCCTAGCCAGGTCCACCTCGAACAGTGAACATCCTCCGCCACGCCCTAAATACCTGGAGAATTCCATTAGCCTCCTAAACTCCTCATCATCTATCCACTTGCATACCCTAAATCTTAGAGGAGACTCCACGCCGCTACACCCTCTTAACCCTGAATGCCCTAGGTACCAGAGGAGATTCCACGCCTAGCTTATCCAGAGCCCTCGCTACCCTGAACGGTGGCTCCGATGGTATCTCCAAGTCTATACAGCCACCCTCAATTACCACCCTGGAAACCTCCGGCCAGTCGGCAGCAGCCTTGAGGTACTCTAGAGCCGCTGGCCCGCAACCCCTAGCATGTAGGCTTATCAACCTTATACAGTCTAGGCCAGCGAAGGCCTCTAGATAGACCTCTATACCATCTCCTTCGTGTAGCAATATGTCTATGTAATCGTACTCCGTGGATGATAATAGTTCGTGGAGCAGCCTGAACTCTGCCTCATCCACTGCTACAACCTCCTCTATGCAGGGCCCGGCTCGAGGCGTGGGTTCCCCTTCATCCAAAATAGTCACCTCTTAAAACCCTCTTCACAGCCGGGCCCCATAATAGTTGCCTAGAACCTTCTTATAATTAAGACTTCAACCCTACCTTGGCCAGGGCCACTCTCTCTACGCCCATCTCCTCCAGCTTAAGACCCCCTAGGTTCACAGTATAGTCCCCGGGTACTAGTGCGCAGTCTACATATCCCTGCTCCAACATTATTATCGCCGTCTCCGCCCTGGGTGCTGGCACTCTCACTGGATCGCCTTCAACGTCTATACTAGCCGAGTAGGGTAGGAACACTGCGAGCCTACTGCATGAAGCCGTGTACGATGCCAACACTATGCTCCTCCTAGCCTCCTCTAGCACCTCAACAACTTCCTCAACGCCCGGGGCTAGGCTAGTGACTAGTAGTTGGCCTGGGGGAAGTAGCTCTATAACATCCTTTGGTGACCCTGTAGGGAAGTATAGGAACTTCGTCCCCGGCCTCTCCCTGGGCCTTATGAGCCTTGTGTCTGTTAGGTAGATAACCTTGTCTACTGGCTCTCTGGATAGCTCTACACGTATTCTAGAACCAGGCCTGGGAGGAGTATGAGACCCTGCTGGTATGATTGTCACGCCCTCAGCCTTGGGGTAGCTGGCTATCATGTAACTATCCTTGGCAACTGGGAAGGCCAAAAACCCGTTGGTTCCCATGGCTAGGGAGACCGGCACTATAGTGTGCCTCCCCTTCTCAGCTGGCATGGCCGCGACTGTAGTGGCATCCACTACCTGCGTGGAGTATGCTGGTGACGGTAGGCCTAGGGTTGATAATAGTCTTGTCACTACCTTCTCGAAAACGTTAGCCGCTGACCTTGGGTTACCGGGGAGTCCTATGAATAGCCTATCCTCCCCCACGCTGCCTAGTATAGTTGGCTTCCCCGGCTTTATCCTGAGCCCATGAATTATGACCTCTCCCCTCCTACCCAGGGCCCTATAGACTACGTCCTCTAGGCCTGCCGACGTACCTCCACTAGTAACTATCACGTCTGCATCCTCCCCTACTGCCCTGATAATCATGTCCTCAACGTCCTCTATAGTGTCCCTAGCTATTCCAAGATCTAGGACCTCATAGCCCAGCCTCTTCATCCATGATAT
>WAKG01000059.1 GCA_015523445.1 Desulfurococcales archaeon | reverse complement strand
TATAGGTTACCAGGACCTCCTAGGGCCTCCCCATGGCCTGGTAGATCTCCCCGGGTATGGTTATAGTGTAGGAGACGTCATCCCTGCCCCCATAGTAACCCCTCATCCTACGCCAAACCATTATAACCACCTCTATCCTTATAGTTTACTGGGGCGGGTCAACGGCTCGCATCGCGCCTATGCGGCGTGGGCCGTCGCCCACGGGCTCGCACATCACACCCGCCCTACTACAGTACGATAAACGTCTTACCCACGCCTGGATACACCGACAAGCAACCCCAGGCTCCTGGAGCACTGGTGGAATTTCCACGCTCTTATTTAAGGGGCGATTATGAGTTAATAGGGTGCAGGGTTATAGTGTGGAGAAGAGAGTTCCTACTTGGGAGACCGGAGTTGGGTGTGAACTACTATATTCAGGGGAAAGGCGGAAAGTTCTACCTACGCCGGGTAGTGTTCCACGATGGTATGAGAATAGACAAGTACGCGGGGAACGTCGAGGTTCTAGTGACTATACACGACTTCTTCGAGAGCCGTGGAATACGCCTCACCACACGAAACGTCAATAAAATACTAGAGTGGATCCTGGAAGGAACCTGTCCACAACCCAAGAAACGGGGAGACGGGGGCTCCGCCCCCGTGGTGCGGCCGCCGGGATTTGAACCCGGGATCACCGGCTTGGGAGGCCGGCGTCCTAGTCCAGGCTAGACGACGGCCGCTCTTCTGGTTTGACTCGTGGGTTGGTGGGGTTTATATTGTATTTCCTGTGGGTTGGTAGGGTATTATAGTATTGGGTGTAAACGTTATTCTTAGTGGTGTATGTGTGTTGCCGGAGAGTGCTGTGGTTAAGGTGGAGCTAGACTGGGACACGTATGTTATGCTTAGGGAGAAGGCTAGGAGAGAGGGGTATACTCTGGTTTCCGACTATGCTAGGGATCTATTGGCTAGAGAGGCCCGTGGCGAGGCGGCTAGGGTGGGTGGATGCGGGGATGAGAAGAGGATAGCCGATATAGTTGCCAGGAGGGTTGAGAGGGTTGTTTCCGACATTGTAAATCCGTTCACTGGCAAGATAGATGAGGTGGCTAGGAGGCTGGCTGATCTCGTAGAGAAACTGGAGGGCGGAGAGTCTGAGCAGGCTAGGGCGGAGCCTGTAAGGGTAGAGCAGCATAGGTATGCTCAGAGGCAGCAGAGGACAGGGGCTATAGACAGGTTAAGGCAGCAGAAGATCCTTTTCTGGGAGGATGTTAAGTGGATGAAGGCCCCTGATAGGCTATTCGCCAAGTTAGAGAAGGAGGGGGCCATAGTATTTGAGGCTGGCGGTGAGAAAGTTGCAGTGGACAGGGGCTTCTGGGACGATTTCGTTAGGGCTGTGGAGGAGGTTGCTGTAAGGGACCCCGGGGAGGCGTCGATCCTGGTGGAGTCAGCACTGGGGGAAAGGGCTAGGATATTGTTTGAGAAGTTAGTGTCGGGCGGTTTAGCATATTATGACGAGGACTTAGGGCACTGGATAGTACCGCAGCCCTAGGCTAGAGAGGGCCTACATCCGGGTACCCCTGGCGTAGCCCCCTGCCAGCATGGCGGGATAGGGCTGTAGGCCCCTCCTTGACCATGAGGGCCAGGTTCCTAGCGTGCTTCCTAGCCCTATCTAGTGCTATTCTACGGAGCTCCTCTGGATCATCAGCCTCATCCTCATGAACTGTCACGTCTATCAGCACTGACCCGGTTAGGAGCTCTGCCATTATCAATCCGATGCTCATGGCCAAGTAGCTATACTTATCCGCCTCCCTCCTACCAACCCATCCTAGAGTGATTATGCCCTCGCACCTATGCTGGTCTACTAGCCTTTTGGCGGCCCCAGGCAGGTCCTTGATGCCAGGCACGGTGTACCTTATGATTCTATACCCGGGTAGTAGTCTTTGCAGCTCCTCTATCGCTGGCCCCGCCATATCGATCCTAGCGAAGGTAGTGTCAACTACCCCCACACACTTCTCTACACGCCTCA
This sequence comes from Desulfurococcales archaeon, assembly GCA_015523445.1. Taxonomy (GTDB): domain Archaea; phylum Thermoproteota; class Thermoprotei_A; order Sulfolobales; family Acidilobaceae; genus S012-22. The sequence goes on along the minus strand of WAKG01000059.1, from coordinate 46,883 downwards.
ATGATCTCAGACCCCCTGACTAGCGGCCAGCCCATTTCCCTGCCCAGCCTGGACGCCTTGTCAACACTGAGAGCCGTGCCCCTGTCCAGCATCTCGGCTATAACCATGCTTGGCTTTAGACCTGCTATCCTAGATAGTGCTATGGATAGCTCTGTGTGGCCTCTCCTCTCATCTAAACTCCTCGACGCTAGTATGGGTACGTGGCCTGGAGCCTGGAACTCGGTGTAGAATACTCTCCTAGCCTCCTCTACTCTACCATCTAATACTAGACCTACTACCTCATCCAGCTTCCTGATCGTGATGCTCCTGTCATGGTCGCGTATGCCTGTCTTGACTGATACGTGGTTCACCCAGATCGTGAAGGCTGGCCTATCGCCGTAGCCTAGCCTTCTGGATGCTAGGGGTTTGAGACTGGGGTGCATGCTGATAAGCTCGTCACCCCATGGTAGACCTAGGCTCCTTGTTATGCTGGAGTCTGTGGCGAAGCATATCAAGCCGCCAGCTAGGGTTCTCAGGGTGTATATGGAGTCGCTGGTGACTGTGGGGGCATAGTATACTAGGTCTACTTCGGCCTCTCTATTGTCGTCGTCGTAGATCATCACTGGCCTTCCAGATTTCAGCGACTCTACCGCCTCTTCCAAGGGCATACTCATACACCACCGATACAGCAAGTAACGCTACAAGGGTTATACCTACTAATATTTCGAGGCTACTAAATGTATTGTTAATAGTCTCTGTAGGCAGGCTACTCCTGGACACGGGCATGCTATCTGCCGTGTCTGCTCTGGGATCTGTGTTGGTGTGATTGCCTCTCACGGGAACCACGGTTTCCCGGGTCTTGATGACTATGTTAGTAGTGATCCCGTCTATGTTAACGATGATCGTTATAGAAGGTCCATCCAAGTACATTATACCCTTAAGTCTGTATCCATCAACGTCAAGAGTACAGCTATCATAATCTATGTTTATAGACCCGGATGCTAGGGCTAGTCTAGTTATGTTTAACTGGTCCTTCCACACCTCTACTATATATACATTAGGGCATCCATCATTACTAGGTAGGCGTATGGACAGCTTTGGATAGTAGCGGCCCCTATACTCTATAGATTCTATGCTATCCACTGTAAGACCCTGAATAGGCGGTTCAGAATACACTACAACTTCTGGCTTAGCGTATGCTAGGGGTAGGAGTAGTAGGGATAATAATAGTAAGGGAGCGCTAGCCCTTAGCACTCTGGTCCACCACAACGGCTGACTGTATGACTGTGGTGAGGTCCTTCACCACCGACGTCGCTATACGTTTAGCCATAAGAGAGAGTCTATGAGTCGGACCCTCTATAACGTGTTGCCCCATAACTAGTTTATTGAAGAGCTTCAGGCTAGCCACGTCCTGAGCCCCAACACTTATAAATTCTCCCCATGCCTGGGGAACCTCAACAATCCTCCTCAAGTAGGCAGTCTCGCCCGGCCTACCCGTTATCTTGACAGCTATGCTAAGCGTAACACCTACAACTGTAGCGTTATTGACGTGTTTTGCGTATGATATAGCCCCAGATCCGGCTGGTGGAACTGCCACGCTATTATGAACTATACTCTCAACCTCGGTAACCACGGTGTCTACACGACCCTCAACCATAGATAGGCTAGATATGGGTAGCGGGGTGGTCCTTAGGCCTCCTATACGCCTTGAAATGCCCTGGAGCATGGAGTGGCTCAGAACGTATACTTCCCGCGCATTCTCACTACTAGCCCAGACACGCACGCACTCTTCAGCTAGCCTGCCAGGCGGTATTAAGAGTATTGAGGTTGCATCTGAAAGTGCAGTTGTGCATGACTTGGTGAGGCCAGAGAGGGACTCGGTCACATACCTCTCTATGAATGATGATAGGGTTTTCCTCAAAATAGATATGGTAGCTGTGTCGCTTATCCTCATCCTACGAACTATTGTAGATAGCACACTACCTAGATTGGATATTATAGTGGGGTTAGGCTCCTTTGATGTAGCGTCGCGGAGGTAGTTACCAAGTGTAATGGATAGTGATTCCCTGCCTCCGATGGCCTCTCCCTCGAGGTGAGACAGGAATTTCTCTAAGTTCTCAACTGTTACTCTTATAGAGTCCAGCAGGTCTGGATAGTGGATCCTGGCTCCCATCCAGTCCCCCTACTATACTAATAGTTTGAACGCTACTATTATGCTTATCAGTAGAATTAGTACAATTGTAACGGTTGACTCTACGACGCCTGCCACTATGAGCATGACTATGGTTAGAGGTAGCATTGATATCGAATATACTATAGCCTTCTTGAATCCATACCTCCTCACGCCTAATATGGGTGCCACAAGTAGCGATATGGCTGGTATCTCTACAGCTCCATGTGGCACTAGCCCATAATGGATCACTAGAGGGATAATAGGTATTCCGGCGCTTGCTGTTAAATAGTCGCCATATAGTGTGGCAGAGATCATGTAGCCTATAGCGGCGCCTTGGAAGGCCTCGATCACTAGAGGTAGTGCTAGTGTTGGGGATGTTAGAACTATAATTATGGCCACACGTATATTATTTAAAATGATTACACTCATCAGTGAGATCGGATCTAGCGGTGTCTCGTCAGCACCTTCCAGTAGCTGATCTAGCTGCTCCCTTATAGTCTTGCCTATACTAGACTCCGCAATAATAGGGTAAGCTGCCGATACAATGATCATTAAGGCTACTATGATCATTGTAGAAAGTAGCCAGTCACCGAGGAACCCCCTACTATATATGTAGCCCTCAGCCCTACTAGCTACCACAATACCTCACCAGCACCACACAATTCATAGGCAGTTCATCGATCCGTAGCAGTTCTCCAACGCAAGCCTCAACAATACTCTCACATTTATCCGGATATAGCCCTCTCTTGGGCCTGGATTTGAGTAGGGGCCACTCATCCACGGTCAAGAGGAGGCACCTCCCCATGCCACTATAATGCTTATCACCTAGCCTAAATACTAACCCTCTAGAGGTGGCTAATCCCTGGTGTACGCGCTTGAGGAACCGAGTTAAGGGTGTGCCTTTGGGATGAGGGAGGCCATAGACGTTAAGCGGAGGCTATCAGTACTTGTGGATCTCTGGAACGAGATTGTTGGAATGTGGGACTCTGGATCCGGTGTGACGAGGGACAGGGTCATAGAGATGCTAAAGGATGCGTATAGGAGGGAGAGGCTGAGTCCCCTTAGAGGCGCTAGTATGCCAGAGGACATATTCGAGAAGGAGCTTATAAGCCTATATGTAGTTGGTAAGCACGGTATGGGCTTAGACCAACAGTATCCAGAGCTATTCGATTTCCTATTCCCAGATATAATAAGGTATGATGAGGCAGTGAGAATCCTCCTAACGGAGGAGCCGGGTAAGGCTAGGGACAAGATCAGCCTGTTACTAGGCTCACTAGACGATAACACCTTGGCTAGAATGCTTAGAGTCAAGATGACTGAGGCATATTTCGGCTTTTCAGATCATAGGGCTCTCATAAATCTGATAAGGGCTGTGTCGAAGGCTCTCCCCGAGAAGGAGAGGTTGGCCGTGAAGTATGCTAGATTCTACATAGCATTCAGGGTAGCAGAGGCCATAGCATCGGGAGAGGTTAGGGATAGGATATCTAAGGAGGCCCTCAAGCAGGCTCTTGCGCTCGAGACTGGGATAGAGAAGGGGGTTATACCTGATGATAGGTATATCGAGAAGATAGCCTCGGAAGTGTTCCGGGTTCCAAAGAGGATTATTAATATGGTGTTGTCCCACGGGAGTAGGCAGAGGAAGGGCCAGGGAAGGGGTTAGTGGAACTGTGTGGATTCATATAATTGTTGTTGATTAACATATTTAAACCCGTATTTATCATTGTTTTAATGTGATTAGTATGGGCCCTCGGGGATTAGGGGAAGGTGAAGAGGTAGATTGGCAAGGCCTCTAACAATGGTTCAGAGGGAGGTGTTGGAGACTCTTACTAGGCTGTATGAGCAGCATAAGAGGATGATAAAGAGTAAGGAAGTTGCTAGGGTTCTAGGTAAAGATGAGGGAACCGTTAGGAACATAATTATGGTGTTAAAGAATATGGGCCTGGTAGAGAGCAGGACAGGGCCAGCTGGTGGGTACGTCCCTAGCCTGAAGGCATACGAGGTCCTAGGGGCTGCCACAACCTTCCACCTAGCAGGACATGGTGTCATGATTGTGCCACGGGGTGACAGGGAGGTTAAGCTAAGCGTAGTCAACCTAGAGATCATAGGACTATTCGCTCCTGAACCTGCCAAGGCAGTTGTCAGGGTAGCTGGTAACCTCGGCGAGATTAAGCGGGGTGACAGGGTTAAGATAGAGAGCAGCCCTGACAGGAGGATAGTTATCGAGGGGACCATAGAGAGGGCAGACCTCCACGCCGAGGAGGTCCTAGTATCCATCAATAGGATGGTTATACTACCTGATGTAAGGGTGGGGGAGATAACTAGGAGAAATCTAGTCACCATAAGCGAGTCTAGCACTCTGAGAGAGGCGGCTAAGATCCTATACAACCACGGCATCAGAGGCGCTCCTATAATGTCGGAGAAGGGTGATGTGATAGGGTTCATAACAACGACAGATATAGCAATGGTTGTGGCTAACAGTGAGGACCTTGATGCCCCAGTAACTAGGTATATGAGGAGGAATGTAGTTGTGATATCAGAGGGGGATACAATATTGGAGGCTATTAGGATAATGAGTTTCCATGGCATAGGCAGGCTATTAGTGATAAATAGTCAGGGAAGGCCTATAGGTATAGTGACGAGAACCGATATACTACGGTTCATAACAGCGCTTAGATAGCCTCCTGCATACTAGACAGTATCTCCATTATACGGTCATGAAGTATGGCTAGGAGACGGCGCCTGTCCTCCATGAGCACTACGTCGCTGTATCCCTTAACCACAAGGTGGTGGGCCATAGGGGAGGGGTACGGCAGAGGCCCTCTTATAACTAGCTTGATCCTGTTACTTCTGATACCCTCTAGAACCCAGGTCGCCCTCTCCACATCCATGTAATCCTCTAGGATCTCCCTGAAAGTTTCTCTGACCACAGGATGCTCAGGGTCTAGGTGCATGAGGACGTCTAGAAGTCTTTCAGCACTTATCTGCATCCTCTCCGGGCTCCTCTCTCTACCCCTATATCGCCTGAGTATCATAAAGCTCCTCTGTGCTACATGTCTGAACCTACGCTTTACAAGCTCTGTCCTAGATAGTGCCTGCTCTAGGATCACCCTGAACCTTTCTGGATCTGCTTCCTCTACAAGCTCCTCTATTATACTCCTGCTGGGCTGTGTGTCTGTGATAAGCATGAATCCGTTGTCTGAAACGCTTAGCCTTACGGGGGCTGAGGTTATTCTGGCAAGTATGCTGGCCATACCGCGGGATAGCGCGTCATTGACCCTCCTGCCGTATAGAGTGTGGAATACTATGGCCCAGCTATCCTCAAACCTGAAGTATTCCACTAGTACCAGGTCATTCCCGGGGACAACCCCGGTGTAGGCAAGCTGTTCCCATATATACGTCTTTATGGCATCAGCCGAATGAGGCTCCAGACTGTACTCCTCAATAAGCATTTTATCCACCTCGCCGCTCCTACCCTCTGCTAGGAGAGATGCTATCCTCCTCCTGAAGGCGCCAACTCTGAGGGCGCTGTCGAAGCTTAGGGGTAGCATCTCGCTGAACCAGCTGGGTACAGTGGGCCTCGCACCCTCTGCACTCTCAACGATTACCTTCATGCCTGATGATCTGATGAACCTGTAGGTCCTGCCGCCTAACACGAATATGTCGCCTGGGGCAAGTATCTCGGCAAACTCTTCCTCAAGGTTCCCCACGTATTTACCCTTGACCGTGTATACCTCTATCTTGGACTCGTCTGGTATGGTTCCGGTATTCAGCTGGTATATCATCCTGGCGCTCCTCTTACGGCCGAACACTCCCTCCTCCTCGTCTAGCCAGATCTTGGCGTAGACCTTTTCATCCTCAAGCCCATCTCTGCCTGCCAGGTAGCGGAGGACCCGGATGAAGTCGTCCCTGCTAAGCGTGTGGAAGTTGTAGGATCTCCTGACGAGGTTGTATGCATCCTCGATCCTCCACTTATCCTCGACAGCCATCCCAACCAAGTGCTGGGCCAACACGTCTAGAGGGTTCATGGGTATGCGTACCGAGTCTATGAATCTCTCGTTAGCGCTCTTCACTAGAACACTGCACTCTACAAGGTCGTCCCTATCAACTACCACAACTCTGCCCTTGCTGACTTGCCTTATGTGGTGGCCAGCCCTTCCGATCCTCTGTAGGAGCCTGCTAACGCTCTTAGGGCTAGATAGCAGTACTACTAGATCTATATAGCCTATGTCTATGCCGAGCTCTAGGCTTGTGCTGGATACCACAACTCTGAGCTCACCCTTTTTCAGCCGCTCCTCAACATCTAGCCTTAGGTGACGGGAGAGGCTAGAGTGGTGGGCTTCGATAAGGTCCTCGCTCCATCCAAGCTCCTCCTTGAGCAGTTTCTTCAGTTTGTATACTACTCTCTCAGTTGCACTCCTAGTGTTTGTGAATATGAGAGTGGTCTTATGGTTCTTGATTAACTGGACTAGTTTCCTATATATAGCCTCGTTTACTGTATCTGCAGGGTCATGTATAAGGTCTACCTCGGGCGAGATCACACGTATATCTATGGGCTTAGAGAACCTAGCATCAACAATCTTAACTGGGCGCGGTCTTCCACTATCATCATAGCCTCCAAGGAACCTAGCCACAATGTCCAAAGGCGATATCGTTGCTGACATGCCAATCCTAACAAGCCTGCCGCCTCGAGATGAGACAAGGTGGTCAAGCCTCTCGACGCTGAGAGATAGATGGGCGCCTCTCTTGCTCTGGGCTACCTCGTGTATTTCATCTAGGACAATCCACCTGGTTGTGGCTAGCCTCTCCCTGAACTTAGGGGCCACTAGGCTTATGGCCAGGCTCTCTGGAGTTGTGATCAAAATATGGGGAGGCTTCCTCAGCATCTTCTGCTTCTCAGATTGGGGTGTATCGCTGGTCCTCACGCCTACCCTGATCTCTGGAGGTTCAAGTCCCTTATTCTCCATTAGCATACGTATCTCATTCAGGGGCTCTAGCAGATTCCTCCTCATATCGTTATTGAGGGCCCGGAGCGGGCTCACATATACAGCATAGATAGCATCTTCAATCCCATTCTCGCTCCATATTCTAAACAACTCATCTATAATGCCGAGAAATGCAGCTAGAGTCTTACCAGTGCCAGTGGGTGAGGATACGAGCACGTTAAACCCGCGCTTAACATAGGGGATAGCCCAGCGCTGTGGCTCCGTGAATTCTCCATACCTGGATCTAAACCATTCGGCAACATAGGGGGTAAGTAGTTTGTAGACCTCTCCATCATTAGCCGCCACTCGCGGGCCCCCAGGGTAATACCATACCACTCCTTGCAGGGGGATAAAATGTGGGGGACAGTACACGCTTTCTGTCTTGAGAAGGCTAAATTGGTGGCTGGGAGTGTTAGCGTGTGGGATCTATGGTCTGGAGTTATGATGTTATGATACTAATTGGAAGTGTATGGGGGTTGGTGGACCGGCCGGGATTTGAACCCGGGGCCTCTCGGGTGCAAGCCGAGCGCTCTTCCAGGCTGAGCTACCGGCCCACTCCGGATTAGAGGGTGTATCTGTGGGCTGCTCTTTTAAGGGTTACCCCGTTTGGGTCATAGCTTTGCTAGGGATTTGATTGCTATCAGGTATGCTATTACCTCTAGCCTGCCTAGGCTCATCGCCACTATCAGTATTGCTTTAACCTGTGGACTCGCAGCGGCACTTGTTATGCCACTGCTGATCCCCACGTTACCCATTGCGCTTGCTACTTCTAGCATAGCGTCCTCGAGCCGGATGCGTGGGACAGCTATCAGTAGGGTTATGACTAGGATAGTGTATGTGGCTAGTATAGCGGCGATGACCGCTAGTGTCCTGAGTGCTAGGTCTTCACCGACTATGTACTTCCCTAGCCTCTTGTTAGGCATATATCCAGGCGGATACATGGTCTTGGACGCCTCTATCATAATGCTCTTCATGGCTACTAGGATCCTGAGGACCTTAATGCCTCCTGCAGTGGAGAACGCACTCCCCCCTATAAGGGCTAGCACTGCCAGGAGAAGCTTGTACCCTGGCCCAGACTCTGATAGGCTGGATGACTGGAAGCCTGCAGTAGCGCTGGTTGAAACTATGTTGAAAACCACGTCTATCGGCTGCATTGACACGTTTAGCCGGGGATCCCTCTCCCATAGGGCTAGGCCTGCCAAGACTGATGCTACTAGCAGCAGCATCTGAGCCTTAAGCTCGACACTCTCCCTGAGGCTGGACAGCTTTAGCCTAAGCAGGTTGTAGTGGTCGCTGAAGCTGATTGCACCTAGCATGACAACCATCATACCTGCCATCAATACTGGGGTGGTGTGGTAGAAGCCCAAGCTATCACTGTGAGTGGAGAAACCTGCTGTAGCAACACCGGTCATGGAGTGGTGTACAGCATCCTCTAGAGGCATACCAGCGGCTGTGAACAACGCTATCCCAGCCAGCGTTATGAGTACGTAGATTTCTCCCATAATCATAGCACTCCTCTTAAGGCTAGCCTCGAGCCTTTCAAACCTGCCCTCGGCAAGGTATAGTACTGCAACGGAGATGCCCGGTGGGGCTAGGACTGCTATAGTGAAGACCACGATCCCAAGCCCACCCTCCCACTGGGTCAGTGTTCTGAGCCACTTGAAGGCCTCTGGAAGCTCTTCAACACTGGGGACATAGACCCCTCCAGAGCTGCTGGGTTCACCCGTGAATATTGTAAGCCCTGTCGTGGTCCAGGCACTTACGCTCTCGAAGAGAGAGTCTAGCAGGGGTATATGGAGTAGCATATAGAATGGGGCGGCCCCTAGGATAGGGGTTATTATCCATATTAGGGTGGTAGCTGTGACAGCCTCCCAGAGGTGCAGCCGGGAGTAGTATTTCTTATAGAGTAGCAAGCCAGCTAGTAGATAGGTGGTGCCTAGCAGGGTGAGAGACCAGCCTGGCCATGCCTCACCATATAATGTAGCTGATATTACGCCTGAAGAAAGTATTGGGAGACCAGCCGCTACAAGACTGGCTCCCAGCGGCCATAGTAGTCTGCCCGGCTTCATCCCTGCCCTGCTGCCTGGGCTTGCTGGGCATATTCTCTTATAAGCTCCTCAACCGCTTGGGGGCCAGCGTCTCTAAGCCTCCTTAGCTCCTCTATAAGTGCATCAACAATCTCCTTGTAGTCCCCTACTACCCCATAGTCTGCTTGGTTAAATATAGGGGCCTCTGGATCTATGTTTATAGCAACTATCCTGGTAGCCTCTCTAACTCCTATCATGTGCTGGGCGGCGCCGCTGATGCCCACTGCTATATATAGTATTGGCTTCACGCTTTTCCCTGTCTGGCCTACCTGCCTCTCGTGGCTTATCCATCCAGCGTCAACCGCCTTCCTAGAGCCTGCTACAACTCCTCCTAGTATGCTGGCCAGCTCCTCTAGTAGCTTGAAGCCTTCAGGGCCTCCAAGGCCTTTGCCGCCAGAGACTATGATCTCCGCCTTCTCGATCGGTATCTCTTCCCTTTTCAGGATCTTCCTAAAGACTAGCTTGGCCCTAGCGGTTAGTATACTGGGTTTCTCGAATTTGATCTCTCCCTTCCTAGACTCGTCAGCCGGGGGAACGGGGAAAACGTTGGGCCTAGCAGTGCCTATCTGAGGCCTCCTGAAGGGGGTCTTTATGTAGGCTAGCATTATAGCTGCAAAGGGTGGCCTTATGAGGAGCACGTCCCTCGTCTTCTCGTCCACGTCGAAGTCTGTGCAGTCAGCAGTGATCCCTGCCCGGAGAGTGTTGGCTATGTAGGGCCCCATCTCTCTGCCCCTCATAGTGGCTGCTAGTAGTATTACCTCTGGCTTGTACTTCTTAGCAAGATCTACGATAACCTGCCCGTAGACTTCTGGGTAGTACTCGCTCAGCATTATATCGTCAACTACTATGACCTCGTCTGCGCCGTGTTTGATCAGGGTATCTGCGTGCCTAGAAACGTTGTAGCCTAGCAGGATTCCAACTACTTTGTTGTCAAGCTTTCTAGCTATCTCGAGGGCAGGCGTTAGCATCTGGAGGCTAGCCTCGCTAATACCATCCTCAGTAGCCTCTGCTATGACCCATACATGCTTAAACTCCTCCGGCTGCTCGCAGGGCCACTCGGGGCATAGCTTGCCACAGTCAATCCTAGCCATAACTAACCACCCCACAAAGCCTTATATAGAACCTCCCTAGTCTTCTCATCACTAAACAGCTGGGCTAGGATCCACCTAGCCGCATCCCTTGGATCCCTAGGCTTGTACACTATCTTCTTCCTAGGCACCTCTGGCAGGTATGTAACCTTGGATACTATAGTTGGGGAGCCCTTAAGGCCGACGCACCTAGGATCCAGGCCTAGGTCCTTATTTGTCCACACCGTTATGGGGCTCTCCAGCTTAGCCCTCAGCTTGTATGACAGCCTGACAGGCCTAGCCTTAAGTGCCTTCATAGCAACACTAACCACTGCAGGAGTTGAGACCTCGAACTCCTCTACAGCACTCTCTAGATGCCTAACAACCCTTAGCCTGCCATCCTGGAGCCAAGCCTTCTTCACATAGTATATGTATGGCCAGCCTAGCCAGCTAGCAACCTGAGCCCCTATATGAGCAGTGCTAGAGTCTATAGTCTCCTGCCCGAAGACCGCTAGATCAACGGGGCCCCACTCCTCCTCGATCTTCCTAATACCCCTGGCTATAACGTAGCTAGTGGCAAGTGTGTCAGCCCCGGCGAAAGCCCTATCAGTCAGGAGTACAGCCCTATCTGCTCCCATGCCGAGTATGTGCTCAAGCCCCTGCATAGCTGGAGGAGGAGCCATGGTTACTACTATAACCTCCCCGCCATACCTGTCCTTGAGCCTGAGGGCTAGCTCCGCGGCAGGGAGGTCGTGGGGGTTCACTATGGCTGGGACCCCTGTCCTTATGAGGGTCCCAGTCTTGGGGTCGAACCTGACTGCCTGGGTGTTTGGGACCCATTTGATCCCCACTACTATACGCATGAGTCACACCCCGCCTAGGTGAACCTAAACTGTATCCCCTTCCCGCTCTTAGGGTACTCCCAGCGTATCTTATCCTCAGGCGTTATAACCCTACACAAGCCACACTCGAAGCACCCCTCGTAGCTGAAGAGGACCTTGTCTCCTATCATGGTGTAGCATCCCGCAGGGCACAGGTATACTAGTGCTTTCTTGGGTATCCCGGTCTGATCGTCCATTGGGATCTCTATATGTGGATCCTCGTCCACATCCCATATATCCCTCTGGAGTAGGTCCTCGAGCTTGAGGGGCTTCTCCAGGATGTTACCCTGTTTGCTCAAAGCTTACCCACCACCGATCCAATCTTCATAATCAGCCTTGTCAGGGTAATATCCTCCTCCGCTAGTGACTGTAGGAGTGCATCGATTAATGTCGGTTCCTCGTAATCAGCTTCATACAGCTTCTGCAGCATCCTAATTAATACCCCTACTGCCTTAGTGAAGTAGAATTCATCTTCCATAACCTTGGCTATGCCGCGGTGCCTAACTAGCTCCCTCCATACAAAACTCTCCTTGAGCCTGTCCTCGTAGATCTTCAGGTTCTCTCCTGTAGGTCCTCCACGGTTGAATGCCTCTATGATAGCTTCAGCGGCTATCCTACCGCTGGTAGCGGCGAAGTCAACTCCCCTCACAGTATACCCTGTGTTTAGCAGTAGGCCTGCAGCGTCTCCAACTATTACTAGGCCTGGCGCGTATAGCCTCTTAGGGACCATCCTCAGGCCCCCCTCTATTGTCATGTGGGCTCCGTACTCCATGATGTCGGCGTCCTTCCAGTACTGCTTGAAGTAGGGGTGGAGCCTGAACTCTTCTAGGAGCATGGAGACGTGCTTATTTATCTTACCCGCCTCGGCCTTCTCAGTAGCCTTCCCTATATGGAGGACCAGTCCTATGCTTACTGCCTCCTTCATTGTATATATGAATCCACCACCTGGTATGCCAGCTGTTATATCGCCTGCAACCATCCAAGCCATACCCTCTCCTTTTGGCAGCCCAAAGCGCTCCTCTATCGTCCCCCTCCCCACGTTGAGAACCTCCTTCACTCCCAGTGCAACGTACTCCGGGCTTAGCCTATCCACGAGTCCTAGCCTCTCGAGGAGGAGCCTGTTCACGCCTTCGGCGTCTACAACCACATCAGCCTCTATAAAGTCGGGGCCACTCCTCACCCCCACAACCTTGCCGTCTTTAGCAACGATCTCGTCAACCCTTATCTCATCAACTAGTAGAGCGCCAGCCTCGGTGGCCTTCTTAGCCATCCACTTAGCCAACTCAGGTAGAAACGTGGTGAACCCAACCCTCCTACCAAGGCTGTACTCGATAGTAGCTACCCTCTCACCCCTCACAAAACTAATCCTCTCCCTAGTCACCCATCTATGTATTGGGGCCTCCTTATCTAGCTCAGGCCAAATATCCCTTAATGGGGGGGCATACACCTTGCCACCGAAAAGCTCCTTAGAGCCAGCACCTCTACCCCTCTCAAGCATAAGGACCTTAAATCCGGCCCTTGCTAGCACATAAGCAGCCGCCGAGCCAGCAGGCCCAGCGCCGACCACCACTACGTCAAACTTGCTGGGAACACCGCCACTCATAAGCAACCACCTTTCAAGCCTATAAGGCCCCCGGTATTCCATGTAGCCTCGGTGTGGATCCGGGATATTTTAATTAGTACAAGCCAGCGTCCAGGCCGATGTAGACTCCAGGTTAAATACCCTAGGGGCTAATGCGTCAGGGCTTGAGACCATCCCCATCCACACAGTCGGAAATCCCGCTCTCCCATCATCCGCCTCTAGTAGCCTCTGGCAAGATGCAGTATAAGTCTTGCAAGTTTATAGGGTGAGGTGAAGATGCTCGAGTCGCCCCCACTAGGCTTCTTGACGTCCTTGAGAAGGCTGGAGGCGTATACTGCCTTAGATGCAGGAATAGCCCGGATCCACCTGTAGTGCCTGGAGGCTAAGATTACATTCTCTTCCTGCTCGAAGTGACCGGGAAGAGGTATAGCTAGGGCTGGGATTCCTAGGGAAGCCACACTAGCCAGGCTACTTAGCCCTCCTAGGGTAACGGCTGATGAGAAACCCCTCATCATTAGAGGGATACGGTACTGCTTCTCCCCAGGCACTCTATATGCGCCTGAAGGGGGATCAGGGAGGGTAGTCACTACTTTAAAGCCATCTCTGGCAAGGGAGGCTGCAGCCCTATGTATTATATCATGTCCTGCCTTAGTCCCGCCGGGTAATGCCAGTATTGGTGGTTCATCGAGTCCCAGCTCATCTAGGGCCTGCTTAGGGGTAAGAATTTCGTCTTCGAGAGCAGGTGGTATTAGTCCTATAACCTCTACACGGTATATAGCCTCGGATAGGCGCCTACCTACCAGTGGGGGCCAGCGGGCTGCGCAGATCTTTTGGGGGAAGCCGGTAAATGCGAGTATATCGAACTGGGACAGTCTAGATGACATGAACCTGTTAAATGCTATAGCTGCTATCAAGCCTCTCCTGTATGGATATGAGATGAAGTCTGTTACGAGGACCTTGGGGCTACTAACCCTGTCTAGCCCCATATACATGAGCTCCCATGACTCGTCGGAAACCACTACATCGTATGAGTCAAGCTTAATATGGCCTTCTATAATTTCAGCGTTCTTGCGGGCCACCTTAGCCTCCTCCAGCTCCATCTTAAGCCCTATCCTGCCTGATCGGGTTGAGGAGTAGAACCTGTCCACAATGGGCGAGTATGGCTCCAGCATATCCGACACTGGGTGTGGCTCCATTGAGTAGCTCCTAAGATAGGATCCGATGGGTGGTGGGCCTAGTAATTCAACGTTTGCACCCATACTTGCTAGGGCCTTAGCAAGTACCCGGGCCCTAGCTACATGGCCCAGCCCTATGCCGGATACGGCGATAAGTATCTTAACCATCCAGCTCCACCAGGCCGTTATTATGCGACATTAATTTATCCCTCTTAACACCCCAAGCCTCCTGGTGTAGCGGTTGGCCGTAGACCCAAGGAAGGTGCTGCCGACGAAGATAAACCTGATACGGCTGCGTAGAGAGGAGAAGATGCTGAGGAAGATAAGGGGGGTTATGGAGGAGAAGAGGGAGGTGCTCCTACACTATATAAAGAGTGCTGCAGAAGAGTATAACAGGTACCAGAGAGAGGTCTTCGAGGCGATAAATGAGATCTTCACCGAATACTACCTGGGCCTAGCAGAGGAGGGTGTCGAGAGGGCCTCGGCCTACAGCGAGGCTGTACCCCAAACTCTAACAGTCGAGGCAGGTACAAGGGTCCTCTTCGCAGTTAAGACGCCTACATTCACCATCAAAGAAGACACACTACCCCCCCTCATGCCGCCCCCAGCAGTTAGCCCACACCTTGTCAACAGCTGGATACTCATGAGGAGGCTCCTACCCAGCATACTGAAGATGGCTGAGTACGAAGAGATGCTAAGAAGGCTAATAGAGGAGCTAAAGGAGACGCAGAGACTAATCAATGCGATGGACTACGTGATACTGCCTAGCTATGCCAGGGCTATAAAGTTCATCAAGGCAGTGCTAGAGGAGCGTATGAGGGAAGACTTCGTCAGGCTAAAAATGCTAAAGAGAAAGTTAGAGGAGCGCGCTATGGAAGAAGCAGCCCAACAAATATGAATATACCTGACATGGCCAGCATAGCCTTGAGTAGGCCGCCCGGAGTCATATCCCATAATCCTCTAACCGCTTTAGCAGCGAAGTAGGTCAGCCCTAGCACCCCTATTATGGCGAACATTGCGAATCCTACTAGTAGAAGATAGTAGCCCAGATCCGCCTCTGGAACGATCCCCAGCTGCTTGAAGCTGTCGAGAACCTGGTATAGGTCCTCCCTGGCCATACCCTATTCACCCTCCCAGGGCTAAGTATTAGACTCGGCTAGAAGGCTAAGGTAGGGGGGACTGTATGACTCGGTAACTACCCTAGGATTACTAGCACTGCCATGGTGTAAACGATGCTGGCTAGGACCCCTATAATGAGGTTTCTTCTCGGTGAGGACCTGCCTAGGCTATAGCTGGAACCTGCAATCATCAATATGATACCAGCTATATTGGTGGCCCAGTAGAACATGGCAAACAGGAGACCAACATCCAAACCTGTTAGGTGAGACACTGTTTTAGCCATACCTAGGGCTAGGGGTATATTAACTAGGGCATCATTCCACCATGATACAGGGCTCAGTATAAACCCTATACTTGCAATACTGGCTCCAATCAGCCTCTTAACATTAGGGCCTCCGCCTTTCGGAAGCCTCCCATTTAGCTTCATACCCGTTAAGCCCCAATTTGATCCCTACTATTGCTGGATTTATCTTAATACCCTTGCATCATGATGATGGATTAGTGGTGTGATAGGTTGAACTCTCTTAGACTTATGGGGCTAGGAAAAGTTGCAAGCGCCCGCCAGGCCCTCTCAGGGATCAGAGATGGCTCGGTGATAGCTGTATCCGGGTTTAACATGTCCACGACACCAGAGCTCCTCTTAGAGGAGCTATACAGGATCTATAAGGAGACTGGTCATCCCCGGTATCTGTTCCTGATAAGCGACACCTTCCCTGGAGCGCCGGGTAGAGCCTTGGATAGGGTCTTCGAGGAACTCTACAAGGAGGGGGATGACGAGTTTATAGAAGGGGTTCTTATGCCGTATCTTGGCTGGTCCAAGTGGCTCCAGAAGATGGTGTTGGAGGACAGGATCGAGGCTTACACTTGGTCTATAGGTGTTATGGCTTACTGGTTTAGGGAGGTAGGTAGCGGGAGGCCCGGGGTCCTGACAAGGGTTGGGCTAGGCACGTTTTTCGATCCGCGCATGGATGGAGGGTACCTAAACGAGAGGGCTAGGAAAAGTGGCAGGGCTAGAGTGCAACTCATAACTATAGATGGAGAGGAGTACCTGCTCTACACGGCGCCCCAGCCAGACGTAGCGCTAATAAGGGGATCGACTGCAGACGAGCTAGGAAACTTAACAATGGAGGATGAGGCTATATATGGTACTGTGCTCAACATAGCTCAGGCAACTAAGGCCTATCCCAAGAAGGGTTTAGTGGTGGCACAGGTCCTCAGAGTTGCCAGGTATGGTAGCCTTAACCCGAAGGAGGTAGCGGTCCCTGGGCCTCTAGTGGATTACGTCGTCGTGGCTTCTCCAGATAAACACTGGCAGACGGCTTCAATAAATTACGATCCCCGGATAGCGGGGAGAATAATACCACCCATAAGCGAGGACCTAGTTGGTAGGATGCAGCTCAGCATAAGGAAGGTTATAGCAAGGAGGGTTTTGCTAGAGCTAGTGAAACTGGCTGTGGATGAGGGTAGACAGATAATAGTGAACCTGGGTGTGGGTATACCTAGTCATGTTATGCAGGTAGCTGTCGAGGAGAAGGTGGAGGAGGTTATAGCTACAACAATAGAGTCTGGGCCTTGGGGAGGAGTACCGCTAACTGGTCCAGACTTCGGTGCTGCTATAGGGCCATACGCCATAATCCAGATGCCAGACCAGTTCGCTATATATGAGGGTGGCGTGATAGATGCGGCCAGCCTGGGGTTCCTGCAGATAGATAAGGAGGGTAACGTTAATCCAAGCATGCTCCCAGGCAGGCTACCGGGTCCTGGAGGCTTCCCCGTGATAATATCAGGTGCACCCAGAATATACTATGCAGGAGGCTTTACTGCAGGCAAAAGAGACATAAGGATCGTGGATGGAAAGCTTTATATTATTAAAGATGGAGACGTCTCAAAGTTCGTAGAACGGGTCTACAAAGTCTTCTGTCCTTGTAAGAGGATGGTGGATGCGGGGAGAGAGGTCCTAGTGATCACGGAGAGGGCAGTGTTCAGGATGGAGAGTAACGGCTTAAAGCTAGAAGAAGTGGCTCCAGGCGTAGACGTAGAGAGGGATATCATAGGTAAGATGGAGTTCAAACCCATAATAAAGAGAGAGCCTGAGGAGATGCCAAAGGAGATATTCAGGCCGGAGCCAATGAGGCTAAGACGGCTACTCGAGGAGGCCGGGAAGAGGTAGAATGAGGCAGGAGGAGATTCACAAGCTACTAGCTGAAGCCACGGGCTCTACTAGGTGTCTTGACTACGATGCATGCCCCTTACAGGGCGGGCTATTAGTAAATATGGATGGCTACTCTATGTCATCTAGTAAGCCGCCATGGGCTAGCATAGAGGACTGGGCATGGAGGGCGGTGATCGCGTCAGCCAGCGACGTGGCTGCCAGTGGAGGAAGGCCGCTAGGGATTATCTATAGTATAGGAGTTCCCAGCCTAGAGGAGGCGCTAGAGGCGGCCCGGGGAGTCGGTGAGGCTGCCAGGTGGATCGGGGCTGAGGTCCTCAAGTCTGACACCAACAGGTGCAGGTGCGACTCGTGGATAGATGTCGGTGTGATCGGGGTATCCTCCAAGCCTATACCCCGGAGTGGCGCTAGGCCTGGCGACCTAGTGGTTCAGGTAGGCTATGCTGGTTATGGCCTTCTAGCCAAACTAGCTATGGAGGGAACTCTTAGGGTGGAGGAGCTGAGCGAGGACCTAATTGCCCTGCTAAGAAGGCCGAGGCCGCCGCTGGTTGTAGGTCCTAGCATATCATCATGCGGGGCTACTGCCTCCTCTGATAATAGCGATGGCCTTGGCTACACTCTGAGGGTGATTGCAGAGTCTAGCGGAGTCAGAATGCTCTTGGAGGATCCACTTGTTGATCCTAGAGTGCTAAGGGTGCTTAGGGGCTTGGGTAAGGAGCCAGGAGATGCCTATAACAGCTGGGAGGACTATAACCTCATTGTGACCTTGCCAAGGCGCAGGGCCAGTTGCCTTCTAGGCTCGTGCAGCAGGTTGGGGATTCCCTGCAGGATTATAGGTAGGGTGGAGAAGGGTGAGGGCCTAGTC
Source organism: Desulfurococcales archaeon (assembly GCA_015523445.1). GTDB lineage: Archaea > Thermoproteota > Thermoprotei_A > Sulfolobales > Acidilobaceae > S012-22. Next base: position 28,803 of record WAKG01000059.1, on the reverse strand, counting down.
TACCAGGGTAGGGACCTTAGGGTCAAGGTATGGGAATGGTTCTAGCCACTGGATCTCTTCTTCCACGCTCTAGGGTATAGGCCTGGCTCCATGATTACCCTCTCAGGCTTGAATGCCTCCCCTCTACTAGACTCTAGAACCTCCTGTGTGGTCATGATAGCCTTGGCTAGGCCTATCAGCTCCCCCTTAAGTGTGTGCATGGCAACGAGGTCCCCCTTCTTTATCCCTTCCTGGATCATTGCTATACCTGGGACTGCAAGGGTCGCGCCGTGAACTATGCTCTCCACCGCCGTATCCCTGAGCACCACCTTAGGGATACCGCAGACCGTGTACTCACCAGGCAGTATATATCTACGTAGCAGGTCCTCCTTACCTTCCTCCCTCCACCTATACAGCGCCTCTGCAAGGTCCTGGAGCCTAACCAGCCCTCTATCCTCGCTGAACGGGCCGGTCCTAGTCCTCCTCAGCTCTCTCATGTGGGCCCCCACACCTAGTATGAGTCCTATATCCCAGCACAGCTTCCTCATATAGGTCCCGGCTTCGCAGTCTACGACCATCAATGCGTACTTGCCCGTGTACTCGAGTAGCTCTATCTTGTTTATCTTCTTCTTCCTTAGGCTCCTCCTGACGCTGCTCCTAACCGGAGGCTTCTGGTATATTGTGCCTATGAACATGGAGACTACCTCTCTAAGCTTATCCTCGCTGACCGGCTTGTGAAGCTGCATCACGCATACGTACTCCTTGCTGGAGTGTATCACGGTGCCCACGATCCTGGTCATCCTGGCTAGTGCTACGGGCAGGACACCTGTTACCTTGGGATATCCCCGCCCCTGGCCTTCTCATTGGCCTAGGGGCCCTAGGGTGCCCCCGTGTCCTGCCCGCTCTAGGTTGAACATCTTCTTTATCCAAGCCACCACTTCATGGCTGGTAGGCCCTGGCGGCTTGTCTAGGTTTATCACTCCATACTCTATGTGCTTCTCTATAGGCCTCTCCGTTGGAAGCCATCCATACCTGGGGTCTGTGGGCTCTTCATACTTGACGTGCCAAGCCCTCTTAGTACCGCAGAACTTGTCGATCTCCTCGAGGAACCTTCTGCCCGAGCCTGTGGGGTCAGACACTACATGCTCCCCTCCACCCAGCCCATCTGTATCGGGGGAAGGATTAAGTATGGGGCCTGGGTATGCGAAGCTATATCGTGGGTGCAGGCTTCACCTGCTCCCTCATAAAGTCCTCGAGGCCAGCCTTCTTTATCGCCTCTAGAACCTTATCATCGTTGGCACCCTTCTCTATATCCACCTTTTTGTCTAGTGGCTCTATGTGGTCTATGTTAGCCCTCCTCCTCCTGACCCCGGTGAGGCTCTTGGGCCCCGTTATCAACACGAAGTTCTCATCTATTATATCAACTATTACACACTTCCTACCAGCCTCCCTACCATAGACCTTGACGCAGATCCGCCCGACCTCGATCGCTGCCATCCTTCAAACCCCTTCCTCCACCTGTGAGGGTGGCTATATTAAATCCTTGCTCACAGCCAGCCTAAGGCCCTCTATAGCAGTCTTGTAGGCCTCATCTCTACCGTATGTGTGCGTGTCTATGATTATATCAAATATGCCTAGGTACCTGACGTCTATTCCGTAGTACCTCTTAAACCTCCTCCACTGGCTATATTCTCTAGCTACAATCTCCTCTAGAGCCTCGGCTATACTCATACCATCCCTCTCAGCAACCCTCCTAGCCCTAACCATGAGAGGAGCCTTAGTGTAGACTAGGTAATCAGCTATATCATGTATAAGCCATGCGGCAAGGTGGCTATCGATCACGACCCCACCCCTCCTGGCCTCCTCGACAGTCCTCCGATCAATCATAAGGTCTATACTGGGGTCAGACTCCGCCATTCTACCAAGCTCGACTAGCGAGACACCCCTCCTCTTAGCAATCTCCCTGAATATGGAGCCAGTTGAGAGGTAGCGGAGCCCTAGCTCTCTTGCTAGTTTCCTAGCTATCGTGGACTTCCCGGAGCCTGGGGAGCCGGATATGACTATCACAAGCCCCTTATTATTGACTCCCTCAATGCCTCCGCTAGGCATGATGGACAGAGCACCCCGCCGTACGGCCTTTCGGGCCTCTTACTAGTCTTGCTCATACCCCTTAGCGTGCTAGGCCTAGCCCTGGGCACGCCACCTAGTGGCCTACCGCACCTAGCGCATCTAGCCGGGCCCGGCTTCCTCCGCTCGTACCTAGTGGTAGTCCTCCCGCCAGGGGTCCTCCTCTGGATCCTCCTCAGGCTCCTACTCCTCAGAGCAGGCCTAACCATGTGTGTACACCCCGCCTGGCCCCGCCGTAGAGGCGGCATGTTGCCTGGATAGATTATAAGGGTAAGGCTGCTACAAGAGGTGCTTCCTGTAGACTAGGCTTGCATATATGAAGGCTAGGAAGTATAGCATGAAGGTGGGTACAACCGTGATCCCATCGATCTCGGTGGTTACTAGGGGCAGTGAGTAGGGTGACTGGATCAGGGGGTACACGATCACCGCGGCTAGTCCACCAGCTATATAGAAGCTGGTTAGAACCAGGAACTTGACCATTGTGCTCCTGAATATGAGCCTCCTAGCCTTCCTGTATTCGGGCTCCATGGTCTTCAGCTTCTTCTGGGCCCTCTTACCCTTGGCCCCACGCTCCAGAACCCTATACTCGGTTATGATGTCGATCGCTGTCTTAATGGCGTCGTAGGGAACTATGCGCCTATACACCATTATGGCTAGGATAGCTGAGGAGACTGCTAGGAGTGGTGGAAATAGTGGGAGTAGGTCCATGGCAGGCCCCCAGGCCATGCTAGAGGTTCTTGATGTAGCTGAGCAGCTCTGCGGCAGCCTCATCTGGGGCGCCTTCCCTATTCTCCACGAACACCACGGTGGATGCATAGTGGACTGCACTAGCCAGGCTGGCGGTCCTAGCATTCTCCATAAGCCTGGTTACACCTTTAACCCCGCCTATGTCGGCTCTATACCTACCCCTATCCCTAGCCTGCCTCTCCACTATGACATCTGGCTTGGCCTCAATCAATGCTATCATATCGGGCTTCAACTCGTCGAGCACATGCCTCGGGAGGCCAGGCCAGTATCCTGCTGAAGTCCTAACCAGTGCATGGGTATCGATAATAAGCACATCATCTCCGCTAAGCTCGTTTGCAGCGTCTTCTATTATCTTCTGGGCGGCCAGCCTCTGGAGCTCTAGCTGCCTCCTCAGGGGTAGGTGGCGGAGCTGGTCCCTATTCTCTACCAGCCCCTCTCTTAGGGCGGTCTCCAGCATGTATGACCCGTAGTTCACTATCTTAACCCTAATGCCCTCCTTTTCAGCTATCTCCTCTAGCTTGGAGAGTACTGTGGTCTTGCCGACTCCGGGGACACCGGTTACGATCACAACCCTGAAGGGGTGCCTCATCATCCCTCACCTAGTAGCCTCCTGAGTAGCGGGTAGGTCTCAAGCGCCCTCTCATAGCTTATCATGGTGTAATACTGATTTATAATTCCGACAGCGAGCAGGATCCCGGTACCAGTTCCATAAGCTCCAAATATGTCTGCAACTATTGTTATGGCTGCTACTATTAGGCTGCTTAGGAGTGTTAGTGGGTATATGTACCTGCCCAGTATATTCTCGAGTATCCTAGGATTCCTCCTCATCCCAGGGACCTCCAGGCCGCTCTTTATGAGTTTGTCTGCCTGATCCCTCGGGTTAAGCCCGGCTATCTCGACCCAGAGGTACCCGAATATGACAGACATTATTGTCCAGGATATGGCGTATATAACGGTCCTCACCGGGTCTTGGAGTGCTATAACGACTCCTCGGGGCGGGGATACGTAGTAGACTATATTCGAGTATGTCTGGTAGATCCTGCTATCTGTACCGGCGAAGTCGGCTATTATGCCCTGGAGTAGCTGTAGGTCTGCCACGAATATGCCGACGAGGAGTATTGGTATGTTGGTTACGTAGATGAACTGTAGGGGTACCTTTGACCTTATCCCCCTGAGCCTCTGGGAAGTTACGGGTATCTCTACCCTCATAGCCTGGGCATACACCAGTAGGAGTATAATGAAGAGTGTGGCAAATAGGCCTGTTATGTCGGGGAACCCGTTGGGCCTGGCTATTAGGAATATGTTGGCATCACTAATCAGGGCGGGGATGAGGCCATAGTTGGCGGCGACTCCAGGCACAAATCCCAGTAGGCTCCACATTACGCTCTGTGCAACCCCAGCTAGGATGAAGAGGCTTATAGCGCTACCTATACCCCATCCCTTCTGGAGCATCTCATCCATCATTATAACTAGAAAGGCTGCAAGGCTAAGCTGCGCCATAACTAGGATCTTGTCTAAAATAGTTGGAGTAATTCCTGTCCCAGCCCAATATCTATTTCCTAGGACGAACATGGCGGCTTGGAATATTCCGAAGAGGACAGCTAGGCTCTTTTGTGCAGCGGTGAATCTCCTCCTGTCGTCGGGGTTTGTGAGGTCCATGTTGAGTATCTTAGCACCTACCAAGACCTGGAGTATAAGGCCAGCAGTGACTATAGGCCCAATACCTAGCTCCATTAGCGTTCCAGCACTAGATGCGAATATGATCTGTTGTAGTGTGAGCTCAGAAGTTAAATCCTGCTCCGGGATGCCGTAGAGAGGGATATTTGACATGATTAGGTATAGCACTAGTATAATGCCGGTCCACGCGATTCTCTGGTACAGTGTAGGCTTCGGCGCAGGCTTCTTTATTGTTGGAAACCTATCAGCTATAGCAGCAAGGATATCAATCACGCCCATCCATCAGTCACCGCAACCCCTAGACACCAGGAGCCCCCTGATACCAGGACACGGTTAAAAAGGGTTATACGGCGAACGTGATATATAGTTGCGAATAAAAGGAAGATAGCTAATTTACAGGAGAGACAGGTGTTATATCATGCGTAGGGTAAGAATTATAGCCAAGGAGAATGGTCCATATCTGGTGGAGGTTGATGGCAAGGTCGTGGCGGCGCTATGCAGATGCGGCTCCTCAAATAACAAGCCCTATTGCGATGGATCACACGCAAAAGTTGGGTTTAAAGCAGAGCAGGCAACACCCATAGACTTGCAGGAATAGCCTGAGCCCCATAGAATTAATAAACCCACTAAGCAATACACAGCCTCAAACAGGGATCAAGGAGAAGGGCGGGGGTGCCCGAGCCTGGTCAAAGGGGTCGGGCTCAGGACCCGATGGCGTAGGCCTGCGTGGGTTCAAATCCCACCCCCCGCACCACTTGGGGGCTTCGCTACATCACTTCCTTAACATTTTTATATCTTACTAGGCAATGTCACTAACGATAACCTAAACCTAGGTAATCCTCTACAATTAGAATATCTAAATATTTCTAATGAGGTAGAGGATTGCTACATAGATTCAGGGCGTTGGCAACAGTACATGCCCCTAGAGTTAAGGTGAAGGGATATTATGGGCTTGTCTTTTGGGATAATTTAATGGGCCGGATGATCTGCCGTTGGGTGTCGCCCGCATCGTCGGAGTGGTGACGAGTCCCCTGGCTTTGACGGCCCTTGTATCATGTAAATTTCGATATGAATTCAATTAAGAGGTTCGTGTACTCTCTTGGTTTTTGTATGTGTGCTAGGTGGCCTGCACCGGATATTATCTTTAAAGTAGAGCTCTGTATCGTCCTATGTAGATTGGCTAGTTCGTGCGGGGGTGTAATCGGGTCCAGTTCTCCTCCGATTAGAAGGGTGGGCTTGGTTATCCTAGCTGGGATGTGAGTTAGATCCTCGGCCTGTACCTTATCTGCGACCCTTAGTATGTAATGTGGGCTTCCTGAGAGAAGCCCTGCTAGTCTCCTTGATCCTAGCCTCCTGACTATTCTGGCCTGGGCATCTCGGTCTTCCTCTAGCAGGGCTTTGCGTAGTAGTGTTAAGTTTATCTTTATCCTGGGGCTAGTGTTAGATAGGGCTAGGGCTCTAATCCTGTCCTCTGCTATCTCATACAGTCTTAAAGCTACCATGCCTCCCATACTGGATCCTGTTATCACCGCAGCATCAACTCCCTCCCAGTCCATGACGCCTAGTATGTCCCTAGCGAAGTCTATGGTGCCCGGTGTTGTAGGAGGCCTCTCAGACATGCCAAAGCCCCTGAGGTCTATGGCTATTGTCCTAAGCATTGTTGAGAGCGTCTTTACCTGGTATAACCAGGCCTCAGCTCTACCCCCGAGGCCATGTATGAATATGATTGTATTATAGCTGGATCCTGCTGTTATGTAGCTTATCCTAAGCCCCTCAATTATCGCTACTCTCCTCTCGTACATACCACAAGGGCACCTAATGGTTAATGGCTCTAGGGGGATTATTTCCGGATAGCGGGTACGTCGGCTTGGTATCTCTAAGCAGGGCTCCGGAGGGTGCTAGGGTTAGGGTCAGGAGCGTGCCTGAAGGCAGCGTGGGTAGCATGCTGAGGAGTAGGGGTATCATGCCAGGCTCGGTTCTATTTGTAGTAAGGAGTTCTAGTGTGGCATGGAGTCCAGTTATTGTGGAAGTTATGGGTGCCAGGATTGCTATTGGGCGTGATGTAGCCGATAATATAGAGGTAGAGGTTGTAGATTAGTATGGACACGTTTCTTAGCTGGAAGGATTGTTGGTTTAACAGTGTTTATTAGACTCTGCCACGAGGTATTCTACATGGTAAAATATATGTTAACGATGCGGGGAGTGACCCAGAATTGAGGCACGCCCACACGAAAACAGTACACGTGCAAGATGAGATTAGAGAGTGTAACGACATAGTGCTACTAGTTGGCACCCCCAACAGTGGGAAGTCAACTCTATTCAACCAGGCTACGGGTGGTAAGAGCAGGATAGCCAATTGGCCAGGGGTCACTGCTGATCTACACTATACTAGGCTAGGGGAGACCTGCATAATAGACACCCCCGGGGTCTACACGATAGATGGAGGCTCAATAGAGGAGGAGATACTTGTAAATGCCTTAATCAGCCTAAAACCAGGCAAAATAGTTTTTGTGATGGACGGCCTACAACCAGAAGCCAGTATATACCTACTAACCCAGTTACTAGAGGCCTACGAGGGCCCTGTAGAGGTCCTAGTAACGAAATCCCTACTCTCCCATGGGGCTGGTATACACATCGACGTGGACGGGCTATCGAGTAGGCTAGGGATTAGGATCAGCAGGGTAAGTCTACTAGAAGGTGTGGGTATGGAGAAAGTTAGAGAAGCAGTGAGCAGTAACCGGGCACAGAGGTCTCGGCTAAGGATTGGTTACGGCCCCCTAGAGCCGTACATACACATTCTAGAACAAGTAATTGACGAGGACAAGATAAGCCCCGTATCCAAGAGGTGGCTTGCAGTACAGTTACTAGCAGGAGACCAGGTAGCTAGGAGTGTAGCCTCGAGCATTGGGGATGACATAGTCAGAGAGGCTGATAGGATAAAGTCGGCCCTGGCATCCCAAGGGGTGGATCTCGAGGGCATTACCGCATCGGCTAGACTAGATGCCGCAGAAGCCCTAGCCAGAAGATTTGTTGTAAGGAGGGCTCCAGGCGAGCTAGGAGCTAGAATAGACAGAATAATGCTCCACCCAGTGCTAGGGCCCCTAGCCAGTGTAGCAATACTATTCGCCGCATTCTTCGCCGTGTTCAGCATATCCTTGGGATTCCCCCTAGACATGGTACTATACTCGCTGGGTATGTCCTACGCCGCTACACTGATAGAGGAGTACAGTCTAGCCGGAATCGTCGGCATGGTCTTCGACTGGCTGATATCCATGATACCAGATCAGGGACTAGCCTGGGGCCTGGTCTCGGGTGTGTTAAGCGGAGTTGGGGTTGTAGCCTCCTTCATACCCCTAATAGCGGTGGCCACAGCCTTCCTAGCCCTACTGGAAGACTCGGGTGTGATGACCAGGATAGCCGTGTCTCTACACCCCTTCCTCCAGAGGCTAGACGTGTCTGGTAGGAGCATCTACCCATACCTGCTGGGCCTAGGGTGCAACGTGCCAGCTATAATGACGTCCCGCCTGCTCCCTGCGGGTGAAAGAATGAAGGTTATATTCTCAATACCCTTTGTGATCTGTAGTGCGAGGCTAATAGTACTACTAGCCTTCGTATCCGCATTCTTCAGAGGCCCTCTAATGCAGGCAGTTGTAGCAGTTAGCATATACACTCTATCGGCGCTAGTAGCACTCCTCACGGCCAAGGCAGCCCACCGCATATACGGAGGCCAGGACCCGGGCAGGCCATACCTGATAATGGATCTCCCACTCATGCATAAGCCGAGTATAAGGGTTGTGTGGTGGAGTGTAAGGTCCTCGCTAGCACACTTCATAAGAAGAATGGCTGGGCCCATAACCCTGGCAGCAGTGATTATATGGCTACTACTCCAAGCACCCGGAGGAGGCTCCAGCATGGGCCACACGATAGGATCGATTCTAGGGGCTATATTCAAGCCCCTAGGGGTGGGGGAGGAACAGTCCCAGATACTAGGTCTAGCCGGGATAGCCGGGTCACTTGTGAAGGAGGTTATAGTAGAGACGATCGGGGTAGCCTATGGCAGCCCTGATCCTAGGGAGGCAGTTACAATGCTAGGCCTCACCCCAGCCCAGGCATACTCCATACTGGTATTCTTCATGTTCTACACACCCTGCATAGCGACTGCAGTGGCTGTATATAGCGAGTCTGGGAAGCCCAGAATACTGGCATCCTTGATAGCCTACTCTCTAGTCGTTGCCGTCACGCTCATGTACCTCACCTATATGATTTTGGAGGTGGGGTCGAGGTGGCTATGAGTAGGGAGGCGAGGATGCTGGCACAGCTCCTCCAGTCTGGGTCCAGCTTGGAGGAGGCAGCTAGGGCTATGGGGATTAGCATGGTGAGGGCGAGGATGCTGGTCTCTTACCTTGCATCTAGGGGCATAGTTAAGGTGGCTCCCCAGGGATGCGGGGATTGTGGAATGTGTCCCTTTAGTCATTCTTGCAGACTGGCTAGGAGGATTACCTACCTGGTTAGGGGGTAGTGGCAGGCAACTATCCTGGAGTCACCCCTCAGCTGGGGCTCCTTCTCGATGCATTTGGAGCTGTCGGAATAGGGGCATCTTGGGTGGAACCTGCACCCGCTGGGTATCCTGCTGGGATCAGCTATCTCCCCCTTGATCCTGAGCCTTGGCTTCCTGGCCCTAGGGACTATTGTTGGGGCTGCGGCGATCAGGGCCTCTGTGTAGGGGTGGCTTGGGTTGTGTAGTATATCCTCTGTGGGCCCCATCTCGACGATCTTGCCCAGATACATTACGGCGACTCTCTCGGCTACTAGCCGTGCAACTGCTAGGTCGTGGGTTATCATTATCATACTCATGTTATACTCCTTCTTGAAGTCTAGTAGTAGCTTTAGGATTGAGGTTCTCATTGAAACGTCTATCATGGACACCGGCTCATCTGCTACAAGTAGGTTGGGCTTTAGTATCATTGCCCTAGCTATGACTACCCTCTGCCTCTGCCCCCCGCTCAGCTGAATCGGCCTTCTCCTGTAGAAGTCCTTGGCCGGGGTTAGGCCTACCCTCTCCAGCATCTCCAGCGCCTCTCTCCTGGCCTCGCTCCAAGACGCTCTGCCATGTACTACAAGGGGTTCTGCTATGGCCCTGCCAACCTCCATCCTGGGGTTGAGACTGGCATAGGGATCTTGGTAGATCATCTGCATCCTCGGCCTTAGCTTCCTTAGCTCTCCCTCCTTCATCCTAGTTATGTCTACTCCGTCAAATACTATTCTGCCACCTGTGGGTTCTAGTAGCCTAAGCACCAGCTTCCCGGTGGTAGTTTTTCCACTCCCAGACTCGCCCACTAGGGCCAGCGTTTCTCCCTTGCCGAGCTTGAAGGTGACCCCGTCTACCGCTTTTACAGTCCTCACTCTGCGCAGCAACCTGTCTACCAGGTCTCCCTGTATGAAGTACTTCTTAAGATCCTCAACCTCTAGCAGGGCCACTGGTGATCACCCGTATAGGTGGCAGGCCACTGTCCTACCCCTCAACCTGGTTGGCCTGGGCTCCTTGGCCTTGCAGGGCTCGAAGGCCTTGTGGCACCTCGGGTGGAACCTGCACCCCCTAGGCGGGCTCCTGAGGTCTGGCGGGTTCCCTGGTATCGTGTACAGGGTCTTCTCCCTCCAGAGGTCTGGGGTGCTCTTTATGAGGGCCTCCGTGTAGGGGTGGAGAGGGTTTTCTATAACCTGGTCTATTGGGCCCTCCTCAACTATCTCTGCAGCGTACATTACCGCTATCCTGTCACTTACCTCCGCCGCTAATGCTATATCGTGTGTTATTAACATGACGCTCATGCCCATCCTCTGCTGCAGGCTCTTTAGGAGCCTCATAATGTTGGCCTGCACTATAACATCTAGGGCAGTCGTAGGTTCATCTGCTATGAGTAGCTTGGGCTTGAGCATCACAGCCATAGCGATCATGACCCTCTGCCTCTGCCCCCCGCTGAGCTGGTGTGGGTAATACTTTACTCTGTCCCCGGGTATCCCCACTGACTCTAGGGCGGCTGAGGCCATCTCGAGAGCCTCTCTTTTGCTACTTGCCGACCTGTGCTCCATTATTGCCTCGGCCATCTGGTCCCCTATAGTCCTCAGGGGGTCGAGGCTGGTTAGGGGGTCCTGGAACACCACGCCGATCTCGCTCCCCCTTATCCTCCTCAGCTCCTCTCCACTCATACTGGTAAGGTCCTTACCCCGGAATATGATCCTGCCCGAAGTTATTCTGCCAGGCGGGAGTAGGAGGCCCGGGATCGACATGGCTAGCGTGGACTTGCCGCTCCCAGACTCCCCAACTATGGATAGCCACTCTCCCCCTCCCAGGGTTAGGCTGGCGCTCTTTACCGCTCTCAGCCTGCCTCTGAGGGTCACGTAGTCTATGTTAAGGTCCTCGATCCTCAGTAGTGTCATGGCTACTCCCTCTCCAGCCTCAGCGCGAGTCTCTCTGAGAGGCCTTCCCCTATCAGGGCGAAGCCCAGGGCTAGGAGCATTATGGCTAGGCCGGGGAAGAATATGGTCCACCAGTACCCGTTCCTAAAGTCGTCTAGACCGTTGTAGAGGTCGTAGCCCCAGTCTGGGTTGGGGGCGGTGACTGTTAGGCCGAAGAAGCTTAGCCCGGCCTCCGTTAGTATTGCATCCGCTGCTCCGAGCCCGAATACTACTAGTATGACGGGGGCGGTGTTTGGTAGTATATGGCGGAGCAGTATAACCCTTGTGGGGTAGCCTAGGCTCCTGAGTGCTTCTACGAAGACGCTTTGGGTGAGCTTCAGGGTCTGGCCCCTAACCATCCTGTAGTAGGTGGGAACGTATACCACGGCTAGGGCTATCGCAGCGTTGGTTGGGCTTGGGCCTAGCACGCTGGCTATGGCTATGGCCAGTATTATGCCTGGGAAGGAGTATATGCTATCCATTATGATGCTTAATACCCTATCTACCTTGCCCGAGTAGTAGCCTGATATAAGGCCTAATGGTACTCCTATTGCCAGCGAGAATAGGCTGGCAGTTATGACTACGTACAGCACAACCCTGCTTCCGTAGAGTATCCTGGAGAACATGTCATACCCGATCTTATTCGTCCCCATAGGATGGTCCCAGCTGGGTGGCTGGGGCTCCAGCGCCTTCTCGAGGGGGACCGATAGCTGGGTGGGATCGTATGGTGCTATGTAGGGTGCGAGTATTGCCAGGGCCGTGAAGAACAGTACTATGACTAGCCCTGTTAGTATCATCCACTTACCCTCATATCTCTCCCTGAACAGGGAGACGATAGGGTCCATCACTCTGGATAGCCTCAACATCTCACCCCTAATACCTGATCCTGGGGTCGATTAGGGCGTAGATTGCGTCCACCACTAGGCTGATGAGGCCAACCATGAAGGAGAAGAATACCACGACACCCTGAACTGCAGTATAATCCCTAGCCTCAACCTTCTCTAGCAGGTAGCTCCCCATGCCGGGCCAGCTGAATGTTGTCTCCGTCAATACGGCTCCCCCCAGCAGGATCGCCATCTGGAGGCCCATCATGGTTACAACAGGTATCAGTGAGTTCCTTAGGGCATGCAGGAGTATACGCCTCTCACTGACGCCCCTCGCCCTATAGGCCCTAACGAAGTCGGATACAAGTGCGTCGCTCAGATTAGCTCTAACAAGCCTAGTATAGGCTCCACTCAGCACTATACCTAGTGTTAGCGAAGGTAGAATAAGATGGGCTAGTGCATCCTTCAGTGCAACCCAGTTCTGGGCTAGTATCGAGTCCAGAACATATAGCCCGGTCTTGTGGTCTAGGCTTATCCTAGGGTCTAATCTGCCATGGGTTGGTAGGAGGCCAAGCCACAGGGAGAAGACCATGATCAGCATGCTTCCTAGCCATGGTATAAAGAGAGTGTAAGCCACTATACTATATACCCTCATAGTTGTATCTAGCTTAGAACCCCTCTTTACGGCTGCCAGTATACCTGTAGCCAGGCCTATCCCTACACTGACTATAAAACTAGCAATAGTCAACTCCAGAGTGGCGGGGAACCTTTCCTTTATATCATCTGCAATCCTCCTACCCTCTATCACGAGACTCTCGCCAAAGTCGAACCTAACAACCCCGGCAAGGTACTTGAAGTACTGGACGTATAAGGGGTCGTTGAGGCCATGCCTTTCTCTAAGGAGCTCCAGCTGCTCAGGCGGTATATACCTGGTTCCCAGTGCTGCCTGTACAGGATCGCCCGGTATGACTCTCATAATCACGAATACCAGAGTGTACAATATGAGGACTGTTGGAATTATTAGGAGGGCCCTAATTAGGAGATAACGAGCTAGCCCGGCCATCCCAATCCCTCGACAACCCATAGACCCCGGGAGAACTGGGGTCTATAAAGGTTGGGAGCCAATATCGGATATGCGGGTAAGGGACTCTAGCGCTGCTTCTCCAGCCTTAATCACGGTATCCCTAAGCTGGTCTCCCCCAGCATAGCCTAGGTCCTCCACTAGACTGTTGGATATCATGAGTAGAGATGCCGCCTTGAAGCCTCTAAGCCATGATAGTGCATAGAGTGAAGCCACCTCCATCTCTACAGCTATAAACCCCATCGAGCTTATCCTAGCGGCGAAATCTTTGTCCTCCGCGTAGAAGGCGTCGCTACTGAAAACAGGCCCAATAAAGGTCCTAGCCCTAGAGCTAGCCTCCTCATAAAGTATAGAGGTTAGCAGGGGATCGGGGGCTAGTGGTGGGCATATACCAGGGTAGTATTGGCCCAGTCCAGCCCCGCCATAGTTGCATCCAGCTGAGGCTGCCACCACAAGGTCACCTATCCTCATCCCCCTTCTGAGGGCTCCAGTTGTTCCTAGTCTAATAACATATCTAGCCCCTAGCTTGGCCAACTCCTCCAGCACTATAAGGGCGCTAGGCCCACCGACACCATGGGTTGCTACAGTAACATCAACATCCTTGTAGGAGCCTGTATATACTAGGTATCCCCTGTTTTTATTAACAACCTTGGCGTCATTTAGCAGGGATTCTGATAGTAGCTGGGCTCTGCCTGGATCTCCCACGGCTACTATGAGGGGGGCAATGCTTCCGGGCTCCGCGTGGATATGTATGGGCACTTCCTAGCACCCCAGCTTGCCTATCTTGGAGCATGGTTAGTAATATCAGCTTTAATATTGTGTAGTGTCCTTAAGGCTACAACCCTTTAATAAGCATATTATTGTTTGGATGAAAGGGTGTTTAAAAAGGTAGGATTTAAGTTTTGAGGGTGATAGCCTCCTATGCTAGGGTTCTAGGCTTGAGTATATTAGGAACATGAGGGGGCTTACCTTGAGCCCTTTGAAGTCAGGCTGGGTTACTATGTAGAGCTTGCCCTGTATCAGTGGTATGAAGGGTGCATCCTCTGCTAGGATCTGCTGGACCTCTACATAGTACTTCTCTCTTTCCGCCTGGTCAGTAGCGACCTGGGCCTTGGTCAGCAGGTCGTCTACTGTCGGGTTGGCGTAGCCAGTCCCCGTCCAACCATTGGCTGTTGACTTGAGGAATGGAGTTAGATAGTTGTCGGGATCCAGGTAGTCTGGGTACCAGCCTAATAGGCTTAGCATGAATTGACCGTCTCCTAGCTGCTTCACATACTGGGCCCACTCGCTGCTCTTGATCTCAACCTCTATCATACCAGTCCTCTCCCACTGCTCCTTTAGCACGGCGGCAAGCTCATCCTCAGTATCTCCATAGTGGGTGGGAGTATACCATAGCTCTACCTTGAGCTTATTGTCTTCGCTATAGCCAGCTTGAGCTAGTAGCTGTTTTGCTAGCTCTAGGTTGCCGTCTCCATACATGGTCTTAAACGCCTCTATGTGGCTCCACATGCCTGCAGGAACCATACTGTAGAGTGGCTCCACGGTGCCCTTGAATACCCTAACCGCGATCTCTTGTCTGTCAATTGCAGCAGCTAGTGCTTGCCTCACCAGCTTGTCACTGGTAGGTCCTGCATCAGTCTTTACAACGACATACCTTATGAAGAGTCCAGGAACCTCTATCACATTGTAGCCCTTCTGCTCCAAGTTAGTTATGTCTTGCGGGGTTAAGGTCCTCCAGGCTACATCTATCTCGCCGTTCTCTAGTGCTAGCCTCATTGAGTTGGCATCGGAGAAGAACCTTATTATCACCATGTCGTTCTTAGGCTTCTCTCCATAGTAGTATGGGTTAGGCACTAGCACCAGCTTCTGGTCTCTGACCCACTCCTTTATCATGTACGGGCCGCAGCCACCCCAGGTTGCATCTGCCACTATCTTATCCTGTGGGTAGTCAGGGTGCACGGGGAAGTACGGTACAGTTGCTACCACGGATAGGAAGTAGCCTGTGGGCTGCTTCAGCGTGAACTTGACGGTATAGTCGTCTACCGCCTCAACCTTCTCCACAAACTCTGTGACTAGCCATGATGGGTCTCCCTGTATCTGCATCACCCTCTCTATGCTCCTCACCACGTCATTGGCAGTGCACGGTGTACCATCAGCGAATTTAGCATCTGTCCTAAGCTTGAATATCCACACCTTACCGTTTTCCTCCGCCTTCCACTCTGTGGCTAGATCTCCCACTATCTCGCCAGTGTCGGGGTCGTAGGTAACCAGGCCGGCCATGACGTTGCTTAGGACCTCCCACGTGAAGAAGTCATAGGCGTTGGCAGGGTCTAGCTCAGTTATCTTATCGGTAGTTCCTACAACAACAACCTTCTCGGCCGGAGCCTGAGTCTGAGTTTCCTTGGGTGTCTGTGCTGGTGTAGTTGCCTGTGTTTCCTCTCCGGTCTTAGTCTCGGTTACCGCCTCCCTCGGGACTTGAGTCGCCTCAGTTTGGGTGGCTTCAGTCTGTGTGGGTGTAGCTGGAGCCTCTTCGCCGCCTCTCATCATGAAGGCAGCTGCGGCAAGTATCACTATGACGATGATAGCGACGCCGATAAGAGTCTTGCTCTGGGCACTCCTTATCCTCATATACAAACACCCAGACACTAGAGGGATGCTATACTGAAGCCCAGGCTTAAGGGGGTAATAAAGATTCCGCGCTTACAAGTGGATAGGCCGTGCTCCTAGATGGTGCTTGTAGGAGGTCTTGTGTAAGGCTAATATCCCGGGCAGGCATATTATAATATTATGGTATGGCTAGGAGCCTAGCATGGTCGGAGTGATGGTGGCATGCTATGGCTGGCATGGTTAGCCTTGAAGTCCTCAGGGACTGGCTACGTGAGGGGGTGGATGATCCCTCAACTATAGTCGATGTTAAGTGGGTTATAACAGGTGAGAAGAGGGGTGAGAGCGGTCTTGAGCAGATAACCGCTATATTCCCAGATCTGCCGATAAGGGTAATCATAATTGGATTCCAGGTAGAGGAGATGGGTGATAAGCTTAATCTTGCTAGGATGGTTGTGGAGACTCCTATAGACACTATTAGCATGGATTTGAAGGATAGAGAGCGGGTCTACAGGAAACTCCTGAGCATATCTAGGATGCCCGTGGTGAAGTCATACCTCTACGGGGACGACCTGAATATAGCAGTAGCAGTGGACCTCAATCTCAGGGGGCTCACCAAGGAGGAGTTCAACGACTCCCTAGCAATGCTGCTAGCTGGCGTGCTACACCTCTACAAGGAGCTGGGCATGGAGGAAACCCTGAACATGGAGCTCTGGAGAAACCTAGCCATACTCCTTAGCAACTATATGCAGAGTGGATGGACGAGGGAGCAGCTAACCAGGTTCCTAGTGGAGAAAGCCGGGATGTCCAGGGAGGAAGCGGAGAAGATTATTGACACATTGATGGGGGAGGGAAGGAAGGGCATGCTATACATGTAATTCAGCCTAGGCTACGATAGTCTAGATAATATCCCGTCACGTAGCCTGGAAAGACTGCTGCACTCGCCCCGGCGGCGGTACCCCATTAGCCCGGGCTCGGCGCAGCCTAGGGTATGGAGTATAGGTAGTAGCTTTCTTATTAGCGCGGCCTCGAAGTATCTCATGATGTCTTCCGCCCCAGGCAGATATCTTCTATAAAGGAGTCCCTTGCCGGTGAGGTTCCATTCATCAGTATAATCGTTGGCTGGCAAGGCGTTATATATGGTCTCTAGGCTCTCTACTAGGCGTAGTGCATACCGCCTCAGTCTTTCCCTAGCTTCATCTCCGCAGTACTTGTCTGGCTTGTGGCTTGTAGTGTAGCATTTGGCTTCATAATGGTAGGCCTTCTCTATGTCTGCAAGGAATTGGAGTGGATTAGCCTCGGGGTTAGCATACCATGGTCCGAAGCCTGTTAGGTCGATATCAGTTATATGTAGCCATTTTGCATCGGGCTCTATTAGGGTGTGGCTGAGCAGGTGGCCTGGTGCTGGAATTGTCTTTATGCATGTACCTCTAATACATACATCCTCTCCGGGCCTATAGTATTCGCTGGCCCTGGGAACTACCTTTACGCCCATGAGGGTGGTTGCCATCATCATCCACTCCCTGTAATGTGTTGTAGCGTACCTCTTGCCCAGATCCTCCAGTGTCACGTATGGCTTCTCTTGGATGGGTGAGTATGTGGGCTTGTCTTGGAGTAGGCTGTATCCTGATATGTGATCGGGATGGTGGTGGGTCAAGACTACGTGGGTGACCTTGCCCCTGATCCTAGCTATGGTATCATGGGAGCAGCCAGTATCTACTAGGATCACTGTTGAGCCATTCTCTATGAGGATGCAGTTAGAGAAGGGGAATCTCCCCCCATTAGGCCCTAGTAACAGTCTAGCGCTAGTCATACACGCCACCGTGTTGTATCGTACGCAGCTTAGATTTATACTCTCCACGTGTATAAATTAGTGGGAGAAACATAGTAGAGAAGGCTCTGGGGGATTGGATATGCTCAACACGTTCTATGAGGAGGAGATATACGGGTTCATCTTCAGGGAATACAGGGAGCTAGGTGACCCAGAGCTTCTTCTAGTCTCACTCCCCGATGTAGGGCTTGTGGGGAGTATAGCGGCGGTCAACATAATCAGGGAGCTTGGCATGAAGGACTCGGTTGGAATAGATAGTTACAGTGCATTCCCGCCAGTGGTAATAGTACAGGAGGGCGAGCCTAAGCACCCTATGAGGATCTACACGGGGGATGGGATAGCTGTTCTCATAACAGACGTGCCGGTTCCCCCGCCTGCGATGGCCCCACTGACAAGGGCAATAGTGGAGTGGGCCCTGAGAAGGCGTGTGAGGGCGATACTGGGAGTCACAGGTATGGGTAACCCGGCTAGGATAGAGATGGAGAGGCCAGGAATCCATTACTTAGCTATAGGTAGGACAGCAATGGGCATGGCTGATAAGCTGGGGGGTGATGCTAAGAGGCTGAGCGATGGTATACTAGTGGGCCCAATGGCCCTTATACTAAAGGAGGCGGCTAGAGCTAGGATGGACATGATGGTGATCATGGTAGACTCCTATATAGATCTACCTGATCCGGAGGCGGCGGCCCGGGCCGTAGAGGCGGTCTCTAAGATCACGGATAAGGAGATCAGCGTGGAGAAGCTTATGAAGGAGGCTGAGATGATAAAGCTGAGGTACAGGGAGTTGATGAAGGAGACGAGGAGTATGATGGCTAAGATGGGTAAGGGATACGAGTATAGGGCTCCACTACTATATACATAAACACATTCTAGGGGGTGCCGGATATGTATGTAGATAGGCGTAGGATAGAGCTGCTAATGAGGAGGGCCATAGACAGGCTGGGTGAGCTAGAGAGGATTATGTGGGAGGAGTTAACCGAATCCATGAGAGAGATGGAGGCAATGCTAGATGCAAGATACTACAGCATAACCGATGGAGTCATGGACCCACTATACACCGTCATAGATAGAGGTAGCCATGTGGTGGTAGTGGTGGACCTCCCAGGGTCAAACCCGGATACGATAGTAGTCGAGGTTAGGGAGGATTCCATCAGAATCGATGCTAAGGTCTCGAGAGAAGCTGTGGTAAGGGCATTACACGGCATAGAGTGGGCGTCTAGGCTGGAGAGGTATAGCGGAGTTGTGAGGCTCCCCTTCAGAATAGACAGGAGCACAGTTAGGCTGGAGAGGAGGGGATCTACACTAATTATAAGGGCTAGGAAACTAGGCTAACACCTACAGACGTGATCTACCACCTCATAGAGCACGCCCTCACTGGACGATCCAGAGCCTGAGGACCTTGCCCTCGAGTGAGCCTCCTTGAACCTCTTGCTGTTAACCCAAGCCTCGTAGGCCTCCGTGCTCTCCCATGTTGTTATGACTAGCACCTCTAGCCTCTCTCTATTCGCAAGGACCTGAAGTCCCATGAAGCCTGGGCTATCCTCAACAAGCCCAGCTCTATTCTTGAAAGCGTTTACAACCTTCTCAAAGGCATCAGGACTGTTGGCCCTTATATAATTTATAATAGCTATTGGCACCGTTGCCTCCACCCAATATCATTAAACTGCTAAGCTCCGGTTTACATTTCAAAGTATATATGGTGGGAATAAGAGCACACTGACTAACAGATATTAGCCTGCTAGAATCTGGTCTTTACAGGGGATAGTTTTGATAGGAGAGAAGATTAGGAGGATACTATTCAACGACCTATATAAGAAGATAGGGTCGGCAAGACAGCCATCCAATATTCAGATTGCCAGTGGAGGGGAGCATCTGGAACTCCTGAAAAAGGCAGAGGAGGTGCTCACAACCGTTATCATACCTGGATACGACTATGACCTAGTAACCAGTGGAGCCGTGAAGAGGCTTAGGCTATCCTATGACATGAGCACAATATATGTGATTATAGACTATTCGGGCAGCGATCCTGGGTGCAACTTCTGCCGCTTCATAAATTGGCAGGTGTGGAGGAGGATACTGGAGGATGCTGAGGGTAAGCTTAGGGATGCCGGATTTAGCAAGGTGGTATTCATAGATTGGTCTACTGGCGCTGTGATCCAGTATCGCTCAGCAGATCGGCAAACAGCTGCATAGGAGCATAGCCCAGTATAAGCCTGGCAAGGTCCTCGGGATCCTGGATACTACACTCTGCCCATGCGAGCTCAGCGTTGAGCCTAGCATACCTCATCCCATAGGACCTAACCATATACCAGACTAGCCCCATTATAATGATCATCACAGAGACTATTGCTATACTTGATGCGAGCAGGATGCTGGCCACGAAGAACGCGGAGAAGAGTATACCTATAACCAATCCTAGCTTAGCCATAAGCCTTTCAAGCCTATCTCTCTCAGCCATTGCTGTCAGGTCACTGCTACATGGTTTATTGAGCTCGGCACGTATACTCCATGCTATATCCATAAGCGACTCCAGGCTGGGCTTAGTTATATAAGACCTAAGTAGTATGGCTAGGCTGAATATTGAGGTGGATCCCATGCTTACTGGGATTAATGGCGTCCTCAGGGACTTCTCAACCTCCTTCCTAGGCAGGAGGCCTACAGCCCAGGATATGACTGAGGAGACCTCCTGGCTCCTATCTGGGCCACTCTTTCTCCTAGCCTCTAAGACCTTCCACAGGGCCCATACTATAGGATCCCCTGTTGGCCCTCTGTTCTGGGGCTCTACAGGGTCCAGCCCCATAGCTGTTAATATACGCTCTACAAGTAGAGTCTCCACTCCCCTTAGGCTCAAATCCTCTCACCAGTAGATAGCTCCTCCAACTCCTTAACTAGCCTCTTAACATACTCCTCAATGCCATCTACGCTCTTTAAGGTTATGGATGCAGCGATCCTCCTAGACCTAGAGTCTATGGTTACCCTATGAACCTCGCCTATAACCGATAGGTCTTGGACCAGCTCTATAGCCCTATTCAGGGCCTCCCCGCTAGTATATGCAGCCTTATACTTTCTGCCAGCCACCTTTACCCGGCTGATGATTGCATCCCTAAGCCTATCCCTAATATCGCGCTCAACCGGTAACCTGACACTCCTCATTACAGTAGAATAAATGTGGGCAACCCCTACATCCCTAAGCCTGTGCCTAGATTCTAACTCGATCTCCAGCTTCTCCTTCTTCCTCCCAAGTATAATTACGGGTATGTAGAAGAAGGCGTGGTATGGGGGGACTGTATATGTGATATTAACCCTAGCCAGGGGTCCCTGGTAGATCCAGTATCGGGCTGCAAACCCTACCAAATATCCTAGGACCCAATACCTCTTATCTCTAGGCTTGAAGGCTGACTCGAGGGATCGTATAATCAGTATCTGCCGGTTAAGCATTATCCTCCTCATTCTGAAGAACCACGCTACGCTGGGAAGTGAGGCTAGGAATAACACGATCATGGCGTCTCTCAGGTATTGTGGTATATCCAGCTCCACCTAGGCAAACCTCCCGAGCCCTCTGAGGGGGATTACCCTATCACTGATCTGTTTTATAATTGTTATATTAAATTTGTGTAAGAAACTTTAATAACTTGTTAGTGGTTTCATGATAAAACTAGTAGACTAATTAGGGGGTGTCCCCGCCGTGGACCCGAAGCAGGCCATAGGAGCCGCGCTGACTATCATCGGCCTCCTAATATTCCTCTACGTCATAGCCAGCGGTGCTGGTAGTGGAGCGATAGGCAGTGAAGATGCCACTTCTAGCGATGCCCTGATGACGATAGCCGCCTGGTTCATGATACTAGCAGGGCCAGCACTATGGTTCGGGGAGACACCAGCAGTTATAAAGAGGAGGGCTGGGAGGTGAGTGTGTGGTGCCGAGCACCTATGTTATAGAACTCATCGTAATAGTCCTAGTGATATACACTGTAGCCTACATGTTCTACGGTAGGAAGGTCCTCCAGGAGAAGATTGTGAGGGCTAGGACAAACTCGCCCACACCAGCTATAGAGAAGTTTGATGGAGTAGACTATGTGCCAGCTAATAAGTACGTTCTATTCGGCCACCACTTCGCTAGCATAGCTGGTGCAGGCCCAATAGTTGGCCCTGCAATAGCTATGGCGTACGGTTGGGCACTACCCCTCCTCTGGGTACTCTTCGGGAACGTATTCATAGGCACGGTACACGACTACCTAGCCCTTATGGCCAGCGTGAGGCATGGTGGTATATCTATCATGAGCGTCAGCGAATCGGTAATGGGCAGGAGGGCCAGATACATATTCCTAGCCTACACCTTCATGGCCCTACTACTAGTATACGCCGCCTTCGCAAGCATAGCAGCACTACTCCTAGTCAGCTCTCCAAGCGCTGCCACACTATCAATCCTATACATGCCCATAGCCCTATTCATGGGCATAATGATGTACAGGATCGGTATAGACACAAGGATAGCCACAATAATCACGCTAGCCCTAGTAGCTGGTGCATTCTACTACAGCTACTACACTCCATTCCACATAGGCCCTGCGGAGAACTGGAACGCGTATCACAAATGGGTCATAGTGCTGGGCATATACTCGATATTAGCTGCAAGCCTCCCGGTATGGTACCTGTTGCAGCCTAGAGACTACACCAATAGCTACATACTATTCGCATTCGTCGGCCTATCAGTGATAGGAGGCCTATTGGTCGCCGACAAGATCCTAGTGGGACCAGCCTACACCTCGTTCGCGCCAAAGATAGCTGGCTTCGCGAACCAGCCAACCCCCTTCTGGCCAGCAATACCACTCATCATAGCATGTGGCTCCCTCAGCGGCTTCCACTCCCTAGTATCATCGGGTACAACAAGTAAGCAGCTGGCCAACGAGTTGGAGGGTCTATTCGTAGGATACGGTGCAATGCTTACAGAGGGGGCTCTATCCACGCTAGCAGTTATAATACCAATAAGCCTAGCCTGGGATGCCAGCGTTTTAAAGGAGGCCAATATCTTTGAGGAGAATATACTGGAGCTAAGCCCGGTAAAGAGGTTCGCCGTGGGCTATGGATACATGCTTGGAGTCGGGCTCTCCAGGATAGGCATAGACTATGCAGCAGCCTTCAAAGTGTTTAACCTATTCGCAGTAATATCCCTGATCCTATTCGTAATGACCACACTGGACACTGCTACCAGGCTAGCCAGATTCGCATTCCAGGAGATGATAGACTGGATGGAGAGGGTAAGCAGGCCCCTGTATACTGTCCTGGCAAATAAGTGGGTGGCAAGCCTAATAGTAGTCTTGATAGGTAGCGCCATGGCATATCCGATAGTTGACATCGAGGGTCAGCAGGTTGCAGCGTTCAGGGTGGTATGGCCGGCATTCGCTGGGGTTAACCAGATGCTAGCAGCCCTAGCCTTGTTGACCTCAGCACTGTGGGTATACGCTGTGCTTAGGATTAGGGGGACCTACAGCTGGCTAATATTAATACCCGCCATGTTCCTCTGGGTCACCGTTACAGTCGGGCTGGCATGGTGGCTGGTAGTGGTTGCAACAAAGCTACCGCTAGTCCAGCAGGTGGGCGCAGGCTCCATAGCTCTGATATCGCTGATACTAAATCTAATACTGATAGTGTTATTCTCCAAGGGGTTGTCACGGGCTAGAGCCTCACTCTAAAGGCGTGAGACTTTTTTCCTCGCCCACATATTTTATTAATAGATGGGGCTAGTGTTGATAGTAGGAAAGATCCTAAGGGAGATAGCTGGATCACTAAAGGGTATGGCACGGGAGCTAAGCCTATTCATATTCGGGATGGGACAGGCTATGAGAGAGCATAGCGTGGAGGCCCTCCAACTACAGTACCTAGAGATGGAGAATACCTTCCTAACCATAGTAATGGGGGGCCTAGTCGGGATGCCCTTCGCCCCCCTAGCCCTCTCCATGGAGCTGGCCCCGCTACTCAAGGAGGAGATAGCGATCATGGAGAGGAGGCACGCGCTAGGAGGGGACCTCATCAGCGACTACTTCAGCAGCATGGGTGGTGACTGGTGACCCTAGAGGACCTAATAGAAGTTGTTAGGGGTAAAGGAGGGAAGCCCCACATAGTCATAGTTATAGGTAAGGGTGGAGTAGGTAAGACAACGGTAAGCATAATGCTTGGAGACCTCCTATCTAGGAGTGGTAAGACCCTCATAGTAAGCCTGGACCAGGCCAAGCACCTAGTCAAGTACCTCTCCCTAAAGGACACCCATAAGGTCACTAGGATAGACGGGGGCCTACACGCTGTTCAGTTCGACCTCGAGAAGGAGTCAAGGAAGTTCACCGCGGAGTACAGTAGGCTTCTCAAGCAGATAATGCCAGGCCTCAAGGTCCTCAACGTGGAGAAGGCTGCTGACACGATAAAGAATTCGCCCGGCTTCGAGGAGGAAGTATATCTAAGGTACCTGGAGACACTGTACTCCAACAGGGACTTCGACTACATAGTGGTAGATACACCGCCCACGGGGGTCACGCTCAGAATACTAAACCTTCCGAGGACCTACATGTTCTGGCTAGGCAACCTGATAGAGCTGAGGACCAAGATAGCGTCCCTAAAATACTCAATATCCAGGGTAATGGGGGAGAAGGCCGAGGCCAAGGATCCTGTACTAGACAAGCTATACGAGCTCCGGGACCGGTACCAGACGCTGATGAAGAACCTAGTAGACGACTCTAGGACTAGCTACGTCCTGGTAGCAACCCCAGAGCCCCTCCCGGTATATGAGGTGGAGAAGACTGTGCACACACTACAGGACTTAGGGGCCAGTGTCACTGGGATAGTGGTTAACAGGATAATAGAAGACGAGATGGCCAAGCGCTTGGGGGTATACGAGGTGCAGAGGGACAGTATAGGTTCCATACTAAACCTGAAATGCAAGGGGTCGTGCATAAGGGTGGGGATAATGATGAACCGTACGCCGCCAGACACTCTGGAGAAGGCAAGGGAGGCGGCCAGAAAGACGATATCCCTAGCCGCACCCCTCCCCTAGGATCTCAGCTATCTGATCCAGGAGGCCGAGGCGCAGAGCCCTCCTATAGATCCTACCTACAACTCTGCCGTTAACCAGCCTGCCATGAGGCCTCAGGCCCCCGCTAAACGTTGAGGGTATGTGGAGCAGCTCGTGTATAATGGTCTTAACCCTCTCCTCCAGGGACAACCTATAGAAGCGCTCGCTAATAACCTCGATAACATAGCCTGGCCCCAGTACTGTGGCCCAAGGGCCGGGAAGCCCATAGATCCTAGCCACTGCCCTGCTTCTACTCCCCCAGCTCCTCACGCAGTAAACCCTACTAGTGTCAACGTGGCCAAACTCCTCCATACTAGAGAGTATATTTACAATAGCGCAAACTTCAGGGGCCTCCTCATACCTGATCCTACCAGGCAATCCTGGACCCCCAGAGGATCCTTGATGGGAGGCGGCTCGTTCGGCTCTTCCTGATCATTGCATCGCTCAGCTCGTCGCAGGCTTCTTCACAGCCGCCCCTGTTACATGTGGATCCCGGTAGGGTATAAGGCTAGCGGCATAAGATTAGGGTTAGCGACGCCAGAGCCTTGACCATACCATACTTCTGCGGCTTGGGCATGAGGCCTAGCTTCCTTAGCTTATCTAGGACCCTAGCTACGTCACCCACACTGGCTCCGATCATCTCGGCCGCCTCAGATATTGTATCTGTAGAGGCTATGGCCTCTAGGACCTTAAGGTCCTCGTTTCCCAGCTCCTTGCAGTATCTAGGTATAGATGTGATACGGACTATAGCGCTCCACACCGCCTCCTCTACTATCTCTCTCACGTCGTCTACACCTGCTATGACTAGGTCTGGCAGAGTGATGATCTCTACTCCTAGCCGTTCGGAGACTTTCAGTGCCCTGTCATCCGCTCCCCGGGCAATTATAAGGGGCCTCATGCCAGTGAGCTTAGCATTGACATACGCCTGCCTCACAGCATTGACATCAGCCATACCAGCCTTAACCTCCACGGCATACCTTATTCCCTCCTTCTCCGCCACAAGATCAACGTCGGAAACCTGCACTCCGTCCACCTCTACCTGGACATGCTTATCAACTACAGTGTACCCCAGGTCCTCGAGTATCTGCGCCGCTATAGCCTCACTACTCCTCCAACTCCGCCCCACCATACCCACCCAACGCGCCCTTCAAGGTATACTCGAAGTGCAGGGGTGCTAGCCTAACGATATGCCTGCCTACCACTGCGTGGTCTGCCTGCCTAGCCATGTCTCTAGCCCTAAACCGGGCTACCCCGCTTCCAGTGTCTATGGATGGATCGGCCAGGATGGCTACATCCATGCCCCTCAGGGTAGCCCTATAAAGCCTACCCGAGATCCTGCTCCACTTGTAGCCCCAGGGGGCCTCCTTTGCCCCTATTGAGATAGCAGATCTTAGAGGCCCAGAGGATTCATGGCTAGTCACGAGTATATAGAGTGGCCTGGAGGGTGGCGGGCTAACCCCCCTAAGCCACAGGTTTAGGGGGCCAGCCAATATGAAATCCGCCCCCACAGCGCTGGCCCTCCCAGCTATAAGGTCTAGGCCGTGGAGCAGGTCTACTATTCCCAATCCTGCTAGGCACCATTCTCCATGCTGCTCGCTAACTCTAATTTATTTAGTGTACACTGCATGTCCACCATAAATGGGTGGGCTAGAGATGTCTGATATGGTCGAGTATGGAGACTTCGCCAAGCTGGATTTAAGAGTGGGTAGGGTCCTGGAGGCAGAGCCAGTACCCAATAGCAGGAAGCTGGTGAAACTGATTGTTGACATTGGAGGGGAGAAGAGGCAGGTCCTAGCCGGGCTGGCGAAGTGGTATAAGCCTGAGGACTTCGTGGGTAAGTTGGTGATAGTTGTGGCGAACCTGAAGCCAAAGAGGATGGCGGGTCTGGTTAGCCAAGGCATGGTCCTGGCCGCGCCTTGTGGTGATGGAGAAAAACCTGTGCTCCTCACGGTAGAGGAGCCTGTTGAGCCCGGAGCAAGGGTTTGCTAGGCTCTACATAAACACCCACCACATGCTCCCCCTTTCTCCACGCAACAATGATAGATCCATCGTTGAGCTCTACAACGATTCTCCTAGGGGCCTTCCTTAGAGGCCTCGCAGCGAACTCCCCGGCTGAGTAGGCTATTTGGAGAGACTTGGCTAGGGCCTCATCAACCCCGAAGCCTATTTCAGGATAGACTCCCATAATCCCTGGACCTGACGTTATTATCCTTGCTATAGGCCTGGCGTCCAATTTGGCCACCCTCCACCTCTATACCTAGGGGGGCTGGGGGAGTTACAGTGGCCTCCCTCATACTACCTAGGTGTCACCCTCACCGTCAACAGTTTCACCTAGGATCTCTGAGATATCCCTGACCTGGAAGCCTAGGTCCTCGCTCTCTCCCCTGAACATGGTGTTGCAGAATGGGCATGCAACAGCTACTATACGGGCCCCGTTGCCCGTGGATCCCAGTGTTTGTGCAGCCTCCTCTGCCCTCATCCTTGAGATCCTCTTACCCCTCTTTATCTCGAAGAACATGTGGCCACCGCCGCCTCCGCAGCAGAAGCTCCTATCCCTATTCCTAGGCATCTCCCTTATCCTAAGCCCTTTGACGCTCTTGAGGACTAGCCTGGGCTCCTCGTAGACCCCGTTCCACCTGCCTAGGTAGCAGGGGTCGTGGTATGTGACGGCTGCCTGTATTTCCCTCGTAGGCCTGATCTTGCCTTCTTTGACCAGCCTGGATAACAGTACTGAGTGGTGCTCGACATCGAGCCTGTCGAGTAGCTCTGCTAGTGGCCTGGTCTCCTCGTTTGAGGCTAGGTAGTCCTTGTACTTCTTGTATTCGTGTTTGAATATGTTGTAGCAGTGGGGGCAGTGGACTAGCAGTTTCTTGAAGCTGTATTGGCCCATATTCTCTAGGTTCATCTTCATCATCTCTACGAATAGGGCCTCCTCGCCCATCCTTTTAGCTGGCTCCCCGCTGCATCCCTCCTCTGGCATGACAGCCACCTTTATCCCGGCTTTCTTGAGTAGCTTGATCACGTTCTCAGGCACGCTCCTGATCCTCTGGTCATAGCTGGCCACGCATCCTATCCAGTAGAGGTAGTCATACTCAACACCGGGCTGGGCTATTATGTCTTCGCCGAACTTCTCGGCCAGCTGTTGGATCCACTCCTCCCTGTCCATCGGGTTGTAGCCGTATGGGTTGCCAGTCTGCTGGATGTTGTATAGAGTGTTTAGTACGTCCTCGGGCACCTCCTCGCTTCCGCTGGACATCATGCCCCTCCTGATGTCTATGATTGTGTCTACGTGGTGGATTAGGACGGGACACTCGTTAACGCAGGCTCCGCAGGTTACACAGCTCCATATAGCCTCCGGGTTTACTCCCAGCCTCCTCCCGTTGCCTCCCTCGGTCCAAACTACCTCGTCCCACATGCCCTTGTACATCATGTCCCTCATGGTTACTATAACGTCCCTGGGGCTGAGGACCTTGCCGCTCGCGAAAGCTGGGCAGGCGTTGGTGCACCTCATGCAGCTTGTGCACGCCTCGTAGTCAAGCCTCTGCTTCCACGTCGTGTCGCGTAGCCTGACTATTCCTATAGGCTTGTCCTTCTCGATCCTCTCATCTATGTCGGGGTAGGTTCTGAGGGCTGCTGGGGCGGGCTCCCGCCTGGAGAGGGCTATGTTAAGCCCAGCCACAGGTATGTGCCATAGGTTAGTGAACGGTATGAGTGCCATGGTTAGGTGGGCTAGGATCATGTGGAAGAGCCAGAGGCCGCGGTAGTAGACCTCCAGAGTCCCCTCGTCTAGGCCGATGGCCCACTTGAAGAATATGTAGCCTATAGGGTCGAAGGTGGGGGACTCGTACTCAGCCCTGTAACCTGCTGATGCCATACCGTTCAGGATAAATCCTGTGACGACTATGACTATGAAGAGTGCGTGGACGAGGTAGTATGTTGGGTCTGGAGGTAGGTTGGGTGTCAGGCCCCTAGCTCTCCTGATAATTGCTATTATGGATCCGGTGAAGACAGCTGCTCCAGCTATGTTGCTGAGTAACTTGAACACCTTAAGATATCCATCGACTAGGAAGGGGCCTAGGTAGGAGTCGGCTGCCCTAAGTATGGTGGCGGCAAGGAGCCACATCATGCCTGCGAAGATCAGGAGGTGCATGGTCCCAGGGAATCTATGGCGTAGTATTCTATACTGAAGCAGCCCGTACCTTGTAAACGTCTTCAATGCCGTGATGGGATCCGTTATCCTGATCCTCTCGCCCCCGTAGCTCCACCTCCTGAAGCCCGCATAGAGTGTGTAGAGTAGGAAGGCCCATGTAACTGCAGCCACTATATATACAGTGAGTTTAAGGTCCTGTACGAAGGCGAAGTGTTCCAGGGCTAGGCCTTCAACCTCCAATACCTAGCAACCCCCACATCACGACTATAG
>WAKG01000058.1 GCA_015523445.1 Desulfurococcales archaeon | reverse complement strand
TTCCTATTGGGGATGAGGGGTTCGTAGACTTACAGGCATTTCAGGTGTAGGGGTTCAACATTGGTGTCGAAGGTGTTGGGTGGTGCGGGGGGTGGGATTCGAACCCACGCAGGCCTACGCCATCGGGTCCTCAGCCCGACCCCTTTGACCAGGCTCGGGCACCCCCGCTCCAATGGTTGTATATGCCTCTTGGCTGGGCTTTAAAATTCTTCTCTACGTTACTACGTGTACCTTTTTATTATTTTTAGTAGCTCCTCGGCGCTCCGGTATCCAGGCAGGATTGTTGAATCCACGGTTTTTCCATTAGACACTTTTGCTATCACAACTGTTGGTGTAGATGTTACGTCCATCTCGTTGAATGTCTTAGCTGCTGCTGGTGAGGTACACTGGCTTGAGAACCATTCGCATAGTACTATGTAGATGTGGAGTGTAGTGTTTAGCTTCTTGAAGGCTAGTTTGGTGAATGCTTCCCATTGCGGGGTAAATATTCTGCATGCAGGACACTTGATGTTGTAGAAGTATATTATGTATGTGCCGTCTCCTTCCTCCCCCACGGATAGTGGGGCCCCGTCTCTTCTCACCAGGATCCAGTCCCCATTCCTATACTTGTAGATGCCGTGAGGCGATCCCGGGCCAGGCTTTGGCATGCTAGCCACCCTGACATGCTGTCTTGCTTAGGGTTTAATTACTGTGTCCAGATGGATCCTTTCCAGTGGGGCCTCAGGTCATGTGGGGTACGGTTGCGCTACTCCTAGCCGTATCGATAGGTGTTGCCTCATCTATGGCTGGCTTTTGGGAGTACCGGGTAGGGGGTGGCGTCTGTGATCTATCCTCTTGGCTAAGCTGTAGCAGGGTATACTATCTGCCGGAGGCCAAGATTGCAGGTATACACCTATCAGAGGCTGCTCCCCTGTACTTTATGCTTCTAGCTGGCTTAGCTGCTATGTATGGGTTTACGGGTTCTCGGAAGAGTCTAGTTGGTTTGGCTCTGGCTTCGCTGGCGGGCCTAGCTATAGTCCCCTATCTGGTTTATCTCGAGGTGTTTAGAGCTGGTGCTATATGCATCTTTTGTACACTAATGCACATATCTATAATAGCATCTGCATTCTTGTCCTACAGGCTTCTCAGATCCTAGTATTCTAGAAGGGGATTACTGCGGGTATAGGCTTATCCAGCCATCCGGTCACCCAAACTATCCTATAGGAAGAGTCTCTAGATACTAAGCGTATCCTGTAGAACGGTGCATAGAGGAAAACGTACTTATAAACGGATCCGCCGAGAGACGCCTCAATGAAGGAGCCAACGCTGCCCGGGGAGACCCTAGGCTCCTCTAAACCGCACCCCCTAGAGGGGGCTCTGCTGCTTCTAGATAAGACCATATCTGCCAGTGACTCCAGCTCTGTCATGCTGGGCAGTACGTTCTTAACCTCAACTATGAGGGGTCTACGGCTCCTGGACTCGATCAGCCCTGAAGCCTTAGCCATTGAATAAAATCTCCTCCACCTAGATTCTCCAATCCTCGCCACTACCTCTGCCTTAGAGACTACCTTACCAGCTAGCTCCGAGTAGAGGCGTAGCATGTCTGGAGAGAACCCGGATAACTGGTCTAGGGAGGACTCTATCCTGCCTCTCCTTAGCACTAGTGGGAGACCGCTGACAGCGGAGGCGACTAGGTTTACATCTCTATACCTAGGCTCGCTGCCAATCATGAACCGGGCAGATATGTAATAGAGCGGATGGTATATACACTCCTCGAGGACAGGCTTCTCTCTCTTAAAGAAGAATAGCTTTCTAGATGCTAGCCTGGATGCAGCCTTGATCGCCTCTTTCTCATCTATAGCCTTCTCAAGGAAGATAGCGTCTCCCGGTATGCTGGCTATCTCTACCTGCTCCAGGATCGAGTCTAGGGATAGGAGCTCCACCTTAAGAGCCTTAGCAACCCTCTCTGCATCCCGTGTAAATCCAGAGGCTGAAACTACTATTGCACCGCGGGCTCCTATATCCTGTGCTACTGTAGCCGTCTTGATAACGGTCTCCTTATCGACCTTCTTAGATAGGTTCTTAACCTCGACTACTATAAGGCCCTCATTTGTGTCTAATAGGACGTCTATCTCATGGAGAGCCCCGCTTCTACCCCTTACTCTTAGGTTTCTATAGGTGACGTATCCCTTCAGCTGGCCCCACTTTTCTACAAGGTCCTCTAAAGCCCTACCCTTAAGTCTGGGGTCTCCCCTGGTTACCCCGGCTCCCCCCGTGTATTGCACCTATCTATTAGTATCTATATTGCTATATATACATTCACTCCCCCAATATTAGCTCGTAAAATTTATAAAGAGCCTCCTTGAGTTCTCCAGGAGAGAATTTTGACACACCGTGCTCTGTTATCGCTCCAGAGACAAGATCCCCCTCAACCCTATCAAATAGCCTATACGATACGTCACCCCACCCTTTAACCCTATAGAGGCGAACCTCAACCTCGATAGCCGGGCATTTAACAGATGGGTGCACCTTAAAAGACTCAAATACAGGGATAAAAGGTTTATTGAACCTAGACGCTGCTAGTGCCGCGGCAAGGCTGCCAGTCTTATTGAAGAGGCAGGGATCTAATGTAACAGCATCGGCCCCTACCATTACAATATCGCTAGCCTCTACTATATGAGGCACCATGGAGTCAGGTATAAGGGATACAGGCTTTCCGGATCTTCTAAGAGCCCTAGCAAGCTCGACACCCTCACCTCCAGGTAGGCTCTCAGCTACATACACCATAGAGGGCTTGGAAGCAATCAGCACTGTTTCCACAGCACTACTATAGCTGAGAGTCATAATCCTAGCACCCTCTGGAACAGTGTATTCTCCCACAGAGTATAGCTTCCTTCTAGCCTCGTCGATATACCATAATATCCTCCTAGCGGTATCTCCCATACTTCTACCAGACCTACATCCCTCCTCTAGAAGGCTTGCTAGGTTGTAGAGGGGCGCCATGGTCCTATTGGCAGATACTATAGCTGCAGAGACCTTGTCTACATCATTGCATGAGATGGCGCCGGAGTCATCGTCTTCGATAACAGCCCTAGCCAACCTAGCCATGCTCCAAGAGGCTCCCCGCACACGCTCTCTCCTAACCTCCTCAACGGCTGTTAGTATATGCATCACGGTACTTCACCACGGTTGCAGGGTTATTTACCCTAGGAGGGATATTATGGCATCGCGAATCCATAATGTGGGGGTGGTGCCGTCTAGATGGTTGAGGTTATAGTTCCCTTTGCAACTACCATAGTTGCGATGATCGTCTACATTATAATTATAGTAATTCTAATAATCCTCGTAATTAGGGCCACTAGTGGGATGGAGCCCATAGCTGTATATACTGGGGAGAGGAGGGTACAGGGGGATCCGCGCAGTGTTGTGGACAACCTAAAGGTGCCTCTAGAGGAGCGGGGGATACCGTATGATGATGCAGGGGATAGGATCATCGTGAAGGCCCCCCTATCCTATGTAGAGGTATACC
Source organism: Desulfurococcales archaeon (assembly GCA_015523445.1). Taxonomy (GTDB): domain Archaea; phylum Thermoproteota; class Thermoprotei_A; order Sulfolobales; family Acidilobaceae; genus S012-22. The sequence goes on along the minus strand of WAKG01000058.1, from coordinate 24,292 downwards.
CAATAACCATGCCCTCGCCAGCCGTAGGGCTAAAGGTCCTAGTAAAGCCAGCCGGGCTAATTATAGCAATAATACTGCTCCTACTAGGGGCTCTAGGAATACTAATAGATGTAATCGGGGCCCTAATAGTCTACGATAGATACAGCAAGGTTGCCAGGATCGTAGAGGAGTTAAGGCTGTGACCCCTCAGCCACCTTATAAATCCCCTAGTTCCCTAGCCAGGATCAGGGCGACGAATGACCCTAATAGTGGCGGTGGATAGGCCTCTGGAGACTGGTACAATCCATGATATATGTGGGGAGGCCGATGGTATTAAGGTGGGCCTCCCCTCTCTAGTAACCCTGGGAGCTAAGTGGATGCTAGAAGCGGCTAAGGCGTGCAGAGGCCTCAAGGTCCTAGATCTCAAGCTGGCTGATATAGGTCCAATAATGGTGGAGACGGTTAAGCCCTTCCTAGGAACTTATGATGTGTTCATAGCCCACTCATTCGTTGGGAGAAAGGGTGCACTCGAAGACCTGAAGGATACTGTGGAGAATGAAGGCGGGAAGCTAGTACTCGTGGCCACAATGAGCCACCCTGGAGCCAGGGAGGTCTATGACCCCTCCCTAGACTGGATCCTAGGAGTCATAGACAAAGTGGATCCCTGGGGACTCGTGGCTCCAGCCACCAGGATCCATGCCATAGAGATGTTAAAGAATAGGTATCCGGGCAAGGTTATACTGTCGCCAGGAGTAGGGGCTCAGGGGGCCAAACCTGGGGAGGCCCTATGCGCCGGGGCGTCATACGAGATAGTTGGTAGGAGAGTCACTAACAGCAGGGACCCTGTTGATGAGGTTAGGAAGGTTAGGGTGGAGCAGGATGAAAGGCTCTCGGCCTGTAGGGCCTGAGGATGTACTGCTAGAGATCGGATCTGTTAGGCTGGGAAGATTCAAGCTATCTAGCGGTGGGGAGAGCAGTATATACATAGACCTGAGGCTGGCAACCTTCAAGCCTAGGCAATTCAAGACCCTAATAGGCATGGCAGCAGGCATAGTGGAGAAGCTAGGTGTAGATGCAGTTGCAGGCGTAGCTACGGGGGGTATACCATGGTCAACGGGTATAGGCCTCATACTATCCATACCATCAACCTATGTGAGGCCTAAGGAGAAGGGTTACGGTACCTCGAGAAGGGTTGAAGCAGACGTGTCTGGCCTCAAGGTGGCTGTTATAGACGATGTTGCAACCACAGGCTCCAGTATACTAGGTGCTGTAGAGGCCCTAAGGCTAAGCGGGGCAACCGTGGAGCACGCAGTGGTTATTGTAGAGAGAAGCGGAGATGCCAGGAAAAGGCTAGCCCAGGCTGGCGTGAAGCTCTACAGCCTAACGACACTTGAGAGAATTATTGATAGGCTGGGAGAGGCTGGACATTATAGCCACCAGCTAATCCGTGAGGCTAGGATGGAGGTATTGGGTCATGGCTTGGAGAGGTAGGAGTATAGTAAGTATATTAGATTTCAGTAGGAACGAGCTTGAGGAGCTATTCCAGGAGGCCTACAGGATGGAGGAACAGCTATCCAAAGGGAGGGTAGAAAAGATACTAGACGGTAGGATAATTGCAATGGCATTCTTCGAGCCATCAACAAGAACCAGGCTAAGCTTCGAGACAGCAGCCAAGAGACTCGGTGCCAGCGTGATAGGGTTCACGGGCGAGGAGGCCATCAGCGTGGCTAAGGGAGAGAATCTTGCAGACACCATAAGAATGCTTAGCTCATACGCAGATCTAATAGTGATCAGGCACCGCTACGAGGGAGCCGCACTATATGCCTCCGAGATATCCAGTGTCCCCGTGATCAATGGCGGCGATGGAAGGCAGCATCACCCGACCCAGGCCATGCTGGACCTCTATACAGTATCGAGAGAGCTAGGCAGGATCGATGGGCTAGTATATGGTGTACTCGGCGATCTTAGATACGGGCGAGCGGCGGCCAGCTTCATCCTCGGGTTAACCAGGTTCAAGCCCGAGAAGGTCTACCTAATATCTCCACCAAACCTGGGCCTGAGAAGAGAGGTCAGGATGCTAGTAGAGGATCATGGACTTCCAGTAGAGGAAGCCAGGCTAGAGGATGTGATAGGAGAGCTCGACGTGCTATACGTAACTAGGGTACAGAAGGAGAGGTTCCCGGATCCAGAGGAGTATGAACGGGTCAAGGGAGCCTATAGGATAACCCCCTCCACACTGGAGGGGGCTAAGGGGGATATGATAATAATGCATCCACTACCTAGGGTAGATGAGATAGATCATAGGATTGATGCAACCAGGCATGCCAAATACTTCAAGCAGGCAGCTTACGGGATCCCGGTGAGGATGGCGATCTTGAAGCTGGTCCTAGCGGGGTGATTGTGCATGGTGGCTCGAGGGGATAACGGGCTTACTGTTAGGAAGATAGAGAGTGGGACAGTCATAGACCATATACCCGCTGGGAGAGCGCTTAAGGTCCTACGCATACTAGGCGTGAAGCCAGAGCACGGCTACACTATAGCAGTGCTAATGAATGTTGAAAGCAGGAAGATCGGTAGAAAGGATATAGTGAAGATCTCGGGGCTAGAGCCTAAGGTGCAGGACTTCCACAAGATCTCACTGGTGGCCCCCACAGCTACAATAAACATAGTAAAGGACTACGAGGTAGTCAGGAAGGAGAAGGTAAGGCCTCCGGAGAGGGTGGAGGGTATACTGAGGTGTATAAATCCAACATGCATAACAAGGCAGCATAGAGAGGTAGTCATCCCCACGTTTAGGCTGGTATCCGGGAATCCACTAGTCTACCAGTGCATATACTGTGGATCACTATTGGAAGAGAAGGAGATACTAGAGCAGCTGGCTTAGCTCCCTCGCTATAAGCCAGGGGGCATGAGGTCCCCTGTGCACTATTGCACTCATAACCTCTACTAGGTCAGCCCCCGCATCAATCAGGGCCTTTGCCCTAGAGCCGGAGTTAACCCCTCCTACCCCCACCACGGCGAAGCCAGGAGGAGACATGGACCTTAGGTTCCTAACCATGAATAGTGTGGTCTCGAATAGACTGGACCCGCCGAGTCCAGCTGGCACTCCCTGATAGGTTATCCTCAGAGTATTCCCAGCAACTATGCCCGAGAAGCCGCACTCAAGCGATACCTCCAGGTATCTGGCCAATAGGCCTCTATCCCTAGTAGGCGGGATCTTCAACAGCGCTGGAGTTGATATGGGCTTCATGTACCTACATAACTCTATGACCATCTCAGGGTCCTCGAAGGATCTATGGTCCTCCACGTTAGGGCAGCTAATATTAACCTCAATCCAGCTAGCTAAGCTGGAGAATAGCTTATAGAGGTATCCATAGCCTTTAACTGTAAAAGATGCTATATTAACGGCAATAGGCATGCCAGGCGGCTTATTCAGATGCAGCCTCTCATAAGCCGTTCTCGGCCCTTTACTGGGTAGGCCTAGCCTATTTACTGTGCCTCCTCCAGGCAGCCTTACAAGGATCTTAGGCTCAACACCACGGTTAGGATGAGGAAGCACGCTCCCTACAACATGGAACCCTGCTCCCATAGACCATGCTAGCCACACCATTGATGCGTCCTTGTCTAGCCCGGCCGCGATCCCCACGGGATGCTCCAGCCTATATCCTAGAAAGTTCCTAGCAAGGCCTCGAGGTGCTGGAGGCCTACCCAGTATTCTAGCTGTCTCATCTAGAACCTCAGCCCTAGCTGAATGAAGTAAACGCCACGCATATAGTGGAGGCAGACTCCTCAGCGTTCTCCAGGCCAGCATAGCTATATCCATACGCCGCCCTCTAATGCATAGGGCCAGGGAGGCCTATAACTACTCCAGGTAACATCATGGGGGTATGGGTGCTCTAGGTGGAGCCGTACTGGTTATGTGGAAAGCTCGTAGATTATCGTGGGCTACTTGGTGAGGGATGCCTGCGTATAGCTGGAGGCCGCATAGTCGAGTTATCGAAAATCCCCAAGCCTGGGGAGGGGGTTAGGGATTATATAGGTAAGGGTGTGCTAGTTGCTCCCGGATTCATAGATATACACGTTCACCTGCGAGGGCTAGAGCAATCTTATAAGGAGACAGAGGAGACTGGTGGATGGGCTGCTGCGAGGGCTGGAATAACGCTTATTGTAGATATGCCCAACACAGTGCCTAGAGCATCTACCCCGGATATTGTTGCTCTCAAGCTAGCCGATCTCTCTAAGGCTCCGGTGGACCACAGTCTATTCGCAGGGATCCCGGAGTCGCAGGACCTGGAAGGGGTATCTAGGCTTCCTATAGCAGGATACAAAATATACCCGAACGACCTACTAGAGCTAAGGACTAGCAAGGTCCTTAGGGAGTGGAGGGGGCTGGTTGTACTTCATCCAGAGCTGCCGGAGTCGGAGATGATTATAGAGGAGAAAGTATGGTCACGGGGCATTCTTAGAGGATGCTGGATGGAAGCCGTATCGCTAGAGGTTGTTGCCTCGGTAGGCCCTGTATCTAGGATTCATGTGACTCATGCTTCATGCCCTGCTACAATAGTACTAGCTAAAAAGCTGGGGTATAGCGTAGATGTGGCGCCTCACCACCTACTATACGATTACAGGGATGGAGATGGGTGTATGTACAAGGTGAATCCTCCCATAAGGGGTTCTGGGGAGAAGGCTAGCCTGCAACAAATGCTACTAAATGGTGTGATCGATGCTGTGGCTAGTGATCATGCCCCTCATGCACTCTGGGAGAAGAGCGATCCCCTATACTGTAGCCCTGGCATACCCTGGCTAGAGGTGTGGCCCTGGATTATTCACCGCCTAGTGTCGGCTCGTGCACTCAGCTTAGGGGAGTTTCATAGGCTGGTTAGTAGGGGGCCTGCCAGGATCCTCGGGTTGAAGGATTATGGTTCCCTACACCCGGGTGCTAGGGCTAACCTGGTGGTCTATAACCCTAATATTAGGTCTAGGTTTGAGGGGCCTAGGCATAGCATGGCCAGGCATTATCCATCAATAATGCAGGAGGTGTCGGGATGGCCTGTAGAGGTAATCGTTGGAGGAGTCACTGTATATTACATGGACCAGCCAGTTCACGCCAAGCCTGGCATAAATCCCTTCACCTCGAGAATGCTCTCAAGACCTGCCTAGCAGCCTGTCTGGCACTGGATACTATAACCACGTTGAATCCGGAGTCCTCCAGTCTAGACCTAAGTTCCTCGTCATGCTTCAAAGGCACTATGAAGACAAGTTTCTTGCCAGTCCTTGATGCAGATAAAGCTGCCTCCAGAGGATCACCAGACTCGATTGTCTGGGCAAGATCAGTAATCACGATAACTCTTTTAGCCCTGCTTTTAGAGGCCTCTAAAATCCCTGAGTATATGTCTGTGTACCCCTTGAATGATGCTGACAGTAGGATTCTGGCAATATCCCTCCTACCAAAGGGGCCTTGATAAACGGTAAGGGTGGATGCGAATAGTACTACCCTATCGAGGCTACGGGCGAACATAGAGGCCATGCCGAGCGCCCATATAGAATAGGATTCCATTGATCCACTCACATCTAAGGCCATGGAGACTAGATTGGACCTAAGCCTCCTCCTATAAACCAAGGGCCTAGAAGATCTCCTGAGAACCCCATACACACTCCTCCTCACATCCACCCTACCAGGACCAGTATCGTAAAGCCTCCACTTGGGGAGAGGCCTAAGCCCTTCCCGGGAGGAAACCATATATATAAGTCTTTCAAGAGCCCACTCAGCTATGCTCCTCCATTCACCGCCTGCTCTATACATACCTCTCAGAACCCTTACCGCCCTCTCGAACCCAGCCATGCCTAGGATCCTAGAGACATTTCCTGGACTGGGGGATTCCATGGATGCTATGCTCAGTATCGAATATGCGGTTTCTAGAAGGTCTTCAGCAGCTCCCTTACTAAGCCTGCCAATCATCACATTACCCAGCCTATTCAGGATACTACGTGACCTGTCAATGTAGTCTCTAGCCATATCAGCTCTAGCAGGATCGCCGCTCTCCGCGTATAGCATAGCCTCCCTAACAGCATTAGCCGCGTAACTTGCTGCTCTTACAAGGTCGGCTTCCTCTCCTTTAAGGCTAGTTCTCCTCACCCTCCACAGCAGGTATGGATCGACCCTAGAAAGTAGTTTCTTAGCCTCGTCCTCACTTACTATCTTAAGCGTCTTTGAGACCAGGTTTGCGGCCTCCTCTTCACCTAGCCCCTGGACAGCGCCTAGGATATTATCTATATCAATTCTTCCATTCTTGGATATGCTTTTACCCTGGCCTGTCATATAGAGCATCTTATCATGATCTGGCGTCATTATCCCAGCCCTTTCCAGTATGAACCTAGCAGTTTGTGGATCAAGTCTACGCCCCGATAAGACCCTTCGTGAAACCTCCTCACCCACCATTCGAAGCAGCCGATAGTTTCCCTTCCTTGATGCAGCCTCTCCTAGCTTGAGTAACCTTTTCCCATCTAGCCTCGAAAGGCTCTCGGGATCCACCTCTAGCCTGGCCTCAGCCTCCATTAGCATATAATCCATATTGCCCATTCCAACTTCTCGAATAGCATCCTCTAGGCTCTCGTATCCCTCCCTAGCTAACCTCCATGCCACTCCGTGTAGCATACTCATGTCTACTACCCTCTCAACACCTCCCTTACCCCTGATAACTCCTATTTTCCTTAGCTCCAAGTACGCCTTGAGTTTCTCTTTTCTCTCCTTCTTCTTTCCCTTGAGGCTCCTCTTGGATACGCGGAGCCCTGGTTTAGCTCCGATTAGGCTTAGCCTCTCCTCTATGTCTCCTAGGATCCTTTCAGCTCTCTCACGCACCCTTTTCCCTGATAGTGAGTGGCGGAGCGCTTCCCCTATGTCAGTCCTACTGATCCCCCTAACGGTGAGTACACTGTCTAAGAGGAATATTGCCTCGTCCTCGCTAATCTTACTAGTTCTTCGGAGGCTGGAGTATGACTCTATTATCTTCACGGCGTCTACAGCCTGGCTAGTTCCTATTGTATACCCCATACTTCTAAGCCTGCTTACAAGTTCTGGTATAGACTCCACTAGGTCCTCGACTTCAATAAGCCTCAAGGCTAGCAGCACCTCTAAGGACCTTTAACACGGTCTCCTCGTCCTCGATCCTCTTGGCTAGAACGGATAAGGCAGCCTCAGCTAGGTCCTCGAGGGATACCACACTCCTACCATTTAGCCTAGCAATGCTCTTAGCCATTCTAGCCCAGAGGACGGCTTCTGCCGTTCCAGGCTTATGTGTTATACTGGTCCTTCTTAGCTCGTTTATCACTTCCAGTATTAGAGACTCTACGCTCCTGCTCAGGCTAGGGCCGTCTCCTGAGCGCAGCCTTATTATCCTAGCCTCTACTTCTCTTGGAGGGTATGTGAACTTCACCCTGACAACCCTCCTTAGGAACGCATCGCTTAGGTCATTCTGCGCTATATCCTCGGGATTGCTGGTAAATATTATTTGGAACCCAGATCCTCGGGCTCTGAAGACTCTTCTCAGCTCAGGTACTATGACTCGCCTCTTATCAGATATATCCAATAGCAAGTTTTGGAATTCCTCGTTGCTTCTACGAATCTCATCCACGAGCAGGCCAGTATCCAGTATCATGGCAGCTAGTATTGTTCTGGGTGTAAAACTCTCTTCGTTGAAACCCTTCTTCATAGCCATGAGTGGGTGAAAATCCCCTATAACTTTGTATTCGTCATAGTTATCGCTACAGGGAAGTACTAGAGGTTTCCTACCAGACCATAGTTCTAGGATTGCCTCGCCGATCTCAGTCTTACCTGTGCCCGGGGGTCCCTCGAATAGTACCGGCCTACCATTCATAAATGCTGCAAAAGTTAGTGCTACAACTCTCTCATCTACTATTAGCTTATACCTGTCCTCTAGGATTCGTACAGCCTCCCTAGGGTCCCTGACAGGCTTTCCCTTTCCCACGAGGTCTAGGTACGTCTGATACACTTTCTCTACTATCGGGTCTCTACTCTCCATGAGCTTCCCCGCGCCTCGTAGCCGTGTCTATGACTCGTTCCGACTGTGGCTATAAGTCTTAGACTACTCTTACTACTCTTCTAGAGGCCAGCCATGATCCGGGCTCATACAGTTCACCATCAACATCATAATCGTCCATGTCATAGCATATCCTGCGGAATACGCATTTCGAGCACTTACGTTCACTCCTGAGAGCTGCAGGCACTATCCCATGCCTCTTAACCATCACGAGCTCATCTATTACTTCAATAAGGGAACCTATTAGGTCCTCGTTAACTCTCACAACCCTTACTCCGTCGCGGTAGTGTATCTCTAACACCGCGTCCTTAATAGAGCCCTTGGAGAGTATCAGAGTATAAGCTGTAGCTTGAAGGACGTCGCTAATCCAAGCCCCCCTTTTAGGGCTCCTACCACTTTTCCTCTCAACGACCCTGAGCATGCCCTCCTCCATGGAGTAGCTATCTGGTCTTCCCCGCAACCTTACTCCACCTAGGGTAGCCTCGTTCACTTCCTCTACCTTCATTCCAGATATCCTATCAGGGATTGACCTAATTACGTGGAAGAGTGTACCTAGAAGAAGGCGTATCTTCTCCTTGAGACGCCTTTTTCTTCCCAGGTTTAGCGTGAAGAAGTAGAGGCGTGGGCAGTAGGTGTATTGGTGGATCTCGCTAGGGTATATGGTTATCCTGAATCCGCTCTTATTCCTATCTTCACCCGACCCTCATCTACCTCCCATTCTCTAGTATAGGCTTCATTAGGTGGCTCGGTGTAGTGGATGGTTTTGCTCCTAGTCTCGTTGGCTATATAGTTCTCCATAGCCTTGGCTGATTCCACGACGATCCCGTCTCCTGTGATCCATGCCTCTATGTATGCATTGACTGGCAGGTCTAGCTCCTTCCTCATGGCCTGGATCCTCCTCACGATCTCCCTGGCTATGCCCTCAATCATCTCCTCCTTCTCTATTCTGGTATCAACTCCGACGAGGGCGATATCAGTCTCTTTTACGCTAAGCCATTCTGGGTAGGAGGCGTTTAGCTTTACGTGGGCTCTCTCTATTACCACGTCTCTCCCCTCTATGGATGCAGTATACCTTCCTTGTTTGGCTATGGTTTCAGCTACCTCCTTGCTATGGTCCCGTATTAAGGAGACAACCTTGGGAGTGATCTCCTTGAACGCTGGTCCCAGCTCCTTATAGTTTGGCTCTACATCATATATCTTAGCCTGCTCGAAGAACTCTGACCCAACTACCTCCACCTTCTTCGTATTTGCCATCTCCCTAACAATGTGTTCTAGCCTTTTCACAGCATCACCGACTCCTGGCTTGACTGGGGCTACTATAATCCTTCTAACAGGCCTTCTAAGCTTGATCCCTGCACTGCTCCTAGCGGAAGCTGCAGCCTCCACAATCCTTTTTACTATATTCATGTCAGATTCTAGATCATCATTGATCCTAGATTCATCGGGCACTGACATGTCCAATAAGTGGACACTGACGGGTGACTCCGTCTCTGAGGGGCGTATTAGCTTCTGGTATAGGTATTCGCTGGTGAACGGTATGAATGGTGCCGCGAGCACTAGCCAGTTCCTAAGGGTTATGTAGAGAGTGGTGTATGCTGCCCTCTTGCTCGGTGTATCCTCCTCTTCCCATACTCTTCTTCTGATTAACCTTATGTACCAGTGACTGACATCTTCCACTATGAAGTTCTTTATCATCCTGGCAGCGTCGTGGGGCCTCATATCCTCCATAGCTTCCCTGTACTCCTTTATCAGCCGGTTTAGCCTGGATAAGAGCCATCTATCCTCTGGCTGTAGGCTATCCTCTACGCTTTCTAGCCTGGTGGTTGTAGGGTCGTACTTGTCTAGGCTCATGTATGTGGATGCGAATGCAAACGTGTTCCATATTATATTGAAGGTCCTACCCATCTCCTCTAAGCCTTTCCAGCTGAACTTCAGGTCCTCCCATACCGTGGTCTGCATAACCCATAGCCTAACCACGTCCCTTGGAACCTTAGATATTAGCTCCTCAAAGTCAACATAGTTACCTAGGCTCTTGTGCATCTCCCTGCCATGCTCGTCAAGGGCAAATCCGTGGACCATGACGCTCTTGTATGGGGATGAGTTGAAGCCTATCACGCCGCTCCTGAGGAGGCTGAAGAACCATCCTCTAATCTGATCATGGCCCTCGACTATGAAGTCCACAGGCTTCATTTCATCCCATAGCCTGCTTCTCGGGAATCCCAGACTTGCATAGAATGAGATTCCACTATCGAACCAAACATCCAGTACATCAGGCACCCTCTTCATCACGCCCCCGCATTTGGGACATTTCAACTCTACCTGGTCCACCCAGGGTCTATGCAGGTTTTCAGGCCTCTTGCCACCCATCTCAACTAGTTCATCTACGCTACCTACAACATGGGTATAGTTGCAGGACTGGCATATCCACACTGGTAGTGGTATTCCCCAGAACCTCTGCCTGCTTATAACCCAGTCCCTAACCTCCTTGAGGAGATTGACGAATCTAGTCTTAGCCCAGTCTGGCTGCCACCGTATCTCCTTAGCCTCCTTTAGTAGCGGGGTCTTAAGCGCTGAGACCCGTATGAACCATTGTTTTGTGGCTCTCAGTACCAGTGGCGTCTTGCACCTCCAACATACTGGGTATCTATGTCTAACCTTTCCCTTGTGGAATAGTGCTCCCATTCTCTCTAGGTCCTCAACTATAGCCTTGTTGGCCTCCGTCCTAAAGTACAGGCCAGTATATTTTCCAGCGCCTTCCGACATCTTCCCAGTGTCATCTACCAGTGATATTAAGGGGGCTCCAACCTTTTCTTGGTTAACCTTAAAGTCAATATCTCCATGGCCAGGCGCAGAGTGGACTAGACCTGTTCCTTCATGGGCAGATACTGCCTCAGGCGCCATGACTATGCGGTGATAGGGAGCCAACTCTCTCTGCGCATCAACCAGCTTCTCCAAGGGATGCACATACTCTAACCCATCAAGCTCCGCTCCAGGTATCTCCTCGAGTATCTCGTACTCGCTGACACCAGCCTCTTTCATAACCGCTTCTACCCTACTGGATGCCATGATTAGGACCTCGCCTCCAACTCTTACCCTGGAGTACTTTATCGTGGGGCTAGCCATAACGAAGGCATTGGCTGGTAGAGTCCAGGGGGTGGTGGTCCAAACTAGTAGGCTCTCACCGCTACGGCCCTTTAAGGGGAATTTGACGTATATGGATGGATCCTCCAATACCCTATACTCGGAGACTTCATAGTCAGCTAGGGTAGTCTCACACCTTGGGCACCAGTGGTGGACTTGTAGACCTCTATACAAGAGTCCTTTCTCCCAAGCCTTCTTTATGAGCCACCATCCAGACTCTATGTAGTCGTCTCTATAGGTTACATAGGGGTTATCCCAGTCCATGAAAACTCCTATCTCTCTAAACTGTTTGGTCATGGCCTCTATACTTTCATCTACAAAGCGCCTACACTCTCCTATGAACTTATCAACACCTATCTTCTCAACTATTTCTTTCTTGGAGGTTATACCTAGTTTCCTCTCTATCTTAACCTCGATCGGAAGCCCATGTGTGTCGAAGCCGGGCTGGTCCCACACTCTATGGCCAGTCATCCTCTTATAGCGAAGTACAACATCCTTTATGATCTTATTCCAAGCAGTTCCTATATGTATAGAGGTGGCTGAAGCGTATGGGGGTCCATCTAAGAAGTAGAATTTCTTTGAAGATCTATTAGATTTCTCCTTGACTAACCTATAGACTCTCTCATTCTCCCAGAAAGACTTTACCCACTCCTCTAGGGCAAACTGGTTGTACTTCTCCCTGTTCAAGTCTCCTGGAACCGATGGCAACCCTTAACACCTCCTTTATGTAAAGATCCAATCTACCCTGACGTACATTGTACCAGCTATATTCTTAACAAGGCTGACTAACTCTTCCTCCATACCTTCACGTTCTGTATATATTTCTATGAATCTAAACTCTGGATGGACTCTAGATGGATGCTCTACAACCTTAAATCCATATCTACTCTCTATTTCATTGATGATCCTCCTATGTACGTCATCGCTATAAGTCGTATAATATACACGATAGAGCCTCTTCAGCCCCACCACCCCAGCGTACATGCCAAGAAGATTGAAGTATGTGGGGGTAAATCTATTTTAACAGGTAAGAGGGCTCGCCTTGGCTCGGTTCAAACACATAGTATTATATAAATCCGGATATGCACAATAATGAATCCGGAACAGTGGAGGTATGGTGGGAATGAGGTTAACTGCTATAGTTAAGGTGGACTCCAAGGGTAGGATCACCATACCTCAGACAATGAGAGAGACCATAGGTATAGAGCCTGGTATGCTGATGGCTGTGATAGCTGATACAAATAAGAAGGAGATAATAGTATCTCCTATATACGGTAAAGGTACAATAATCTATGAAGTAGAGGTCTCGCTCATAGATAGGCCAGGAGCCATAGCTGAGGTCGCAGATGCCCTGGCCAGGAACAATGTAGACATAATAGCACAGAGATGCACAACGATCATGAGAGGGCAGGAGGGTAGCTGCACTATAATAGTTGACATGTCAAAATCCAGCCTTAACGAGGAGGATCTAAAAAGTCTCCTAGTCAATCTAGATACAGTAACGCAAGTCAGGGTTAAGAGGTTTGAAACCCATACTACTAGTATATGAAGAGTCATGAGGATAAGGGTGGCGAGAGACGCATACATCATTCTCTACCCTGGCCTAGTTAGCGGGTATGATGCAGTCTCACTGGCAATACGTCTAGGCGATTCTATAGTCATAATAGACTCCGGCTCCGGGCTCCCAGCATCAAACATGCAACTAATAAACGGGCTTATAGAGGCAGGGCTAGATCCCCGAAGAGTAGAGTGGCTGATCAATACCCATGCTCACATACACAATGTCGGAGGAGATAGGTGGATTAGGGACATGCTTCATGCCAAGATAGCAGCCCATATACCTGACTCTAGGATCATAGAGGAGGGGGACAATATAGCTAGCGGGGCCGAGAAAATAGGGCTAACACTAAAACCCACACCTGTAACCCTACATGTTGAAGGAGACCAGGAGTTAGTAGTAGGTGATAGGCCTATACAGCTGCTACACACACCCGGCCACACACCCGGGAGTATGAGCATAATAGTAGACTTAGATCAGCGCCTAGCCGTGATAGGAGATGCCCTAGGTAGCTTATCCAGAAAGTGGGGCTCAAACGAGGACCAGTGGTGGAACACCTTACAGCAACTAAAAGAAATAATGCCTCAGATTCTGTGTACTAGCGTCAAGTGTTATGCAGGAGAAGCTGCCAAAGAGTTTCTAAGGAGGGTTGAGGAGGAGGGGCCAGTATGGGTAGACTAGTTATAGGAACTTGTGGATTCCAAAGGGCTAGGAGGCTCTATTACGGGAACCTCAATGGAGTGGAGGTACAACAAACATTTTACGATCCAAGGGTAACCAAGATACTTAGGGGGTGGAGAAGCGAGGCTCCAGTAGGATTCTCCTTCACCATGAAAGCGTGGATGCTAGTAACGCACAAGTACAATAAAAGGCTGTGGAGAAGGCTAAGAGAAGAAGTTCCAGGGGACAGATCTAGATATGGATTCTTCCAGAACACTAAGGAAGTATGGTGGGCATGGGAGAAGACGCTAGAGGCTGCTAAGGCACTGGAGGCTGAGGTAATAGTGATGCAGAGTCCTCAGGGCTTCAGGCCAACACAGGAAAACATGAAGTCTCTAGAGAGATTCCTGGAGGATGCCGATAGGCAGGGAAGAATAATAGCATGGGAGCCTAGAGGAGAATGGTGGCTTAAAGTCAATACACTACAGGAGATCGCTGAGAAATACAACATACTAATAGTAGGGGACCCGTTGAAGGAGAGAACCCCCATTGGGGCTCCAGCCTACGTGAGGCTACACGGCATGGGGGGAGAGATAAATTACCAGTACAGTTACAAGGACGAGGAGCTAGAGGATCTAGCCAGATGGGCTAGATCAGAGGCCAGAACGCGGGGGTCCTACATTATGTTTAATAATATACATGCCTACAAGGACGCGGTAAGACTAAAAGCACTACTAGTAGAGTAAAATAATATCGAGCCGAACCGGTGACCCGCGGCATCCGCGGCGGGCCACACTAGTGCCAGGCCCGTTGGGGTAGCCCGCGGGGAGGGATGGAGGCCTCCATGAGGGGTGGGCTCATTGAGGAACACACTATCATGGATTAGATGTAGCCTATGTGGTAGGAGGATGCCTACCAATAAGTGTATAGTGGATGGGGTTGCCATGGATTTGTGTCCATACTGTATAACAGCTCTTTCAGTTCCCGGAGGCCCCTGTAGCCGCGGGAGCAGGGGTAAGGGGAGGAGGAAACTGGAGTTGGATGAGGAACTTCTAACTAAGCTAGGTGGTTAATCTAGAGAAGGTGCTATGTATAGGTACATCTTCTCTGTGTTTGGGAACGTAAATTCGATCTTCATAGGATAATCGGTTGCATATTCTACTCTAACATTCTCAGCAGCACCTGTGGGCTTAGTAGCTGTCTCGAGGGCGGTTCTAGTGTATGAGGATCTGGTGTGCTCGTCCACCTCCAGCTCTATCAGTGGATCTCCGATTTTCATTATCCACTCATAGCTCCTCTCCTCTGCCTCGCTCCTCACAACTAGCTGGTCGTCATCCGCCTCAAAGGTTAGATAATCTCCAACAACCTTAGCGTCTTGTATTGCCTGTTTGAAGTCATCGGCGATCATTATGAATCTAGCTGTGCTCTCAAACTTGGGCTCTCTGAGCTCCGATGGCGAGGCCTCAGTTATTGGTAGAGTGAAGCTTCTAGACATGCCAGTCTTCCTATCAACTAGAGTTACCATCAGGACTTCATCCTCAGCTCTGTACTCTATTATAAGGTCGTCGTTCCTTGTAGCCCTCTTCATTATCTTATTAAGTTCATCAGTTCTTATAGTAAATCTTGCCTCTTCTTCAATCGTGTATTCGTCAAATGACATGGGGGGAGCCCTAAGTATTGCTAGGCTGGTCTTGTCTGGGCTCATGATCCATGCTATCATAGAGTCTAGAGTGAAGCCTATAATACCCTCATCATTGATCTTGGCCAACGTCTGTGTTATATATTTGAACTTGGACGCTGCAGGGTATACTACCCTAAACACCCCTACAACACCTCAATCCTAGTCCAAAGATGATTAGCAGGTTTCTAGGCCTCTTTAAGGGTCAAGCCCCTGGTAACTGTACACTATAATATACCCCTACCCGCGCGTGTCCTAATGGTGTTAGAGATGGACAAGGGTAGGGTAGTAGTCGAAGTGGATCTGGGTAAGTATAGGAGCGTGGATCTGAATCTCAAAGAGGCTGAAGAGTTTCTATCCAGGGTTGTAGATAGGCTAGGCTATGAGTCTAATGATGTAAACGAGACATACAGGATCATAAGGAATTTTGAGGCATTCTACGAGACGATGAGGAAAAAGTTTAAGGACCATATAGCGCCAGCTAAGAGTATGAATGACATGATAAGGGGCACTGTTATCGTTGACAGGGTTAAGCTATACACTAGAGGCGATGAGAAGAGAATCGTGATCATACTAGACAGGAGAGTACCGGAGGATGTGGTTGTAGGAGCACTAGAAGATATGGGATTCAAGGTGGAGGTTAAGAGGCCGGCCTAAGACGATCTCCTCCTCCTTGATGATTTCTTCTTCTTAGCCTCAGGCTTAGCCTCTATAAGATTCCTAATTTTTGAGTAAACTCTCTCCTCTGCAAGGGCTCTAGCCTCAGAGATTGTAATGCCTCCGCTAGCAACAGACTCTAGTATATCAGTAACCTCGAGGAGCGCCTCGACAAGTAGTGGATCAGATATCTTATACTGAGTCACTACGATCTCCTCGACCTCCTCTTCACCCCCCGACTTCCGCTCCGTTAGTTCAATCTCGCCTTCAACGGGCTCCTCCGATATTTCCGACCACCCCCAGCGCGTGGGGTTTGTGGTCACACCACAAGGTATTATAAGTTACCACCCTGAGGCCTAGTGGGTCTAAACAACATCACGAGATCCACACAGTAAGGGTACCCTATATATAAGCCTCGCTCTAGTAGCTCCCTAACCGCAGACACTCTAGACCCGAGCAAGCTCCTGGCTATATACTCCTGGTCTCCTGGGTCACTGATACGCCCGATAACGACGCCAGACCCTCTACCATGTATAGGAGGTGCTATTCCCATGCCCTGGGAGAGCCCGTCTAGGGCAACTAGGATCCTGGGATACATACGTGCAGTTGAGGCTAGCTTATAGGCCTCCCTAGCCATGGATGCGGAAGCTATGATCACCAGCCAGTCAACACCGATATTAGACGATATAGCAGCTGATGCTAGGGCTACCCTAGACTCGATAGATTCCACTCCACCCAGCCTTACAATACCTGTCCCTCCCTTAGAGGCTATAGAGGTAGCAATACTAATCTCTTCTTCAATCTCGTCAACTCCAGGGCCTAGGGATGAGAGGTCAATAACAAGCCTAGATCCCCGTGCTATGAATAATGAGTCATCCAGCTGCCTGCTAGTATACAGCCAGATGATCAAGGGCTCGCCTAGCCGTAGCATAGCCTTTCCCCAGCTACATGCAATCCCCCTATCCTGGCCCGTGGATACAAGCATTCTAGTAGGCGATGTTCTAATCAAATATCCGGCCAACTCACCTATCGAGAGACCCCTACAAGTGTATGGGGGCAGAGGCCTAAACGCTTGGGGTGAGAGAAGTAGGAGGCCCCCTACAGGTCCTAGACCCAACAGAGCTCCTGCGGTAAAAGATTCAGGCAGGCTCCTAGAGATCCTAGAGTACAATAACCCTCCGACGAGGACACCAGCAACATGAGATAAAGTACCATAAAATCCGTCATATTGTATCCATTCTCCAGCAAGTAGTAGGTAAGACAGGGTCAAACCCATAACAATAGGAGTTGGCCTGAACAGGTTCTGCATCCACATCAATTCTACAATAGAATCTACACCCCTAAACCTAGCAGCAGCACCAGCTAGAGCAGCGCCTCCAGCAGCTATAGAGGCCGCCGTGGCCTGGCTAAGCCCCGTCAGGCTAGCTAGCTGCACGACGCTTAGAAGAGAGAAGAAGCCTAGAACTAGGCTGTGGTGTAGGCTAGATGCCACATAAACCATGGACGCAGCTACTATTGCAGACGCATAGGCCATAAGCCAGGAGACTAGGCCTTCCCCATCACCTGGCAAGGTATTATAGAGTAGTAACAATAATAGAGCTAGGGATAGGAATGCCATTATAACCCTAGGCGGGCTCTTACATACCTGCAATCCTATCACCCTGGGGAGATGCAATCAGAGAGGCTGGCCGAGGTGGAGCCGAGCAGGAGTATGGAAGAGATGCTCCATCCCAGAGTAGTTAGGGCTATGACCAGGCTGGGATACAAGAGGCTTCTACCAGTACAGGAGAAGGCCATACCAGTCATACTCAGGGGAGCCAACACACTCATCATAGCACCCACCGGCAGCGGGAAGACTGAGGCTGCACTCCTACCCGTGCTCTCCATGATACTATCCAGGAGCAGTGGTGAGGGGGTAAAGGCGGTTTATGTGACACCAATGAGATCGCTTAACAGGGATATAACATGGAGGATGGAGAAGCTAGTATCTGAGTCGGGCCTACGGCTTGGCCTACGCCATGGAGACTCGACCCAATCAGAGAGGAGAAGGTTTATAAATAGCCCTCCTGATATAATGGTGACTACCCCAGAATCTCTTAATCTACTCTTAACCGTGGAATCCGCTAGAAAGGTCCTGGCAGGAGTTAGATGGATTATAGTGGATGAGGTACACGAGCTCCTGGATAGTAAGAGGGGTACCGAGTTTAGCGTTGTATTAGAGAGGATGGAAGCGGTCAGTAGATATAGGCTGCAGAGGATAGGTTTATCGGCAACGTTATCTAAGAGGAGTATAGAGGAGGCTAAGGCGCTTCTAGCCTGTTGCAGAAGGGTTGAGGTGGTTGAGGACTCGTCGGTGAAACACTACCAGATCCAGGTCAGGGTAACTTGGGGCAGCGACTTCTGGGAGAGCGCTGCTAGGGAGATAGCCAAGATAGTAGCCTCCACACATGGAAGTATACTTGTATTCACGAATACCAGGTCTACTGCAGAGAAACTAGCTACAACACTATCAAGCATAATGAAAGATGAGAAGATAGAGGTACACCACGGAAGCCTGTCTAGGTACTACAGGGAGGGAGCCGAGAAGAGGTTCAGGGAGGGAAAGACGAGGATACTTGTAGCCACTTCCAGTATGGAACTAGGGATAGACGTGGGATCCATAGAGTTAGTCATCCAATTCCTATCTCCTAGGCAGGTTAGGGCACTAATTCAGAGGGTAGGCAGGTCTGGCCATAAGATCGGGGATACGAGTAAGGGCATCATAGTAACTATGGGCAATCTCTACGAGGTCCTGGAATCCCTGGTTATAGCTCATAGGGCCGTAAGGGGCAAGTTAGAGGACCTAGAGGCGCCCAAGGATAGTTATGATGCACTAGCACATCAAATGGTTGCCATGGTTAAGGAGGGTAGCGCCACGTCGCTAAACGAGATCCTTGAGCTGGCATCTAGAGCTGGCCCCTACAAGGGCCTAGATCAGGATACTGTTGAGAGAGTTGCAATGCACCTAGACAAACTTAGGATACTTAGGCTTAAGGATGGAAGGCTAAAAGAGGGGAGACGCGCTAGAAAGTATCTATACAGCGTCTCAATGATACCAGATGAGGTCCAGTTCAAAGTTGTTGACATGATCAGCGGGGATATAGTTGGTAGCGTGGGCGAAAGGTTTATCGAGGTATCAAGCCTAACTCAGGGCAATAGGTTCAAGTTCATATTAGCAGGACGTGTATGGGAAGCTTTAGAGGTGGATTACGAGGCTAAGAGGTTAAACGCTAAGCCTCTGGGCGAGATCGAGGGAGCTATACCGTCATGGGAGGGGGAGCTGATACCTGTAGACTATAAGGTTGCCAGGGAGGTGTGTAGCCTGATACATCTAGGCCTAGAGTATCCGGAGGATCTAGAGGACATACTGAGGAGGAGGGGCCTCGACGAGGAGAGTACGGCTAGAATACTAAGAATTCTGAAGGAGACCATGGATAAATGGGGCGAAGCGCCGCCACCCGGATATGTTGGGGTAGAGCAGGCTGAGGATAGCGTGGTTGTTCATGCATGCCTCGGCAGTAAAGGTAACTTTGCCCTAGCCCTACTACTTTCAAAAATACTTGAACGGATTGTAGAGGTAGAGATACAATTTATGCCATACGCTATAATACTGGCTACTCCTGGGGGCCTCAAGGCCAGCCTAGTGGCTAAAGCGCTAGAGGAAGCCTTAGAGATGGATCATATTGAGAGGGTATCACTAATCCAGGACTCTGTAAGGAGCTCAAGGAGCTACCTGATCAGGTTAATCCATGTGGCTAAGAGAATGGGCATGCTAGACCCAGACAAGAGCGTGCCTTTAGAGACGCTGAAGAGGCTTAGAGACTCTATACGGGGAACCATAGTAGATGAAGAGGTTCTAAGAGAGGTTGCATACGACAAGTTAGACTACAGGGCGTTAAACCGGTTTCTAGACGAGGCACGTGGAGCCTGGATTCTATGGGGTCCCTCTAGGCTCACTAAGGAGGTACTCGATAACCCGTATATTAAGAGGGATGTGGGGGCTAACATAAAGGCCTTAGCCCTAGACCAGATAGTCAAGGCTATACAGAAAAGGGTTTCTAGGAAGACCATAATATTACAGTGCGCCCGGTGCGGCCACTACTGGACCACTACTGCAGTAGAGGCATCAGCACGTATTGCTAGATGTAGTAAGTGCATGGTGTCACTTATAGCACCACTACCAGATACCGAGTGGGGGAGAGAGACAGCGGAGATCTATAAGAGATATAAACAGGGAGTCAGGGTTAGGGGGGAAAAGGCCAAGAGGGTCAAGGAGGTACAGGAGAGGGCACAGCTATACCTTAACTATGCAGTCCAGGGCATGTCTAGGTACGTAATAGAAGCTCTATCAACACCGGGTGTAGGACCTCACCGGGCCAAGAGAGTGCTCGATGCTGGAATCAAGGGTGGAGATAGGAGTTTCTACAAGGAGCTCATAAGAGCTGAGGAGGAGTATTTAGCTAACAGGAAGTATTGGAAGCAGTAGGAAGTTAGGACTTAGAGGTCCTCCACATTACTCCTCTCGTGCCCGCGGAGGCCTCAAACGTGCCCCTCATACACGAGATATACCCTTTTACAGCCGTCTCGATAAGCATAAGCCTCTCAGGGCTAGGACTCACACTATATCTGGAGGCCAGCAGATACGCCGCCTCCCCCACGCTCCTGGGCTCCGATAGTATGTCTAGGAGCGCCTCTCCAGCACCTCTAACCCTCTCCAGATTAGACTCCACCAGAGCCTCTGCTTCACCTCCACGCACCAGTGGGCCATGGCTAGGCACTAGAATCTCAAACCTATCTCCAAGGCTATCCCTCAGCCACTCAAGAGTCTTCAGGGCCCTGCACGGGTTAAAGTGGTAGGGGACACCATAAGTATCCAAGACCCTAGGCCCGAATATGGAGTCAGCCGCATATAGGACTCCACCAGGGGTTAGTATACCTACTTGGCCAGGCGTATGCCCAGCTAGATCTACTATTTCTAGGCTACCCAGCAGAGTTCCTGGATCAAGACCTTCATCAACATCAATAGGAGGAGCGTGGAATGGGAGTAAGGGATCCCCGCTAGGCAGGGGCATTCCGAATGTTAGGGAGACCCGTATTAGGGGATCCCTTATAGCTGGAGCATCTAGTCTGGGAGCCATAACCTTGTCTAGCAGTTCTCTGAGCCCCTGGGATATAGCTGAGTGGTGGTCACTATGATAGTGGGTTATTATTGAGATGAGCCTGGAGGCATCCAGGCCCTTAATCTCCTTCCGTATCTGCTTAACCCTCTTCTTTCCATGACCAGGATCTACTATATACACCGTGTCATCACCCCTATAGAATAGGGTTGAAGGGCTACCCTTCAGTAACAGGGAGTCACCTATCTCAAGTAGAGTCATGCCTTGATGCACCCCCCATCCTGGGGGTATCACGTGGGGCTAGCTAGGGATTAAAACCAGGCCCTAATGATGGTTAGGTTAAGCATATAGCCCCCGTTCTAGTATCGAATCTAAAAAGGTTTATGAGTGGTGTAACAAGGCATGGATGACAGTGAAGGGGAAAGGGTGCTAATAGTAGCAGACTGGGATGCTGATGGAGTTGTCGCGGCGGCACTCATGCTATATGCCCAGGAAAGGGCTGGCCGTTTCCCCCTGGAGGTTAGGGTGAAGCCTGACCTAATGCCAGCTGGCCCTAGGAGTATTTCCGAGGTTCTGGCGGAAGGATGCTGGGATCATGTAGTGATCCTAGATATACCGTACACTCAGGAGGTGGAAGCCGTCATATCCAGGTTAAGGTCGGAGTGTGGATCCAAGATTTACTACTTTGACCATCATAACACTACTATAGAGAATATGCCGCTACTGGAGGAGAGGTACAACGCCTTCATAGTAGTAGGAAGATCACCTACATCAGTCATAGTCCAGAGATTTCTCGAGGGCCTAGGAGTCAAGCCAACCCCGAGGCTTGCAGAGTTCGTTAAGGCTGTTAGTGTGCTAGAAGGCGGCTATAAGGGTCAAGGAAAGGCTTCTACAGGCATGATAAGTGTGGCAGCCTCAATATCCAAGAGCTTAAATCAGCTCAGGAGCAGAAGCGCGTGGGTAAAGTATGTAAGGTGGCTCTCCAACCCATTGCCGTTCGAAGACGCATCGCTAAGCCTAGGCAGTTCCAAGGTAAATCTAGTAAAGTATGGGATGGAGGTGTCAAAGAGAAACGATGAGGAGCTAAAGGGTATAGCAATGGAGCTAGCTATGTCTGCTAAAAACCTTGGATTCATAAGGTTTATCGATGCTAGAGATAAGTGGAAGAGGAGGGGGAGCTCGGCCCTAACATCAGCAATATATAGGGTTCTCAACGCCCCAGTAGCGGCTCTCTACGAGAAGGAGGAGGGAACCCGGATACTAATAATAAGGGCTGGGGAGGGATTTGCTCAGGACGTCATGAGGGCATTGGAGGAGATGGGGGCTGTAGAGGATGTTGGTGGCCATGGCAACATAGCAGTTGCTAAGGTAAGGGATGAGGTCACCATTAAGAGGTTAGAGTCAGCGTTGAGAAGAGCAGCATTCGAGGCTAACAAGAGGAGGTTCGAGGCTGCACTAGACAAGTAAAAAATCCGGTGATGGGACAAGCCATACGGTCGGATGACCGGAATGGCGCTAGCCTGTATAGCGGCCAAGACCCAGAAACATCCCTTAGAGATAGGTATACTAATACTATCAATACTCATATTCTCAACATTAGGAGCGACTCTAGGACCCTACAGGACTAGTATAACAATCATGGGCCTACTCCTCATATACATACTACTCCAAGGGGCATCAACCCCCCTAAGACTAATACCGCTAGTAGCAGCGGCATCAACACACATAGCAGCGGTGCTAGCCTACTACTCAAACCCACTAATACTCCCACTAGTCATACTAGAAAGGAGCACAATCCACGGCTACTCGATAAACATAGACATAGTCCAGATAGCATTACTCTACGAGGCACGCCAGATCCTCAAGAACCCGCCTATATGCAGGGAGGAGGAACCGGAAGACACAAAAACCCCACCCGAGGATACACTGGAACCCGGGGACCAGGCGCCGCGGTAGTATAGCCCGGCCCAGTATGCGGGCCTCTCGAGCCCGTGACCCGGGTTCAAATCCCGGCCGCGGCACCAAACCCCAAACCTGCGCGGGCCCCATCAAGGGGTTGGTAATATAGTAGCTGTAACTTGTGAGGGGTTTACGTATTTAGTTCCATGAGCTCCATTATTCGTCTTACTCCGATTAGGGTGATTGACTCTTTACGTAGTCTCTGGTATGCTATCCTCGCATATCTTGGATCTATCTCAACCCCAATGCTGTTACGACCCCATCTCATGGCTGCCAGCATGGTTGTACCGGTGCCTAGGAAGGGGTCTAGGACGGTGTCGCCTACATAGCTGTACATTCTGACAAGCCTCTCAGCAAGTTCTAGGGGAAACGGGGCTGGATGGATCCTAGATTGTTCTCCGGGTATGCTCCAAATCTGTGTATACCACTTTTTGAATAGTGGCTCTGGTATGGTGGATAGCTTCATCTTGGCCCTAGAGACCCTCCTGTATCCTGGCTTCCGGAACATAAGTATATACTCTATATCGCTTTTTATCACTGCATTGGGCTGGTAGGGTCTGCCAAGCATTCCATTCCTTCCCCCAGCCTCTCTGGACACATTCCCAATCTTTGACCAGATGATGGGAGATAGGACCTCAAACCCTAGGTTCCGGCACTGGTTTATTATATCAGCGTGTAGAGGCACAATTCCATGCCTCCCATACTTCCTCCGAGGGAGTAAGACGTCACCAACAACTACAACCAGACGTCCACCGGGCACCAAGACCCTATAAACCTCGCTCCAAACCCTGCCAAGTTCGTCCAGGAACTCCCCATAATCCTGGATAGAGCCAAGCTGGCCATCCCAGCTAGGATACTCCTTAATATTCCAGTAGGGTGGACTGGTCAGCACTAAGTGTACACTCTCATCCTCTAGCATACCGAGTCTCCGAGAATCACCAACATAGACTATGTGTCTAGTCTCCAGCCTAGATATAATAGACTCTACCCTACTCCACAACTTCTGGTCCTTAGCTATCAAGACAACCTCACGCTCAGGACGATCAGCAAGCCTAACTAATAACCAAGCTAAATCATCTTGAGGTACCATCATTGCCAGCTCGGGTTCCACTTCGCCCTTCACTGGCTAACACCCTTAGGATACTCTATTTATAAGGTTACTCTAAGTACCAGACTTTCCTTATTGAAAGTATAGGCTGATATTACTGGCATCTATATACTTCTAAATTATTTAATCATAGATACTATAAGAATCTTCATTAATTAATTGAATCTTATAGGCATAAATTACATTTTTAATGTACATATAGTATCTTAATCTGGTCTTATAATACATTATATGTTACTTTAGTAAATCTTTATTGTATTCTTAAGAAATTAAACGATATAACTGTAGGTAGTTTGGAAGGAATGCTTAGTATTTAATAAAATAGAGTATAGATTATAT
>WAKG01000057.1 GCA_015523445.1 Desulfurococcales archaeon | reverse complement strand
ATACCAGCCGGCCGGGACAGCGACTAGCTCGGCCCCATCCAAGGCTAGCATCCTGAACAACTCTGGGAACCGGAGCTCGAAGCAAACAACTGTGCCTAGATTTAGGCTACAAGCATTTATAGCCTTAGGAGGCTCGCTGCCAGGAGATAATATGTCGCTTTCCCTGTAGCCGAGTGCATCGAAGAGGTGGGTCTTCCTATAGGTGTATACGATGCCTCGGCCGGGCTCGGCGATGATGACGGTATTATATGGCTTCCCTGGACCGCTCTCGAACATGGATGCTATTATGCAGGAGCTGTACTCGTCGGCCAGCTTCTCCAGCCACTTGGTCCACTCTCCCCCTACTGGTTCTGCTAGGCTGGCCAGCTCTCCTGGGGATAGGCCTGTCGGGTCTGCCATAAGGTATTCTGGCATTACTATGAGATTTGCCTCTACCTTGGACCGGGCTAGAAGCCTCTCAACCCTGCTCCTTGCCTCCTCCTTGCCCCTGGAAGACGCTACCTGCAGTATGCCTATCCTAGCCATATCTGGTCACCGAGGTACTGTATTTGTTCTTATGTGAAAATATTTTCTTGGTAGAAACGGTTACACGATTAACGGCGTTAATAACACCGGTTTGACAGGTAATACACCTTGGGGGCTTAGCCATGTCGGGAGTAGCCCTAGGCAGCCTGGTGATAGCCCTTAGAGAGGTGCTGGAGGCAAGTCTAATATTGGCAATAATACTGACTACACTATCCAAGACAGGCCGCTCAGATATGAGGAAATACGTAGTTATGGGGCTGGCAGGGAGCGTAACGCTCGGCCTAGCTACGGGATATACGGTATGGTACCTCTATGGCAGCTTCCCCAAGAAGGAGCTGTTCGAGGCAATCGCCTCCTTAACGGCAGCAGCTGTCCTGACATGGGTAATCTACTGGATGGCCAAGACGGGGCCTCAGCTGGCCTGGAATATAACTAGGAAGGTGTCACTCATAACAAGTGGTATTGGGCTGGTAGTATTCACATTTATCGTAACCTATAGGGAAGCCCTGGAGACGGTGCTCTTCCTGGTACCATACATGCTATCCAAGCCGCTAGACACTGTAGCCGGGGCCCTTGCCGGGGGCATTATGGCGGTGGGTATAGCCTATATGATATACATTGCAGGTTACCGCATAAGCCTTAGGCGGTTCTTCATGCTAACATCAATACTACTCACATTCGTAGCCTCCGGCATATTAGGGTATGGGATACATGAGCTGGCAGAGGTCATGGAGGAGGATGGAATATATACTGGGGTTCTCCTAGAGGAGGCTTATAACCTTGGCATATCCGAGGGAAGCCTGCTCCACAATAATGGTTTAGTAGGCTCTATACTTGCAGTCATGTTTGGATACTCGGTAAGCATGGAATGGATAAGACTGATAATCCAGCTAGGGTACCTAGCAATACTTATACCATTGATCCTACGGGCCTACGGGTACAGGATAGGGGTAAAGCAGGCAAGCCAAGGCCACCAAGGTTAAGAGTTATGATGTTGTGTAGAAGCTGCTAGAAGAGGCTGGCCTCGCCCCTAAGGATCTTCTCTGTATATCCTGTTATACCTGAAAGGGCCTCATCGACTATAGCCTCTATTTCAGCCCTCACACTAGCAGGCAGCTCTCCTCCATCTACCCGTGCCTTCACATCTGCCACTAGAGGATCATCTATAGGCCTCCCTATCTGGCTCAGTATCTTAACATAGACCTCCTTGACCTGGTCAACCTCCTCATACACCCTCCTAGCAATATCATTGGCAAGCACATTATAGATCTTACCAACATGGCTGACCGGGTTCTTCCCGGCGGTGGCCTCCAAGCTCATAGGCCTTAGCGGGGTTATGAGGCCGTTAGCCCTATTCCCCCTACCAGTCATACCGTCATCCCCATGCTCGGAGCTAGTGCCTGTAACGGTTAGGTAGAAGACTCCTTTCTCTGGTATATCACCAGTGTTTATGTACACGTTAACCTCATATTCAGGGGCAAGCTTGGATGCAAGGTCTAGGACAACCTCCTTAGCCTCCTCCTTAACAGCCTGGTACTCCCCAGGGTCTAGGACCTTGTGAGATATTATCGCGGCGGCTATAGTCAGGTCAATCTTCTTGCCCCTCCTGAGGCCCATTACCTTCACATCCTCACCCAGCGCCGGGATCCTGGCTTTCACTTCCCTGCTGTTGAGGAGCCTCTCAGTCTCGTAGACTAGCCTCTCGAGGGTGGAGAGGGGGGCATAGCCGGATCCGAAGCTGGTATCATTGGCCCTGGGCACCTGCTCACCAGCCTCGTATAGGCCGACAAGGTCCACACTACCCTTCCCAATCTTATAGTCTACAACCACGTGGCTGTCTGGGTCTAGGAAGCGGAAGTTATCCCTGATCCACTGCCTAACAGCCTCGATAACAAGTGTACCCACGGGCACCTGCTCTATGCCCCCGCTGGTCCTAACCTCAGTGGTTGCCCTCCCCGATACTATGATGTATATCGGGTGGAGCACCTCTCCCCCGCCGAACCTAGGGGCAGCTTGGCCACCCACGAGGAGGACCTTATCAAGGTTATGGTGAAGAATCCTGCCGTACCTCTCGATGTAGTACCTGCTCAGGGCCCGGCTGGCCACCTCCGCCGCCGCATCACTTATATAATCAGGGTGTCCAAGCCCCTTCCTCTCGACAAGCTCAACCTCATACTCCTCAACACTCGGGTGCCTATAGGCCTCCACAACTATATTCCTAGCCACCGGCTACCCCCCACAGCCTTCGACGATACTCGATGAAGACGCGAGACATATAAATAATATGACAATACCCTTAGGGGTTATACAAGCTAGGCCAGCATATCATAGATAACAGCTGCAGCCACAAGTGATGCCAGAAGGGTTGATATCAGGGATTCTAATAGAACTCCCCATCCCGGCCTTAGCCTTCCAACGAAGATATAGGCGTAGTAGAGGATCAGGGTGGCTGCCATAGAAGCTAGGAGCAGGAGAGATCCAACTACTCGGGGCTCAACCGGGCTCTCCAAGCTCGCCACTGCCGAGCCGCCGCCGATCAGGAGGCCGACCAGGCCAGCTAGGATTACGTGTCTCTGCGGCCTCGGCTTCTCCACCACTACCCTCCCCGCCTGCCCAGTAGGAGGGCTGTGCCAGCGTAGACCTCGATCAGCTTCTCAAGCTCCCCTAGATCTATGTACTCGTCGGGTGCATGCGCCACTTCCCCGCTGGGGCCGTAGGAGATGCTCTTAACACCCTTCACAACGTAGTACCTCATATCTAGGCCGCCAGGGCATAGGTGTGGCTCACCCACCTCGATGCCAGCCGCCATCCCTGCATTCCTCAGGGCATCGTAGAGCTCGCCTGGATCGTTAACCACTGCTGGCATAGAGTGTTCCAGCTCGACCTCGTACTCCCCCAGCCTCAGACCCCGGGCTACCGCGGCCCACCTCACTATACCCTTAAGCTCATCCAGGACCTCCTCGACAGTCTCCTCTGGTATGGTCCTCCTGTCTATGGTGAAGATGAACTCGCCCGGCACTTGGTTAGTCTTCCCTCCTCCTGGCACACCAGCGACGCCCCCTATAGCTGCTGTTGGGTAGGCAGCGTCCTCGGGCTTGATTGGATGCTTTGTCTTCCTCCCCGGTAGCTTAGAGGCTAGGGCTTGCTGTACGTCTAACGCTAGGCCAGCGGCCAGCAGGAAGGCGTTTCTCCCCAGCCATGGAGTGCTTGCGTGGGCATTTACACCCCTAACCCTGACCCTGACCCACACTGCACCCTTGTGGCCGTGCCAGGGATGCTCTAGCCCGCTAGGCTCGGGTAGGAGTAGGTAGTCTGGCGACTCTATCTGCTCTAGCAGGTACCCGGTCCCGCACTCCCCACCTATCTCCTCATCTGGGACGAACGCGGCCTCGAGCGTGAGGCCTGGCTCCTTAGAGTCTAGCTTGAGTGCCTTGAAGGATCCGAGGGCTGCTGCTATACCCCCCTTCATGTCTATGGCTCCCCTACCGTAGAGCCTGCCATCCTTGACTACGGGCTTGAAGGGCTCGGTTACAGTCCATCCCTGGCCGCCGGGGACCACGTCGTAATGGCCGTTGAAGTGGAGCCTCGCCCCCTCGCCCTTCCTACCTAGGACTATATAGCGGGGGTTATTGCTAGCGTTCTTACACTTCTCCTTCTGGTACTCCATGGGGACCTTGATCACCTCTACCTCAAAGTCTAGCCCCTCCAGCTCCTTGGCTAGTAGCTCGGCGGCCTCCTCGTAGTGGTCTCCCTGGGGGGCTACCGTGGGTATGGATATGAGCCTCTTGAGGACGTCTATAGAGTAGTCTAGGGCCTCCTTGACCGCGCCGGGTGATATGAGCCTATCCAATATACTTGCACCCGACCCATACATTGGGGGGCTGGGGCCTTTTAACCCTGAAGCACCCTAGCTAGATTCTCCCTGAATGGCTTCTCCACTATCTCCTTCTCAGTTATAAATGCCGTCACCAGCTCGGGGGGAGTTATGTCGAAGCTGGGGTTGTAGACGTCTACATCCTCCAAGGTTAATGGGTGCCTGCCCATGACTTTCCTAACCTCGTCAGGGCTCCTCTCCTCTATAATAATACTGCTCGGATCCTCTACAGGTTGAATAGTGCTGGTAGGAGCCGCCACGTAGAAGGGCTTCCCATTATGCCACGCCGCCAATGCTACTTGGTAGGTGCCTATCTTATTAGCTGTGTGCCCAGTAAGTATTATCCTATCTGCACCCACGATAGCCTTATCAGCCATGCCCCTCCTAAAGACCAGCCCCGCTGCCCCATCCACTATCAGCTTGAAGGGTATCCCCTCCTTCTTCAGCTCCCACACGTTGAGCCTAGCCCCCTGTAGTACCGGCCTAGTCTCCGTCGTGATCACACTAATCCTCTTACCCTCATACCATGCATACCTGATCACTCCAAGAGCTGTGCCGAAGCCAGCAGTGGCTAGGGCCCCCGTGTTGCAGTGGGTTAGCACAGTGTCCCCATCATCTATTAGCCTGGAGCCGATCCTGCCCATCTCAACGTTCCCCCTAACATCCTCAACATAGATCCTGAATGCCTCCTCCAGCACCACCTCCCTGACATGATCGATATCGCCCGTGGAGGCTACGAATCGCGCCCTATCCATGACGCGATTCAGAGCCCAGAATAAGTTGAACGCTGTGGGCCTTGTTGATGCAAGGAGTCTTCGGGCCTCCTCTAAGTCCCTAACAAGTTCATCCACACTGCCAGCTCTAGACTCCCGTGCAGCTAGGGCCATCGCGAATGCCGCTGAAACCCCTATGGCCGGGGCTCCCCGGATCTCCATATCCCTTATAGCCTCTGCAACCCTCCTATAGTCCCTCGTCCTCCTGTATACTTCCTCGAATGGGAGGAGCCTGGTGTCGAGCCACACGAACTCGCCAGTGCTTGTGTCGAAGTAGAGTGGCTTAACCTTGAGATACTCTTCTAAACCCTCTAGTTCCCTGAGTAGAGACTCTATTCCTGCCAACGCTGCTCACACGGTTACGATTAAAATACATGGTGAGGGTAAAATAAGGTGGCTGAACACTTATGGACGGGCCTAGGAATAGTATATTAGCCATGCCTAGGCGAGTTACAATACTCAATTTAGCAGTGAATATCACTATAGCTATAGCACTATTAATACTATATATAGGATCTGGGGATAGAGGGATCCTCTTGGTCCTACTCATTATAGCACTATTAACACCCATAGACCTAACGATTCTCTATGCAATGTTCAAGACAAACTCACAGCAGCTACTGGAGGCTCTAAAGCTGGTGGAGGAGGCGGGGCCATCCATAATCATAGCGCCACTGGGCCTTAAGGTAGAGGCGGCCTGGTGGAAGCCCGATGCCGTATACGTACTCCACTACACTCCCCGCCACGTATACGTGGTAAGGGTAAAATATGCAAGAATCCGGGAGCAGGCGCATGGGGCGCTATCAAGCCTACTACCTAGGAGAACCATGCCAGTGAAACCGGGGAATTGTACATGGGCACACTGGACAGGCAGAGGTAGGATGAAGACGCCTACACCCCGGGGAATCATAGTAGAGGTAGAAGGCCTAGTAGAGGCCTGGGCCTATGCATGCAACGGCACGCCACCTACCATAATCAGGGAGGCCCTAACTAAGGCCGGGCTAAACAATAGCTAATCGACGCCATGAGACAGGTAATCCCACCACCCTTAAAACCCCGCCCCAGCCGATACACCCAAGAGGTGGGATGGGCCAACGAGGCCTGGGGCTGAGCGCGTGAGGCTCCAATGCATATCCTGTAGGGCAGAGTACGAGCCGGATCCCTGGCTATTC
This sequence comes from Desulfurococcales archaeon, assembly GCA_015523445.1. Taxonomy (GTDB): domain Archaea; phylum Thermoproteota; class Thermoprotei_A; order Sulfolobales; family Acidilobaceae; genus S012-22. The sequence continues at coordinate 2,348 of WAKG01000057.1, read as the reverse complement.
CGGTGCCCCCGCTGCGGGGGACTTCTAGAGGTTATGTACGAGGATATAGATCCAGCCCCAACCCAGGGCCACGGGGTATGGAGGTTCCGCAACGCATTACCCCCTGTAGGGAGGATGATTAGCCTGGGCGAGGGCAACACGCCCCTCATCAAGCTAGAAGTGCCTAGGCGTAGAGATGTATACTTGAAATTCGAGGGAGCAAACCCCACCGGGAGCTTCAAGGATAGGGGTATGGCTGTAGCAGTTAGCATAGCACTAGATGCAGGTGCTAAGGCGGTGCTAGCCGCCAGCACCGGGAATACTAGCTCCAGCGCAGCTGCTTATGCAGCAAGGGCGGGGCTTAGGAGCATAATAGTGCTCCCCCGCGGCCGTGTGGCAAAGGGCAAGCTGTTCCAGGCAATGCTTCATGGTGCTAGCATAGTGGAAGTGGAGGGTAGCTTTGACGAGGCGCTCAGGGCAGTTATAGAGTATATAGAGGGGGAGAAGGGCCTAGTATACCCTGTTAATAGTTTTAACCAGTGGAGGCTTGAAGGCCAGAAGACCCTAGCCTACGAGGCCGCTGCCGAGCTGGGCGATGCCCCTGACTACGTTATAGTGCCAGTAGGTAATGCAGGCAACATATCCGCTATATGGAAAGGCTTCAAGGAACTATATCAAGCTGGGGTAACGAGCAAGCTACCCGTAATGATTGGAGTACAAGCCCGGGGAGCCAGTCCCCTGGCAACCATGACGGAGAGGGGGCTAAGGGAGCCTGCATGGTTTGACAAGCCAGAGACAGTAGCCACTGCAATAAGGATAGGTAGGCCTATAAACTGGCAGAGGGCCCTCGAGGCTGTCAGGGAAAGCGGCGGCACCTTCATATCGGTAAGTGATGATGAAATACTGGAGGCACAAAAGACACTAGCCAGAAAGGAAGGTATAGGAGTGGAACCCGCATCAGCGGCTCCCTATGCAGGGCTCCTAAGGCTAGATGCAAAAATACCAAAAGACTCTACAATACTCCTAGTAGCCACAGGACATGCTTTAAAAGATCCCGGAATAAGGGTTGAGACAGAGATCCAGCTAGCAGTAACAATCACCGACGCTATTAAATTTATCAAAAAAATAGCGATCAGTGTATAAAAACTAACCGTATACCAAGAAGAAATAATCACTAGCTAATTGTTAGGAAGAATCTCTTCACATTCTATTAATTCAGGTTATCTTGGCACGTATATTATTGTGTTTGGGTCTAGGAGTAGGGTTAGGAGTCTTCTGTGTGTTGGTCCCTCCGGGTTTATGGATGCCGCATGGGCATGTTTGCGTCTATTATGGCTGCAGTCTTCTCCATAGGGCCTCCTCCATTGCCCTTGCCAGCTCCTCTGCATCATCCTCGTCTAGGAGTTTTGAGAGCCTCCGGGAGGCTAGTATGAAGAGCACCGCCTTCCATAGCCTCTCCACAGTCTCCTTGTCAACTCCTTCAGGAACCTCAACCCTCAAGGTTATCCTCTTTGTCGCCACCGTTCCCCTCATGCATAGAATATTGCTCCAGGGTGTTTATATTATGGAAGGAAGTAGGCTCTTAGCCGCCTCCTTTGGTGTTAGGACTCTTATCCCTTTTTCTCTGAGTGCCTCCTTCCTGTAGTCTCCCGTATTCCAGGTTACTATGGCTACATCCCTGTATATCATCCTTAGTTTTAGTGATAGTGCTACAAAGTCTATGTCTCCTGGATCTCCTACTAGTTCTCTGGCAGCCTGTATGTATTCCCTATACCACTCCTCATCGACTATTATTATGTCCCTTGTTATCATCTCTAGTAGAGCCTCTTGCTTTTCACGGGATATTCCCTTCTCTTCTGCAAGGTATAGGGTATGTTTGTGTATTTCCTCGATTGCGTACCTTGGTGTATATGTGGGGTATAGGGTTGCTATTACGATTAGTACCTTCCTCGTGTAGCCTGTCTCTCTTAGCATGGAGCTTATGATGACATTTGTGTCTATGACAAGTGCCTTTCTGCCAGCTTCTTCTTCACCTGCTTCTCCATCCATAATGCTTCCTCCTCTGACAGGCCTACCTCCTCTGCTAGAAGGTCTGCCAATAGTAGTCTAACACTGGCCCTAGCTAGCCTCTCAGCTGTGCTCTTCTCTTCAACAAGCCATTCAGGCACCTCAACCTCCACCGTGATCCTCCTGGTCGCCACCACTCCTCCCATGCATAGGATATTGTTGGTGGGTGTTTATATCTGGGTTTTCTTGAATGGGTTCTCCACCTTTATTATATCCTTGTATGGCTTCTCGTCCTCGCTCAGGATAGCCTCTACCCCGTTGTTCCTGTAGGTGTAGGCCAGGAGCCTGTCCCAGAAGTGCCT
>WAKG01000056.1 GCA_015523445.1 Desulfurococcales archaeon | reverse complement strand
CCTGTATAATAGTATAATGGTATTGATGGTTTTTGCGTATTGATTGGCCACAGTGTTATAGATAGCTCTTCTGAGCTTAGCGTTATCTCTAGGTTTAGATCGGCCTTGGCGCTTGCATTAGTGCACTTGACCAGCACTTCAACCTCGTAGACTTCGTTAAATGGCGGCTTGAGATATTCTATCGTGGGTGGCTCACCCTCGCAAGGATCCCGTACTAGGGGGCCTCTAAGGAAGGGCTTGGCATAGAAAGTTAGCAGGCAAGGATTCGCCTTATACCCAGGATCTATCGTCCCCGAGCCCTCACGAGGAGCAATATTAAGATTATGTCTTGGAGGAGTCCTCGAGTGGTAGACTATAAGATCTATGTAGGTTTCCTCGTCGGGGGCTATAACCTGGGGCCTGTAAGCGTTTTCAATATCATCCTCAAGGTTATCAGCCCAATGAAGCTCAAACCACCTACTCCACTCACTACCACGCCTCCTGAACCTCATCTTAGCCTTGCATCCCTCAGCAGGCCTCCGGCCACCATTAACCACGGGAATAGAGATAACAGTACCATGAGGCTTGCACTGCTCGACCCTATCCTTAAGCCTAGGAGCCCATGCCCAGCTACCGGAGTATAAGCAAGCCTCCTGAAGGCCCCACCAGCATCTATCCTAAGCTTAGGCTTAGCTATCAACTTGTCATATACTATAGAGCCAAGGCTAGCGAAAGCTGAGACCGCCACAGCAACATTCATAAACGTAGTAAGATCGAATGGCATAGAGTACCAGCCTCATTCCACTTGGAGCCCGCCGCCAGTTACTATACCTCGATTAAGATTACTATAACATACAGCCTGGGCCCGGAACTCTTGGCGGGGACCATCCTAGCAATACTGGTATTACGTTCCTCTGGCCGGAGCCTTGTATAGCCTTGCCTAGCCGTGTTTAGCCAGGTATAGTAAGACTAGGAGCAGCTATATGTCATCACTATTCTTATTATGCTATGCGAACTCCTGTCAGCCGGGGAGTTGACACAAGTATAACGGAGAAAAGTATATAACCAGAACGCCTCCGGGCTCCCTCAGCACAATCCAGAAGACCTCTCCCAGAGCCCAGAATGTATGTTATAGTAATAGTAGGTGACAACCCCCCGGCTGCGGAGAGAATGGAAAATATCAACAATACAAGATAAACGTTAACAATAAACATAACCCGTAAAGGAAGCCCGAAGTGCAGCCGGGGGGTTGACACGGTACTAAAGACGAGGGCTCCAGCTAGGATAGGATGCTGCAGGCCTGGAGTCTAGAGAAGGAAGCGCCTACGGCGCCGGCGCCTCCCGCCATATGGCGGCGGTGCCGGCACTCCTAGGCCTCTCACGAAAGCTGGCCTGAATGCCACACTATACCCCGGGTAGTCGCCGGGCTTGTTGTATATTATGACTCCTGCCTGGTTCAGGAGCTCCAGGGCCTCGAGTATCTCCTCCCTCGTGTAGCCCCTCTCCTCGAGGACCTGGAGGAAGAGGCTTGCCAGGAGCTCCACGCTCTCGAACCTTATATACGGGCTCGTATCCCGCCTATCCCGGAGCAGGATATACATCGCCCTGACCAGGTCAGCATAGATCCTCCTACGCAGCCCCTTAGCAGCTAGCCTCCTCAGCAGCGCCTTAAGGACAAGGTCACCCCTACCAGCCTCCTCCAGAACGGCCACCAGCTCTCTCGCAACAGGCCTAGCAGCCGGCTGGAACTCGTAGAGGCAGCCATACAGGCCCCTCCTACACCTGACAACCCCAAGCCTCATCCAATACCTGAGATACGGGTACACCCACCGGCTATACGCCAACCCGGCAACCTCCCGGAGCTCCCGGGCGTGCAGGGGGCCCTCTAGCAGCGCCATGAACATCCTGACAACAACCATACTCCTAGGCAGAGGCACCCCCTGCACGCCCCTGTGACACCCCCCACTATAGCCACCTTGTGATGGGCGCAGCCGGGGGGTTGCATGTCGACGTGGCCGCCAGGAGCCTGGCTACATCAGCCAGGTACTCCTCGGGCTTCCGAGAGCGCCCATAGTGCCGATCCCAGTACCAGCTGCTCGTGTCGGCGGATGCCAGGCCCGGGACGCAGCCGGGGAGTTGCGCCAGGCTCCTGGCGAGGCGCAGCGTAGCCCCCAGCAGATGGACCCTAATATACGTGCCCGCGTACCCCCGGGCCAGGCCAGCAGCATACACTACAGCCT
>WAKG01000055.1 GCA_015523445.1 Desulfurococcales archaeon | reverse complement strand
GGCTAGCCCTGTATGACTGCCTGCAGGTCCCCTCCCTTGAGGGCCTCCACGATCTGATCATACTCGTCGTGCGTCGCGGGGGTCTTGAAGACTATCTTACCATCTATAATATCCTTCTGGAGCCTCTCGACCAGGCCCCAGGCCGTGTCGCTTATGTACTCCTTCCTCTTCTCCTCCACTATCCTAACCACGTCGTCTGGGGTCAAGCCCTGGGGCAGCTTCCCCTGCTCCGCCGCTATCTCGGCGAAGTACCTAACTATATCCAGGTCGCTCACTCCTAGTCCACCCTCCTTTAGGCCTAGGCTGTGGACGCCGCCCGAGTATGTGCCGTCCACCACGCTCTTGATAGCCATATATACGGCTGTGTCAACTCTCTTCATACCGCTGACCACGATATACTCTGGGGCATACCACTCCTGGCTAGCGTCCTGCCCTATTGCTAGGGCCTTCACGCCCCTAGCATTAGCGTCCTTTACCGCGTCGAACATGCCGACGTGGGTTAGTCCTGCGACGCCGTAGAGTACCCTGGCGTCCTGTGCTATCATCTGTTCTGCAGTCTGCTTACCAACCTGGGGGTCTGTGAAGGTCCCTGTGTAGGTCCAGAGGAAGCCTATATCGCTACCGGTCTCCTCATTGTACAGTTTGACGCCGTAGAGGTAGCCTATGTGGAACTTCCATAGCGGGGGTATGTCCATCCCAGCCACAGCACCTACCTGGGTGGCACCTATGCTCTTAGCCATGTCTGCAGCGAGTATGCCCATGAGCGCTGCTACCTCCTGCTCCCTGAAGACGAAGGCTGCGACATTGTCTATCTTCTCCGGGGGCGCCGCATCTATTATCGCATACTTCTGCTCTGGGAAGTCTGGAGCCACGTTTACTATGGGCTCCAGCCATAGGAAGCCCACGCCTATGATCAGGTCGTACTCGCCACCCCTACTAACGCTCCTCAGCAGGCTCTCCATCGCATCCACGCTGGCAGGGGTCTGGTAGTCCACCTGCACCCCGAGCTCCTCGGCCGCCCTCTCAGCCCCGAGGACAGCCATGTCGTTGAAGCTCAGGTCACCCTTACCACCAACGTCGAAGAGGACCAGGACCTTAACCTGCCCCATTCCCGTCTCGGTAGCCTGCGCCTCCTGTCCAGTCCCTGTCTCCTGAGTCTCGGTAGCCCTAGTCTCTGTAGCCTCTGTTACAGTCTCAGCGGCCTCCCTTGCCTGTGTGGCCGGGCTGGTCGTAGTGGTGGCTGGAGCCCCCTCTTGCCCCATCATCATGAATGCGGTGGCGAGGATCACTAGGAGGAGAACTACGGTCCCGGCGATAAGGGTCCTAGATACACCCATACTAGACGCCACAAGGCTGCACCGTGAAGGGGTAACCCCGGATAGGGGTATATTAGCATTCAAACCCTAGGAGTGCTGGCAGAGGATTCTAGCCGCCATGGCAGGCTCGGCACCCTCCAGTAGGATCTCCTTAACCCTACTCTTGCTACCCCCAATAATACTAGCCTTAAGACCCATCTTTTTGAAGAGCCTGATAAGCCCCTCATTAGCCCTGCCACCCCGAGGAGGCTCCCTGACATAAGCATGCACCCCATCCTCCTCAACCACGATACCACTCCTCCGGGCCCCAGGATGAACGTGGACTGTAAGGATAACACCGTCATTAACCCTCCTCAGGAAGCCCGCAACCAGCTCCCCACACCCCATCAGGGGCTCACCCCAGCACTATCCTCCTATAGCTGCCAAGCACATTGAGCATTATCGATCTCCTCCTAGCCCCCGCCAGCGCCTCCTTCACCCCGGGGTCAAGCCTGGACCCAGAGGCCTCCAAGTAGAATATGTACCTCCACTCTCCCCCCACGGGCATCGAGTAGATCATGGAAAGATTCACCCTCGCCAACGCCAGGGGCTCTAGGAACCTGTAGAGGCTGCCCGGCTCATCCCTGAGCACAGCCAGGATCATAGTATGATCCCCACCCGGGTCATCCTCCCACCCCAACACCAGGAACCTAGTATAGTTACCACCGCCATCAACATCCTCAGCAACAACAGGCAAACCATGCCTAGCAGCAGCTTCCCGGCTACAGATGCATAACCCTCCATCCCTAGCCGCCCTCAGGGCAGCCTCCCCCGTACTTGAGACTGGGACGAGCCGGGCCCCGGGAAGGTTAGCACTAATCC
>WAKG01000054.1 GCA_015523445.1 Desulfurococcales archaeon | reverse complement strand
CGCATGTAGTTAATATAGACTACTACAATGGATACAGCTGCTAGGGGGATAACCAGGGCTAAACCCTCTAGAGCCCCTGGGCCGCCGAAGAGGTATAGTGCCACAGCTATTAGGACCGCCGTCTTCGCCTGCATAACGCCTATGACGATTGGTACCAGTGATCCTAGCAGGCTCCTCCTAGCCTCTCCCTCCATGCCAGATATGGACCTTGTTATAGTGCTAATCATAGCCTCACTACTGACTATGCTCCCCAGCAGGGCCGAGTACATGAGGCCCCGGGCACCCCATATTCTAGCTGCAGTGTAGCTCGTGAATGAGAGGGCTATTACCATGGAGAAGAATAGGTATATCTTCATCAGGTCTACCACGCCAAGGATGGGGGGCATAGTTGAAACTATAGGGCCTATGATGAGGAATAGTGCTGCAACCTCGAGCATGGCTATCAGCTCTGCATAGTCTATGGAAGATGCTATCCTCTCCGCCGGCGTCTTCAGGGCTAGCAGAAGGGTCACTAGGACGGATAGGGATACAGACTCTAGTATCATCCCCATACCAGCCAGGGAGCCTATCAGGAAGGTGTTCAGCATCACTATATAGGTTGTTATACCCAGGATCCTCTGCTTCAACATCCTAGTATATGCATAGAGCATTATAAATGCTAGGATAGGCAGAATAGACACCACGAGGAATATAGACCCGCCTCCCCCAGGCCCAGCTATATAGGAGGACAATGCACCATACAAGGCCACTAAGCCGAAGGTCCTCATACCAGGCACAGACCCCGACTTACCCCCTCTCTTAGCCGACTGAGCCCTCTCCCTCTCAAGGCCAACTAGAACACCGCCTAGGAGGCCCACTAACATCCTTACTATGAATATTGATGACTCAGCCTCAGCCATTACAAGCCTCACCCAGCCACCCTAGGATCCCCTGGGAGTCTCGTAGCGCATCCACCGCCTCCCCTGGCTCTAGTAGGAACATTGACGGGACTACCGGGGGCCTAACCCTGGCCGACCTGGTCCTCCTCCCGATCTTGACCCTGATCCCGGCCCTAGACTCCTCAACTTCAACTATCCTACCGTTAACAACCCCATACCCTATGGAGCCGGAGAGGTGAAACCCCTGAGACGCCAGCTTCTTGAGGCATAGAGCCCTGCATGAATACTTAACCTCGACCATGCAACCCTCTAGGCTATCCATGCATAGACCTACCACCTCTTCCATGCCACTGCCTGGAATACTGGCCACGATCCTCCTAGACTCTTCATTAACTGAGACTATGCGAGAGCCCCTGATCTTCCTGATTACATGCAGCACCCTGGGCATGCTGACTCTTAGTGGAACGTATGCCTGTAGCACCAGGTAGCCCCTACACCTCACCTCCACCCACCCAGATGGGTCTGACGGGGATAACGTCGTCACCCCAACTCGTGGTCGGCCTACCTCAACATCTTCATCCCCCACCACTCCTAGGGCAGGGCCCTCGCTATCACGAGCCCTCAGCATCCCCTCCTCAGTGCCGTGACGCCTCTCACAGGGCCCTACCCCCCGGGTAATATAATGGTCTGTGGCTTTAGGTTAATATCATGAGGTGGCCTACCCGTGGGTATATATAAGGATATCCTGGTAGGGTTCGACGGGTCGGAGAACTCCCTTAAGGCTGCTAGGAGGGCGTGTGAACTCGCTAGGCTACACGGGGCTAGTGTTCACCTGGCCACCGTGGTCCCTCCCTCCACAGTGATCCTGGGCGAGCTCATGACTCCTGAGGTCCTAGATACCTCTCCCCTAGCCGAGGCAGCCCGGGAGAGGCTGAGGGAGGTCGCCTCCAGCCTCTCAGAGGAGTATGGTGTACAGGTCAGCTATGAAGTGTATCAGGGGGATCCGGGCGAGGTCCTACTCGATTTGCTGGAGTCAGGGTATGACCTCATAATTGTTGGGAGGAGGAGCCTCTCCAGGCTGGAGAGGATGCTTATGGGTAGTGTTGCTAGGAAGGTTGTAGAGAGGTCTTCTAGGGACGTGCTCGTGGTTCCATAGGACCCGCAAGAAATTAAGAGGTCGCGGGTCATACCCCCTTCCTGGTGCCGGGGTGCCCGAGCGGTCCAAGGGGACGGGCTGGAGACCCGTTGCCCCTCTGGGGCGCGCGGGTTCGAATCCCGCCCCCGGCGCCACGTTTATACTAGACTGTACACATCTTCATATCATCCTCCAGGCTATTGGCCTCCATGAAGTTAGGCTACCTGGTTGGAGGCGGTGATGGTGCGGTGTGGATTCTCTAGGCCTAGGGAGGGGGGTGTTTATGGGGTATGGAGTGCATCAATGATTATGGGTTTGCTATCCCTATCTAGGGTTGGACCTGATGTTGCCTTGGCTCTGCTGGGCTCCTTCGCCTCGTTGCTGATGTCTAACCCAGTCCAGGTTAGGCTGTATTGTGTTGGTCTAGTTTCCCTATTATTTCTACCAATAGCTGCTACGGGTCTACCCTATTCTCTAGCCCCCACAATATTGTTTCCCCCACTATTCTACGCCACGATCCGCGGGGGGACGATAAGGTATGTCACCGGGGCTGGGCTAGTTGCTATGCCTGGCGGCTTGCTAGCCCTGGCCTCAGAGGCTCCCTGGATCTCTGCCCTGCCTCCTCTATACGCTATGATGGCTTCTGGTATGGCTTACAGGAGGATTTATGGCTCTAGCCCCTGGGGCTTGGAGATTGCCTCTGGTATTGGTGTTGCTGTTTACGGTGTAGCACTGGCCCTAGCAGGGGCTATCCTGCCCGGCCTTGTTCTAGTTATGGATGTAGTTGTTAGGGCTATTGTTAGGATTATTGGCTGGGATCTAGGGGTTAGGCTTAGGACCTATGGGTTTATAGAGGCGTTTAGAAGCCTAGCTGTCATGGCTGTTGTTGGCCTTGGCGTGGGGGTTCTGTCCTAGCCTCCCTAGGCTTCTCGACAGTGATCCTGGCATGCCTAGCCATCTCCCTTAGTATCGTGTTCTTGGTCACCACGCCCAGTCTGTCTCTTATACACATCTGA
>WAKG01000053.1 GCA_015523445.1 Desulfurococcales archaeon | reverse complement strand
TATATAGACCGGTCAAGCAATCAATCTTATATTATATTGTAGATTTTAATGGTGTTACCATCCGGGCATTCAGAGCCGGTTAGCCAGCTCTAGATATAGCCCACTAACGCATTCCCCTGCCTCCCGGGGATGAGATGGTATTATCCGGATGTATTGTTCGGTATACGGCTGGAGTGCATTAACTAGTCCACCAACCAATGTATTGTCTCCTAGATAGATGGGTCTACTATTTTAAACCCCGGCATTCGACTCGGGGCCACGGCAGTATTGTGGGTGGGTGTAATGGTTAAGGTCCTAGTACTAAGGAGCGAGAAGGGGAGGATAACTGAAAAGGAGGTTGTAGAGGGCGACCTCTTGGATGTTGTTAGGAGCGTTGCTAAGAGGGCGCTGGAGGAGTGGGACCCAGCTAATAGCGACTTCATAGCCCTTAAGGATCTCAAGGAGGTTGAGCTAGAGCTACCGCTGAGGCCGGATGTGGTTGACCTGTTGAGGGAGTATGGGAGCCTTGCCAGGGCTGGGGGTAAGGCTGTGGGGCAGATGCCAGTGTTTACCATTAGCTTCGATAATATGATGGTGGGGGAGGATAAGATAATAGAGAATAAGATATACCTGATAGCGCCCCACCTAGGCGAGGATATAGAGACTGAGCTAGAGGCGATGGCTGCCGAGTACACTGCGGAGAGGGAGGAGGCCCCGGGCATAGAGGAGGCCTAGGCTTCATCCCATACGATCCCAGAGGCGAGTAGCCTAGCCAAGCCCCTGCTTATCCAGGGTTTCCCGTTTCGCTTGGGGTATGTGAAGGGTAGGGTCACCTCGATCCTGCCTAGAGGAGTTTCAACCTCTATCGTAGGCGACTCGGCCATCTCCAGATCCGAGAGGCTCCTGCCCGCAGCTACCTGGGTTAGGACCTTGACCGTGCCGTCAACGCTTAGCTGCCCCGGGCCTAGCCTCCTTGTCGCTGCCCAGTCGAAGTGGCGGGTTAGCATTAGCCCCCTCCTCCTCGGTGGGTGATCACCCATTATACCACCGACTATGAAGCACTCAGCCACCTCCGCCTCCCAGGGCTGTAGGTCTCTGGCGGCCCACATGTCAAGGACTATAGCCTTAGGGTTGTCGCAGGCCTCCCAGGAGTGGGTTATCCACGTCTCCAGCCCGTGGGCCTGTAGCTGGGCCCTGTGTAGGGGGTTCCTTACCCCCGCTACTATTAGCCTGAACCCTGCCTCCCCAGCTACCCTGCCTGCCTCCTTGTACTCCTCTAGTACCCACCTTGTCACTGCTTCCTCCATGTGCTCTATCAGTATTAGCCTCAAGCTAGTGCCACCATGGATCGTGGTGTTGCAGTGCACCGATATATCCCCTGGCGCGGGGCCTAGTGTTGTGGGTGGCAGTGAGGGGTGGCCTGCGGGGATATACCGTACAGCATAGACTTGGCTAGGGTAGTGGATGCTGTGGAGGCCGGGGCCAGGAGGGTAGTGCTCCAGATGCCCGACGGCCTCAAGCAGTACTCCAGCCAGCTACTTGACTGCCTCGAGGAGCACCTGGCCAGGAGAGGGCTTGAGGCTGAGGTAATGGTACACATGGACCATAACTACGGTGCCTGCGACCTCCAGTACGGGCAGCTGTGGGCAACTATAAGGCCAGACCTGATAGTCCATATAGGCCATAGCCCCTACCCCTCAGGCCTAGCCTCACCCAGCGTGGAGCCCCGGGAGATCGGGGTCAGGATCCTCTACGTCCCAGCGGTAAGCCTCCACTGGCCCGGGGACGAGGTCGTCGGGGAGGCGGTGAGGCTCCTCAGGGAGAGGGGGATTGCTAGGGTTGGGATCGCCACGACAAGCCAGCACACCCACAGGGTTAGGCACGTGGCCAAGCTGCTGGAGGAACACGGGCTGGAGCCCGTCGTGCCCAGAGGCTTCACTCCCTACTTCAGCGACGCCCAGGTGCTGGGCTGCGACTATAGGCTCCCTAGGAGGGTTAGCGTGGACGGGTTCCTCTACGTGGGGGGAGGGGTTTTCCACCCCCTAGGCCTATACCTGGCCACGCTGAAGCCAGTGGTCAAGCTGGACCCCTACGAGGGGAGGGCGGAGGACCTAACCGGTAGGGGAGAGAGGCTCTACAAGGTTAGAATGTACAGCTGTCTCTTATACACATC
>WAKG01000052.1 GCA_015523445.1 Desulfurococcales archaeon | reverse complement strand
CTACCACACCGGATATAATAAACCTAGGGTACAAAAACGTTGGGCTATGGTAGGGTCACTGTTACACAATCAGGCCCACATGGACTGGTAATACCATAAGCCCCCAAGAACAGGCCGTCCAGAGACTCTATAGCCAGGGCCATCCTGGCCCCACGGCTAGGGGTGAAACCAAGGCTCCTAACGAGGTCCTCCAACCGGCCCCTCCCAGCTAGGCTCTTCCCTACACCCCGGGTGGCCAGGATGAGCCTCACCCTACCCGGAGGCCCTGTGAGGAGGCCGCGTACCAGGGCCTCTATATCGCTCCAGCCTCTAGCCTCCACCATCGCCATGGCCGGGGTTAGCCTCTTCATGAAGGAGTGGTATCCCCTCGAGATGATCCTGGCCAGCTGGCCTGGATCTAGTGTAGTGTATACTGCAATGACCCCGGGGAACCTGGTCTCCACAACCCTAGCCTCTGGATCCCAGGGTATAAGTGTGTCTAGTAGCTCGTCGGCTAGCCACGAGCCTCTACCTGGCCTGCTGACCGCGACTCCCCTGAGGGGTAGGGGCACACTTCCCTGAGGGGGCACTCCCTGCACCTCGGCCTCCTAGCCGTACAATAGCTCCTTCCGAGGGCTATTAGGAGCCTATGAGCCTCGCCTAGGTCCTGGCCTCTGAAGAAGCTTGCTAAGGCGCTAGACACCTTCTCATAGCTGGCATTCCTAGGTGCTAGACCCCACCTCCACGCTATCCTCTGGGCGTGGGTGTCTACTGCAAACACATCCACCCCGCGGGTCACGTTTAGGAACACATCGACAGTCTTCCTGCCTATACCCCTCACACCCTCGAGGATACGCCTAACCTCCTCTGGGGGTAGAGTTTCCAGCGCCTCCTCGCCGCCAGCCTTCATTATTGCCTTGGCCGCTCCTATTATTGCCCCGGCCTTCTGCCTGTACATACCCGAGGTCCTTATGGCCTCCTCGATCACCTCCCTGGGGGCTGAGAGCACGTCCTCGGGCCTCACCCCCACCATGCTCCGGAGCCTCCTGTAGGCTGCTATAGCGTTCTTGTCATTGGTGTTCTGGCTGAGTATTATTGCTATGAGCACTGCGAAGGGGCTCCCATCCTCCTTTAGCGGTATGAGGGCTGCGTAGTCCCTCCAGTCCACCCTCAGGCTCCTCCTGAGCGCCTCTAGGACCTTGGCCCCGGTGGCCCTGTCGGCTATGCTCTCCAACCCAGCGGCCCCCTTGGGCCTAGGGGTTTTAGGGTTAAATAGGCCTAGGGGCCTGCATATACCTTGCACTAGGTTGCGTGTAGTGTCGCGGGTCAAGTATGTGTTCATAACCGGCGGCGTGCTGTCGAGCGTTGGTAAGGGGATCGTTACAGCTAGCTTAGGCCTCCTCCTCAAGTCCCGGGGCTATAACGTGGGGGCGGTGAAGATCGATCCGTACATCAACGTTGACGCCGGCACCATGAATCCATTCGCCCACGGCGAGGTATTCGTTACAGAGGACGGCGGGGAGACAGACCTCGACCTAGGGCACTACGAGAGGTTCCTGAACCAGAACCTGAGTAAGGAGCATAACATTACTGCTGGCAAGGTGTACCTCAGCGTCATAGAGAAGGAGAGGAAGGGGGAGTACCTTGGACAGACGGTCCAGGTCATACCACACGTGACCGACGAGATCAAGGATAGACTACGAAGCCTGGCTGGGGAGACCGGGGTAGACATACTGATAGTCGAGATCGGGGGCACCGTCGGGGACATAGAGGGCCTACCCTTCCTCGAGGCTATAAGACAGATGAAGATGGAGGAGGGTGACGGCAACACTGTATTTATTCACGTAGCGCTGGCACCCGTGCTTTCCACCACGGGCGAGCAGAAGACGAAGCCGGTGCAGCACAGCGTGCAGGAGCTGAGGAGGATCGGTATACAGCCCGATATTGTTGTTGTCAGGACAAGCAGGCCCCTGGAGCCGGAGGCCCGGAGGAAGATAGCCCTCCACTCAACCCTACCCGTCGATATGGTGATAAGCAACCACGACGTGGACACTATATACAGGGTACCCCTTGTCCTGGAGGAGCAGGGCTTCTCCTCGAAGGTACTAGCTAGGCTAAGGCTGGAGGAGCGGAGTGCCGACCTAGACGGGTGGGTGAAGTTCGTGGAGGCCCTCGATAGGGCCTCAGCCCCCATCAGGATCGCCATGATAGGCAAGTATACTAAGCTGAGGGATAGCTACATCAGCATAGTGGAGGCCCTGAAACACGCGGGGGCCAAGCTGGGGCTCAGGCCCAGCCTGATATGGGTGGAGTCCACCGATATAGAGCATGGCATGGTTGACCTAGACAGTATCGTGGATGAGGCTGACGCGGCGATCATACTGCCAGGCTTCGGCAGGAGGGGTACTGAGGGCAAGATAGAGGCGATACGCCTATTCAGGGAGGCTAGGAAGCCCCTCCTAGGTATATGCTTCGGGATGCAGCTAACCGTAGTCGAGTATGCTAGGAACGTGCTGGGCCTCGATGGAGCGAACTCCACCGAGCTGGACCCCAACACTCGCCACCCAGTCATAGACCTCCTACCCTCCCAGAGGAACATAGATAGGCTAGGCGGCTCTATGAGGCTGGGCGCCTCCCCAATCCACCTCAAGCCAGGCACACTGGCATATAGCCTCTACTCGAGGCCAGTCATCCACGAGAGGCATAGGCACAGGTATGAGGTTAACGAGAAGTACAGGCCCATGCTGGAGGACGCGGGCCTAATAGTCTCGGGTGAGAGCCCGGAGGGGCTGGTGGAGATAATAGAGCTGGACAGGAGGGAGCACCCATTCCTCCTAGGAACCCAGCCCCACCCCGAGTATAAGAGTAGGCCATTATCCCCCAGCCCTGTCTTCCTGGGCCTACTCGAGGCCGCTAGCCAGAGGGTGAAGCTTGCCCACTAGGCCTCTTTACACACTCCTCATAAACCCTCATAAGCTTCTCCAGCGTCTCCTGGCTGAGGAAGTGCTCTATCAACTCCGCCTCTATATTAGCCCTCTCCTCGTCCACTCCTATGCCTATGAGGAAGGATCTTATCAGCTCGTGGCTCCTAGCTATCCTCTCGGCCACCTTCCTCCCCTCCTCTGTCAACTTTACTCCCCGTTGCCTCTCGTGGATTACCATACCCTTCTCCTCCAGCCTTCTCACCATGCCTAGGACCGTGGGCGGCTTCACCCCTAGTATCTCTGAGATATCCGTGACCCTGGCGTATCCGTATACCTTCTCAACCTCGTAGATCGCCTCTATGTAGTCCTCCTCCGACATACTGGCTAGCCCCTTCCTCCCCTGGTGGGCCCTCTTGAGGAGCTCTATCCTAGTAGCATCTCCCCTCACGATGACATACACCCCCTTATCCTGGAGGGCCCTAAGGCCCCCCGGGATGGGCTAGTCTAGTAGTGGGAGGGATATGTTTATCCCTATAATGAGTAGTGTTGAGAGGACTGCTAGAGCCGTTATCAGGGGCTTGTTAGCCAGGTCGCCCATGATCCTCTTATCCCTAGCCATGATTGTGAGGGGTATGAGTACTAGGGGGAGCGTGGCGGATAGCACTGCCTGGCTATAGACTAGTATGTCTAGCGTGCTCCAGCCTAGGTAGATGGCTATTGATAGGGGGATCATGTTTATCAGCCTCGCCGCCAGCCTGACCTTCCACTCCTCGAACCTCCTGCCCACGAAGCTCTCGATCAGGCTGACGCCAGCCATCACGCTGACCATGGAAGATGATATGCCTGAGGCCAGTATGGCTATCCCGAAGACTACGGAGGCTAAGTTGCCGTAGAGGGGGGTGAGGGTCTGGTAGGCTAGTTCCATTGAGTCTAGCCCTGTGTAGCCGTTCTTGTAGAATGCGTAGTAGCTCATAATCTGTAGTGAGGCGTTGATCAGTGATGCTATGAATAGGAACACCACGGTCTCTACCGCATGCTTCCGTAGGGCATCCTTCAGCCCTCTCAGGCTGGGGCGGCCCCACTTGTCCCTGGTTAGGTATGAGTGTAGTAGTACCGCGTGGGGCATGACTGTTGCCCCTATTATGCTGCTGGCGATCAACGCCTCCTCCCGGGTGGATAGGTTTACTTTGAATGAGTTCTCCAGGATCTCTCCGGGGTCGATCCCGACTATGTACAGCTCATATATGTAGCTGATGCCTATCACTGATACCAGTGCAGCTATGAGCCTCTCCAGCCTGGACATAGTTCTCGCGTAGGCCATTAGTAGGAGCACGTCTATGATCGAGATCCACACCGCGACTTGGAGGGGCACGCCGAGGAGGAGGTGGAAGCCCAAGGCTATACCTAGGAACTCTGCCATGTCGGTGGCTAGCACCATTATGAATAGTGCTAGGAAGTAGAGGCCCCTCCAGAGCCTGGCCAGGGGGAGCCTCTCCAGCCTGGAGAATACGTATTCCGGCACCGTAGCGCCTACTAGCCCTACCTTGCCCGCTATGTACTGGAAGAGTATGGCCATGAGGCCGGAGATCCAGACTACCCAGAGCAGCCTGAGGCCGTGGTTGGATCCAGCGGCTATGTTGGAGCCGAAGTTGCCTGGGTCTGTATATGCCACGCTAACTATGACCGCTGGCCCCAGAGCTATTAGCCTCAGCGTTCCCGGCTTCAAAACCGCTACCCAAGGGCTTGTTAGGCAAACCTAAAAATATAAGCCTTGCCTAACAAGCGGGCTAGATCTCCACCCCATACTCCCTCAACACATCCTTCAAGAGGCGGCCAGCCAGGGCGGAGAGCCCCTCGACCTTATGCCTAGCCTCCTCAACCCTACTCCTCAACTCGCCGTCCAACAGCTTCTCAGCCTGCTTAGTCCTCACTATAGCATAAGCCATGACCTCGTCAAAGTCCAGGAGCGCCTCGACGCGGGCAGGGATCCTGCCCTCAAACCTACTAGCCAGCTCCTCGTGGAGACACTCTATATGTGCGTAGCCCCTCTCCGGTATCCAGGCAAACCTCTGCCCCTCTATAACGGTGTCTCCACATAGAAAACAGCTCCACTTCTTATACTTCTCGCCCACCCTAATCCACCAGCCTCTACATGGTGGATATTAGGGTAATAACGGTGCCTACCTGCGGCACTGGTATGCAAGGGCAATAATCACGGCTACGTCTATAACTAGTATACCGTAGGCCTCCCCAACAGCGACGCTAGGCCAGCCTACCAAGGCCTCCACAACCAAGAATACTGGGAAGGCTATCAAGGCTAGTGCTAGACCCCACGCAGCTGGAGTGAAACCCCTATGCCTCCATAGGGAGTACATGAGTGGTATGAGCGCCATGTCGATCTGGATGAAGAACCAGGTTGATACGAATACATGGGGCCTTGTACCCCCGGGGTAGACGCCGATGAGGGCTAGGAATATCCCTGCTATAGCCATTAGGCCCGAGGCCAGCACCTCTGGCTTGTGCATAGCCCACCTGTAGAGGTATATTGAGTAGCCCACCAGTAGCAGCCCCGTGGATATGAGGCCATAGTTGTAGACCCACGGGTAGTTTGCCTGGCCGGGCACACCGAGATCGCTGAAGGCATCGCTCCAGAAATCGAACCAGGGGTTGAGCATCCATGAGGTGCCTATGACGATCCATGCAAGGATCATGGCTGCTAGGGCTAGTATGCACCCCCGCACAGGATGCACCCATCGATTGTTATGGTACCGGGATATTATACTGGACCTCTATATACTATATTGATATATGTAGAATTATATATAGTAGTATAGTGATATATCTCATTTTATATAGTATTGAGGCATTGTATAAAGACCACTTGCCATTGGTGGAACCATGGGGATGGCTAGGTGCTCAAACGGCTTGCAGCACTACTACTAGCGGTCATAGCGTCTATGGCGCTACTATCATACGCCGGGCAGAGGTGGAAGCCTGAGGTACTCGACTCGGTAGTACTACATGGCGAAGGCTCCTCATTCCTCTACCCACAAGTACAGGCGTGGAGCGAGGATATTAGGTCCTCATACCCCTGGCTCGTGATCAACTATAACCCTACAGGGAGCGGGGCTGGGCAGAGCGCCTTCATCAAGAACGTGGTAGACTTTGCAGGGAGCGATCCGCCCCTAACCGGGGAGGCCTGGGCTAGGCTAAGGGGGAGCGTAGTCCAGCTACCAGTAGTCATAGGGATGGTAGCAGTCGTCTATAATGTACCCGGCGTGGAGGGGCTCAGGCTGGATGCCGAGGTATTAGCGCTGATCTACAGGGGCGAGGTGGAATACTGGGATGACGAGGCTATAGCCAGGCTAAACCCTGGGATTAGGCTCCCCAACGAGAGGATAATAGTAGTGCATAGGAGCGACTCCAGCGGGACCACCCAAGTCTTCACACTATACCTCCACAAGGCCGCCCCAGACCTATGGCCCCAGGAGCTTGTGGGAAAGTCTCCCGACTGGCCCGTGGACTATACGGGTAGGGGGATAGGGGGTAAGGGCAACCAGGGTGTAACCGAGCTAGTCAAGAAGAACCTCTACAGCATAGGCTACGTGGAGTACTCCTACGCCGTGAAGGAGGGGCTAAGCATAGCCCTCCTGGAGAATAGGGAGGGGGAGTATGTGGCCCCTAGCCCTGAGGCTGCCCAGGAGGCGGCTAAGAATGCGCTCAGCAATCTACCTAGCAGTCCAGACGGTGATTGGAGTAGTGGCTTCGACGCGGTGATATACGCTCCGGGAAGGGGTAGCTATCCCCTCACGACCTGGTCATTCCTACTGTTCTATAAGGAGTATCCCGGGCCGAAGGCTGAAGCGGTTAGGACCTTCATTGAGTGGATTAATACTGAGGGCCAGAAGAGTGTGGTGGGGGGCTACGTCCCTATCCCAGAGGAGCTGAGATCCATCAACCTAAAGGCAGTGGAGATGATAAGGGTGGCGGAGCGGTGAGTGAGGCCAAGTTCAAGCTACTCGTGGCACCCCCAGCCATAGTCTCCTCAGCAATACTAGTGCTACTATTCATAGTGCTACTATACTACTCCCTACCAGCCCTTGGGGAGTACGGCCTAGGCCTACTAGCCTCTCCCACGTGGAAGCCCGTGGAGGGGGCTCTGGGCGAGTACGGCCTCTTAATCCCCCTAGCCGGGACCCTGGTCTCTGCCATTATAGCAGTTCTTCTTGCCATGCCCCTGGCATTGGCTAGTGTAGTCTTCACCGAGGAGATTCTGCCCCGAGGCATGCCGCGGTGGAGGGAGGCCTTCGTAGCTATGATCGACGTGATGACTGGACTCCCAACCATAGTCTATGGGCTCTGGGGCGCTGCGGTGCTGGCACCCCTCCTAGGCGACACCCTGTATAGGTGGCTTTACGAGGGCCTCTCCTTCATCCCACTCTTCTCCTGCCAGCCCGTTACAGGAAACACTATCCTCACCGCTGGCATACTCCTGGCCATCATGATAACCCCCTTCATATACGTGGTTGTGAGGGAGTCGTACAGGCAGATACCAAGGACCTACAGGGAGGCAGCCCTATCCCTAGGCACTACTAGGTACGAGTACGCGAGGATCATGATGGGCATGGCAAGGCCAGCCATACTGGCCGGGGCCTTGATAGGCTTCG
The DNA here is from genome assembly GCA_015523445.1 of Desulfurococcales archaeon. Classification (GTDB taxonomy): domain Archaea; phylum Thermoproteota; class Thermoprotei_A; order Sulfolobales; family Acidilobaceae; genus S012-22. Next base: position 2,923 of record WAKG01000052.1, on the reverse strand, counting down.
GCAGGGCAGCGGGGGAGACTGTAGCGGTAGCCCTAGTGGTTGGGAACACCTTCAATATGCCCTCCTGCCTCCTAGCCCCCTCATACACCGTATCATCCCTCATAGCGAACCAGTTCGCCAACGCACAGCTCTACCCCCTCATGCTCAACGTGCTCGTATCCGGCGGCCTCATACTCCTCCTCATCGGCATAGCCTCCAATATACTAGGTATAATGTACCTGAGGAGGGTGAGGTATGTTGCCTGACTGGAGGAGGGTTAAGGATAGGATATTCACGGTGGCCACCGTGCTCCTAGCACTACTAGCGGTGGCCCCCCTATTCCACATATTAGCCACAGTAGCCATTAGAGGAGGCTCCGCTATACTCAGGGGAGGGGTCTCCTTCTTCACCGACCCCCCAGCGTACCCTGGCTCGGAGGAGCTGGGGGGAGTAGGCCCAGCCCTCCTAGGCACCCTATGGCTAGGTCTTGCCACGAGCCTGATAGGGGTGCCCCTAGCCCTTCTGACCGCTGTCTACATGGTGGAGTACCGTGAGAGTAAGCTGGCTAGGGCTACGAGGGTATTCACCTCCAGCCTCCTGGAGGTGCCCACAGTCCTCATAGGCATGCTCGTCTTCCTGGTGGTCGTGGTGCCCATGGGGAGGTATAGCCTTGCAGCGGGTAGTATAGCCCTGGCCATAGTCATGCTCCCCTACACCGTCTCCTACGTGGAGAGGGCGCTGGACGGGGTTCCTAGGACCTACAGGGAGGCAGGGTATAGTATAGGGATGACCCGTGCCCAGGTGGTGTTCCAGGTGGTTATGGGTATAGCCTCCCGGGGCGTGGCTGCCGGAGTACTGGTGGGGGTGGCTAAGGTCCTATCCGAGACAGCCCCCCTACTCTTCACTATAGGCAGCGCCCGGGGGAGCTACCCTACCGGGCCCCAGAGCCTCCTAGAGCCTGGAGACGCTCTGCCCCTACTCATCTTCCAGTTCGCCCAGACACCGTACAGCAACTGGCAGGACCTAGCCTGGGGGTCGGCGCTTCTACTCACCCTCATCATCCTAGTCATATTCACACTACTCAGGCTCCTGTTCAGGGAGGTGAAGCTCTAGTGGAGCCGGTCGAGGTTAAGGTCTCGGATCTAAACGTGTGGATCGGGGGCTCGCATATACTGAAGGGCGTGTCGATGAAGGCCCCTCCCGGGGCGGTCACCGCAGTCATGGGGCCCTCGGGTAGTGGGAAGAGCACTCTGATCAGGGTGATCAATAGGCTGATAGACCTCATACCAGGGGCCAGGGTGGAGGGCAAGGTCCTCCTTGGCAGCCTAGACGCTTTGAGGGCAGACCCCTACGAGGTTAGGAGGAGGACTGGGATGGTGTTCCAGGAGCCCAACCCCTTCCCCCACATGACTATATATGATAACGTGGCGATAGGCCCGCGCATCCACGGGCTAGCCCGGGGGGAGGAGCTGGATAGGCTGGTGGAGTGGGCCCTGAGGATGGCCCACCTCTGGGACGAGGTCAAGGACAGGCTTGGGGACTATCCCCACCAGCTGAGCGGGGGGCAGAAGCAGAGGCTTAGCCTGGCCCGGGCCCTAGCGCTGAAGCCCCGTGTGCTCCTGCTGGATGAGCCCACCGCTAATATAGACCCCGTGTCCACAGTGAAGATCGAGAGGTCTATCATGGAGTATGCTAAGACAGCTATGGCCACGGTGATAATAGTGACCCACACACCCCAGCAGGCCGCGAGGATCTCGGACCACATACTATTCATATACCAGGGCAGGGTCGTGGAGTACGGCCCCACGAGGGAGGTAGTACTCCATCCCCGCCACGAGCTCACCAGGAAGTTCCTGGGAGGCGAGGTGTAGTGGGCCTAGACCTTGCTAGGAGGGACCTGGACCGCATATACTCGAGCCTAGACCGCCTCTACGGCATAGTGGCTAGGCTACTCGAAGACACGATCAGGGGGCTAGATAGGTGGAGGGAGGTTGATGGCCTAGAGGACAAGCTATACATAGTCGAGACCCTTATGGGGGTGGTGGAGGAGCAGGCCACATTCTTCATAGCAAAGTACCAGCCCCTAGGTCCAGAGCTCCTGGAGGCTAAGTCCCTGATAAGGGCCTCCTATGACCTCTACAGGATAGCCAGGTACTGCAGGGAGATAAACAGGGTGATAGCATACACCCCAGGCAGCGACCTCAAGCCCTCCCCCCGCATAGCCCAGGTGACCACGATAGTTAGGGAGATGGTGGAGGACGCCTACAGGGCCTACAGGCATGGGGACGGCGAGGCGAGGAGGAGGGTCGCGGAGAAGGATAACCAGGTGGACACCGCCTACACCAGGATGCTGGAGAGGATAGGAGAGGAGGAGACCCTAACCCGCGGGGAGGTCGTAGACCTCCTCATCCTAAGGCACCTCGAGAGGATAGCAGACCACGCAGTATACCTAAGCGGCCTTACAGGGCCTACAGCCACCTCCTAGCCCACTCAAGGAAGCCCCCAACCTGCTCCTCCAGCGGGGTCCACTGGAACCCCTCGAGGCGGCGGGAGCCATACCTACACCCATGGGCTAGTATAGAGTATATGAGCCTTAACGGGCTCCCCCTACCCGAGGCTCTCCCAGCCAGCGAGATGAGGGGCCACACAGGGATGGTAGCGCACCTGGAGTGGCCGAGCCCCCTGCACAGGGCCCGGAACAAGTCTGCCAGATCCGGGTGCAGCGGATCCACGGCGTTGACCCAGGCTCCCCGGTGCCTGCCCTCACCCGCGTCAGCCAGGATCCTGGCGAGGTCCTGGGAGTAGATGTGGGGCACCCCCCTACCCAGCCTGGGCCCGACACGGAGCCTGGAGGCCATGTGGAGGAGCCTCCACTCCAGGTGGCCTCCCCAGGGGCCGAAGACCACCCCAGGCCTAACTATACTCCACCACCCCAGCGCCCCGC
>WAKG01000051.1 GCA_015523445.1 Desulfurococcales archaeon | reverse complement strand
GGTACAGGGTCAGGGTTTCCATAGGAGACTACGCCGAGGGCGCCCCTAGGGCAGATATAGTCATAACCACCTACGAGAAGCTGGACTCCATGCTCAGGAACGAACCCAACCTCTACAACAGGATAACCGTGCTGGCTGTGGATGAGATCCACTACATAGGAGAGCCTAAGAGAGGCCCCATACTAGAGTCGCTCCTAGCCAGGATAACCAGCCTCTCCAACCCCCAGATAGTAGCCCTCAGCGCCACCGTGCCGAACGCCTGGGAGATAGCAGAGTGGCTGGGGGCCAAGGCTGTTGTCTCAGACTGGAGGCCCGTCCCCCTAAGGGAGGGTGTCTACAGGCAGGGCACCATACACTACAGCGATGGCTCCACCAAGAGCATAGTCGAGGAGACGGGGCAGGCCCACATAGACCTAGCCATAGACTCGTCCCGGGGTGGAGGCCAGGTCATAGTATTCACACAGTCTAGGAGAAGGGCCTCCCAGCTAGCGGTCAAGGCGGCAAAGTACGGCTCCAAGCTTGTCTATGACGATGCCCGGGCCAGGGAGGCGGCTAGGGTGATCAGGCAGACGGAGGGGCCCTCAACACTGAGGGAGGAGCTCGCGGGGCTACTCGAGAGGGGGGTCTCATACCACCACGCAGGCCTGTCTAACAGGCAGAGGCAGATCGTGGAAGACGCTTTCAGGGATGGAGGGATAGCAGTGGTCTACGCCACTCCAACCCTGGCGGCGGGCGTGAACCTCCCGGCCAGGAGGGTTGTGGTGGAGGACTACTACAGGTTCGAGGAGGGTATGAGGAGGCCGATAAGTGTGGCAGAGTACAAGCAGCTAGCCGGGAGGGCTGGGAGGCCAGGCCTCGACCCCTATGGTGAGGCTGTGATAATAGCCCGGGGCAGGGATACTGTTGAGGAGCTAATGGAGGACTATATACTGGCGGGGCCGGAGCCCGTGGAGAGCAGGCTAGGCGGCCTCAGGGGGCTCAGGCACAGTATACTGGGCACGATAGTGGCAGGGGTTACCCGGCTCAGGAGTATTGTGGAGATACATGCCAACACCCTCTACGCCAGGAGCCTGGGGACGAGGAAGATGGGCTCCCTAATAGCAAGGGCTATCGAGGACCTCGTATCCTGGGGCCTCGCCACCCTACAGGGAGACACCCTAGCCCCCACCCTACTGGGTGTCGAGGCGGCTAGGAACTACCTAGACCCGGAGAGCGTGGAGGCTGCCAGGAGGCTCCTTCCCCGGCTGGGAGATGCGGGCGATCTAGGCCTCCTCTACACCATATCCAGCCTCCCCGACATGACCCGACTACCTGTTACTAGGAGGGAGGAGGACTATCTCCTAGACAGGCTCCTAGACGAGGCGCCGGAGCTGGTGGATAGGCTGGAGTGGACAGGCCCAGGGGAGATGAGAGTCCTCAAGACGGCCCTACTACTCCTCGACTGGATAAATGAGGTGGGGGACGAGGAGATAGCCTCTAGGTACAATGTGGGTCCCGGGGACGTTGCAGCCCTAGTAGACACCGCTGCCTGGCTATCGAGGAGCCTATCGGGGATTGCGAGGATGCTCGGCCACCAGGCCCTAGGGGAGAGGCTCTCGCTCCTCGAGAAGAGGATAAGGCACGGCATAAAGGAGGAGCTACTCCCGCTCGTCGCCATACCCGGGATAGGGAGGGCCAGGGCCAGGAGGCTCTACAACCACGGCTACAAGACCATCCACGACCTCATAATTGCCGACCCGAGGGAGCTACTCAAGATACCCGGCATAGGCCCGGGCGTGGTAGCCCGGATACTAGAGTTCACGGGCCGTAGAGAGGAGGCAGAGAGGTACTCCAAGATGGAGGGCCTAAGAGGTAGGGGGCTCCAAGCCCTCATGGACTAGTATATTCTACCCCTATCAAGCTCTCCCAACACCTCATCTAGGTCCAGCAGGGCGAAGCCCACCACATAGTCAGCCGCGCCATAGGAGACCAGGAGGCCCCACCTAGTCAGTTCTAGGCCGCAGGGGAACACTGTGTAGGGCCTATCACCATACAACTCATAGCTCTCCCTAGGCTCCATCAAATACCTCCTACTAACAGCCTTAACCACAGGCCCCTCCCCGGGGCTCAGTTCGATGAGGGAGGCGAAAACCCTGTACGCCTGAAGCTCCCTACCCACCCCATGGAGGAGGAACAAGTAGTCCCTGCCCCGCACCCTCACCGGAGGAGGCCCCCACCCGATCTTAACCTCGAACCCTGCAGGCTCCATGACTATCCAGCTCCTCCCAGGCCTCACCTCCGCCAAGCTACCGGCCGGGGGCAACTGTATCTCTGAGGCTAGTAGCATGCGGGATCCATCTAGTAGCTGGGGGCGGTGGAAGAGGAGTAGCCCTCCATCACGGTCCACGATGAAGGCGTTCTTATCATTCGACACCCTTCCCTCCAGCCATTCCGGGGGCTTGTGGACCACAAGCTTAACCCAGCCCCCCTCTAGCCTTATAGCGGTTATTGGCAGGGTCCTATCTGTCTCCCCAGTGTTGAAGTAGCCTAGGGTGCGGCCAGTATATGTTATGTAATGGCGGTCCCCCAGCCTGTAGGCCCTAGGATCCTCGACGCCCCACAGATCGTACTTTGTGGATGGGGTTAGGGCCAGGGTGGAGGAGTAAGAGTTCAGGCTGACCGACCCGTCCAGTACATCGCCTAGGGGGATCCTTGCCTCGACGACTGCAGAGACATACTTGTAATACCCCACGATTATCCTAGGGTAGAGCGCCACATACCCGCCATCAACCAACATGCCCGGGTTGAAGGCGGCCACCGGGTTCCTAACAGGGAACCCGTTCAGGAAGAGCCTCTCAGGAGTTATAGTGCCAAGCCTCCTAGCAATATCCCTAGACTCGTAGGTCCTGAGGCGTGGGGCCTCCGAGCCCCCGGTAGCTATGGCCACCATGATGGTCACCCGAGCAGCCTCCTGTATAGGGCTAGATGCCTCTTAGCCATACGGGGCCAAGAGGTCCTCACCGCATAGGAGTAAAGGGGGCCTGCGTAGGGCACGATCAGCTCGTAGGCATCAGACCCGGAGACCTTCTTCAAAAGCCCCGCCAACCCCCGGGGATCGCCAGCCCTGAACACGAGGCGGGGGGCTAGGGTATACAGTTCCGCCAGCCTCGGCACATTGGTCCCTATTATCGGCTTCAGGCTACCCATACTCAGGTGTAGCACCCCGCTCACGGCGTACTTGCCCGGCGGGTCCCGGTAGGGCAGAAGGATCACGTCTGAGAGGGCTGACAGCATAAGTATCTCGCTGGTTGAAAGGTAGCGAGGTATCAGCCTCACACCGGGGACGCCGCTGAGGATCTCTAGCATCTCCTCGTCCCTAGGCTCACCGGCAACTATAACCCTAACCCTGCCCTCGAGCATCTCAGTTGCCTCGGCCAGGGTGTCTAGCCCCTTGTCGGGCCTGAGGAAGCCGGGGACAACTGCTATGAAGCCGTCCAACACACTTCTTGGAAGGCCTAGGAGGCTTGCAAGCCTAGTCCTGGGAGTGTTGAGGTATGGGTTGACCATGGTGCCGTGGGGGATCCTTGTTATCTTATCCAGGTAGCCCCCGGCCTGGGCGTGGAGCTCGAACTCCTGCTGTGGGCTGTGCACGATTATCGAGTCGGCCTCTTGCACGAGCGCCTCCTGGAACCGCGTCTCGCCCCTACGAGCTGCTAGGGGGTGGTACACGGTGTGGAGGGTGAACACAACCCTCCTGGCAAGCCTCTCCCTCCTAGCCTCCCCTGCCACCTCGATTATCCTCGTGGAGACCGTATAGATCCCGTACTCGTGCTGTATATGCAGTACATCTACTCCTCCAGCCTCTGAGAGCCTATCCAGGATCCTGCCCAGGCTAGAGGTATCGCCCCACCTGAATGAGGGCTGGACCCTAGCCCCTGCATCATCATCGTAATACCCAGAACCCACACCCTCCTCAGCCATGACCAGGATGCTAACTCCAAGATCGCGGCCATGTAGCGCTGTTAGGAGGAGCCTCGTATACTCGCCCACTCCACAGTGTACGGGAGGGTACGTAGAGACCACTCCAAGCCTCAGCCTAGGCAACCCAGGTAGACCTCTAGAACCAGTCCAGTTGGGAGTAGTGCTGGGAATAATAAGATTCTGCACTCGCCAGGAGAGATCCTGGGGATGAGGAGGAGCCATCCAGACTAGCTGGCTAGGCCCCTAGAGGGCGATGGCCTGCACGCCCTTCACCGACCCGATTTTAAGCTCCAGACCTTCCAGGTGCCCTGTCAGGGAGGCATCTTGGGAAGGCTTGCAGGCGTGTATCCGAGGATAGCGTTGGATATTGAGCTGTACAGGCCTAGGACTGGTAGTGGTAGGAGCGGCTTCTTCTCCGGGAAGCTGGTAGCTGTAGGTTTGGGTATACAGCGTAAACCCGGCAATGCCAGGGTTGAGGTCCTAACAGTTGATAGGCTTGGCGAGGCGGGGCTCGTCAGGAAGACTATAGAAATGCTGGAGGCCGAGGCTGAGCAGGGCAAGGGAGTGCTTGGAGGCTATAACATCCTCTCCCTAGACCTCCCAGTACTCCTCATCAAGGCCCACACACTCCTAGGCGGAAAGTGGGGTAGGAGGGCGGCCTCGACACTCTACAGGAGGTTCCTAGTGGTGGACATGTTCCAGCACGCACTCCACATATATGGTGGAGAAGGCCTGCCAGGCTTCAGGTGGCTCTACCAAAGGCTGGCCTGCAGCCATGGGCTCCCTATACCGCCTAAGGATAGCGGCTACAGTATTCACGATCTCTACGAGGCCGGGGAGATGGAGAGAATAGCGGAGTACTCTAGGCTCGACACCGCCCTACACCTCCTTGCGCTATCAGCCCTCCTAGGAGACCCAGGCTTGGATGGGCTGGCCGGGATCCTAGGGATCCGGGGAGAAACGGCGTGCTAGCCCCTCGAGGCCCACTCTAGTAGCATTGATGCAATGTTCGAGCCATCCATCAGCTCGTGTAGGGAGAATAGTATCCTTATATCCTGTACCCCCGGGAGGGAGGCTATCTCGTCGAGAACCCTGCCAGCTGCCTCCCTGTTAGGCGCCGTCACCTTGACGAGGAAGTGGTACTCACCCGTTATCTGGTGGGCCTCGCAGAGGTATGGTATCTTCCTGAGATCCTCCCTCAGCTCCCTTATCTTACCTGCCTCCGCCCTTATGAGTATGAAGAGCACCACGTCCAGGCCAAGCTTCCTCCTGTTCAGCTTGACTGTGAATCCCTCCAGGATCCCCTGTTCTTGTAGCCTCTTAACTCTCATGTAGACCGTGGACTCGCTAACCTCCAGCTCCCTAGCGATCCTCCTCCAAGGCACCCTCGAGTCCTTCTCAAGTAGACTCAGTATCTCTAGGTC
>WAKG01000050.1 GCA_015523445.1 Desulfurococcales archaeon | reverse complement strand
TCTCCACGCACTCCCTCGCAGCCTCCTCAAGACTATAGCCGCAGTGTAGGGGGTGGGAGTGCTTCACGCCAACATCAGCCATTATCAAAAGGCTATCCGCCTCTACCCTATCGTAGGCCTCCAGCTCCATGAGGGCCCTAGCTATCTCGTGTGCCGCGGGGTAGAGGATTCCCTCCGGCGATACCCTGACCTCGCATAGATTATTCACCCTGAGGAAGCTGGCCCCGGATAATATGGAGGCGTAGACGGCCTCGTACCCGCTATTCCTGAGGATGTTCACCCCTACCGGTATGCCTATACTCCTCCTGAGCTCCCTGACTATGACGGCTATCGACAATGTGGATCCTAGACTCGCCCTGGAGCTGTAGGGCTGGTCACCATAGTTTTCCACGATCACGGCATCGAACCCTGCCTGCTCATACTTCCTAGCTTCATCAACCGCGTAGGAGAGTATATCCTCGAAGACCCACTGCCTCCCGTAAACCCTGGGATAGTGGCCCCTCATGTAGCGGGGAGACCCGGGTAGGGGAGGTAGGTGGATAACGCCTATCAGGGGCTTGCACCTGCCTAGCAGCACCGCCCGGCACCCAGTCCACTAGTCATCCTCCTAGTATCCACTTGGATATTAAACTGGGGGAGCCAGCTCGTATTGCTATAATCCTTTAAGTTGGAGCATTATAGTATCCATGTACTCGGCGCGGTGACTAGGTGTTGCCCTAAGACGGTAAAAGGGGTCTGAGTTGAGGTACAAGATACTTGGTCGCGGTGGGCCCAGGGTTAGCGTGCTAGGCCTAGGCCTATGGCAGGCTGGCTCCAGGATGTGGTCGTGGCGTAGAGGCGTTGAGGAGAGCGTTAGGAGGGCCCTTGGATACGCTATAACCTATGGTATAAACTTCTTCGATACAGCCGAGATCTATGGGGCTGGCTACTCTGAGAAGGTACTGGGCAGAGTGCTAGGAGACCTGTGGGACGCAGACCTTGTTATTGCTAGCAAGCTGGCAGGGTATAGGTGGACTATGGGCAGCCTGAGGAGGGGTGTCGAGGGCATTAATAGAAGGCTCGGTAGGACCGTGGACCTGATCCAGCACCACTGGCCTCCTCCCGCCTATGTAGGGGTATGCAGGGTCATTAGGGGGCTTGAAAGGATCGTGAAGGACGGCTTAGCCCACTACTATGGACTTTCCAACTATCCCCCAAAGCTTGTAGAGAAGGCGCTGGAATGCTCTAGATCCGTGGAGCCCGTTAGCAACCAGATCCAGTACAGCCTAGCCTACAGGGCGCCGGAGGCCAGCCTCATTCCCATAATGCGGGAGGCTGGCTTGAGCGTGATAGCATGGAGCCCCCTAGCCAAGGGGGCCCTAGCCGGGGTAACTAGGGCTAGAGCCATGGCCCAGAGAATGGATCCCACCTTCAGGAGGGCTAGCCGAGATCAGGTTTTACTGGGGGCATTGAGGCGTGTGGCGGAGAGGAGGAGGGCTACTATGGCCCAGGTGGCACTGGCCTGGCTGATGCATAGGGGCGCAATACCAATACCAGGGTTTAGGCGGGTGGATAGGGTTAAGGAGTATGTGGGCGCCGTGGACCTGGTCCTCACCGCCAGCGACTTGGACGAGCTGGAGAGGGCCTCAGCCAGATATGTCAACCGGGGGGTTTACACCCCGCTCCAGGGGATGCGCCTCCTACCAGGAGTAATACAGATGCTAATGATAAAGATGATGGGGGGAATCTAGGTCCTGCCCAGAGCCCTAAGCACGGCCAGGAGCCTAGCCAGCCCCCTAAGGACCTCAGGGTCCCTGAGGCTATAAACAAGCTCTGAGGGGGGCACTGGCTCAACTGGCTCCGAAAGGGCCTGGGCAACCTCCCCTGCAGCCCTCGTCAGAGCCTCGATATTGTCTGCTAGCTTCATAGTTCCAGTGGTCATCAGCATGCTTGAGAGCCTGGAGACAACTTCCTCATCGGCCATTGCCAGGAGCACGTCTAGGAGGCCACTCTTGTTGAGGGCCTTAACAAGTGCCACCAGCTTGTCTAGAGCCTCTTGGAACTCCGGGTCGCCCAGCTCCTCTATAAGCATCTCTAGGGGGTCCCTAGCCTGCATCACCATCCCCCGCTTATCACCCTCGGATCCGTGGCATTAAAGTATGCCCTGAATATGGGGGCCCACCTCTCAGGATACTTCAGGCTGGACCAGTAGCTTGCTATGAATAGGTCCTCCAGCATCCTCTTGAACCGGCTGAACTTCACCGGCACCGGTGGGTAATCGTAGCTGCTGATCACGAAGCTAGCTTCACCATTAGCCACTATGGGGCAGTTAGTCCTCCCGTTGAACCTTGAATCGAGCCCCATGATCCTATCCACTACAACCTCCGCCCCTAGATGGGCCGTGACACCTGTCTTGCTGGTCGGGGCATTGCTGGCATCACCTATGGCGTAGGCGTCATCATAGCCTTCAACGTTTAGCTTGTACCGGTCAACCTTTACGAATCCATCCTCGTCCAGGACCTCACCCGGCTCCACCTTGACACTAGGCCCCCTGTGGACCGGGATCACTGCTGCAAGGCTGAAATCGATCTCCTCGCCCTCGAGGGAATAGATTCTACCTTTATCCACGTCTATACTCTCCACGGTGAATAGTGTGGATACATTAACCCCGGCCTCCTCCAGCTTGGGAGCCACAATCCTGGCTACAACCTCGGAGGGATATTCGTGGAGGAAGGGGAGGGCCAGGTGGACCTCGACACTGTCAAGCCTGCCCATCCTCCTTAGTGTATGGGCCGCTAGAAATGCTGCCTTATGGGGAGCTGGGGGGCACTTATATAGGGGGTCAGCCGCGGCTATGACAAGCCTACCCCTTACAAGCTCCCTCAGGTGGCTCCACATCCTCGCTGCAGCCTGGGCCCCGGAGTAGAAGTCCCCATACCTCTCTACAAGCTCTCTATGGCCTGGGACGGCTTCATAATCCAGTTGGGCCCCTAACGCGATGATTAGTGTTGTATAGGTGAATATTCTCCCGTCGGCTAGGTAGACCAGCCTATCGCCTAGGTCTATTCCAGCCACTGAACCCTTAACCAGTTCTACTCCGGGCCTCACTAGATCCTTAACGGGTCTCGTGTACCTCGAGGGGCTATGGCCTTGGAAGGCTATCCATAGCATGCCCGGCTGGAACAGGTGTGTGTCACTCCTCTCTATTAGTGTCACCTTGTAGCCGTGTGATGCCAGTAGGTTAGCCGCGACTAGGCCGCCAGTACCTGCTCCTAGCACTAGGATCTTCTCCATGAAACCTGCACCTCGTCTGGGGGCACGGCCCCCTACTTCTTCCCTGTAACCCTTATCACAGCCTTGATCACGCCGTCCTCCTCGCTAAGCTCAACTATCTCGTTACCCGTCCTCTTGGCCCAGGCCTCTATATCCGGCTTGAATCCGGGATCTGTTGCCAGGACCTCTATCAGGGCTCCTGGGCTAGCCTTCCTATAGGCCCTGACGAGCTTGGTTATGGGCCCGGGGCAGGCCATGCCCCTTGCATCCACGGTTATCCTCTCGCTCACCGCACCCTCACCCCCTGTTTATATGAAGATTACCTGGTAGCCCTCTGCGCTGGTCATGAAGAATGCTGCCCCTACCATATCGTCTACTATGGGGTCAAGGTCCTCCCTCTTCAGCCCCATAACCTCTGCCATCAGGCTACATACATATACCTTCACGTCACCCACCTCCTTAGCCTCTTTAAGTATATCATACCATTGCGGCATATTCAGTTTCTTCATACCTTCCAGCAGGGCTGGGACCATATCCTCGAACTCCCTGGTAAACCTGGGCTGGGGCTTGTTCTTGGTGAAGTATGGTAGTGCATAGCCTGTGACGAATATCCTTATGGGGACGCCTAGGTTGGCGGCGGTCTGGGTTAGTACAGCTAGGGGGATAAACTTCTCGGCCTCCCCTGAGAACATTATGATTGCGAGGCCCTTTGACAAGGCACATCCACCTCCATATCTACATATTACTATATATGTAGAAAGGGGGATATGGGTTAACTCAACAGTTTGAAACTATCAAACACATGAATCTCATTATTATAATATTTATTTAAATATATAGGTATATAGGTGGGAACATGCCCAGAGCATACATACCTAATCATACAAGCCCCCAACAAACCCAACGCAAATGGGTGCAACTACATGGAGTACAGGGATGAGGACATTGCAAGAATCCTAAAGTCCACACGCGTAGTAGCAATCATAGGCGCATCTAGGAACTTGGAGAAGGACGCAGGCAAAGTACCAGCATTCCTCAAGGAGAAAGGCTACAGGATAATCCCTATAAACCCTGTTGCAAACGAGATACTAGGGGAAAAAGCGTACCCCAGCCTGAAAGATATACCACTAGATCTAGCCAAGGAAATAGACGTGGTCGATGTCTTCAGGCCTCCCAGAGAGGCTGATGTAGTGGTGGACCAAGTACTGGACCTGGCTAGCAGGACCGGCAGGAAGCCTATACTATGGTTCCAACTAGGCACCCACACCCCAGAGGCTGTGGAGAGAGCCCGGAGAGCAGGGCTAAAGGTAGTGTATAACAAGTGCATGATGGCAGAGTACTCTAGGCTGGAGTCACAGGGTCTCATCTAGCTCTAATACTATAAAAACTACATACATATTCATAGATTAGTTAATATTTCTAATTTCTACACTGTAAAATATAGTCGATTCTTGTATTATCCAAACACCAACTTCCATTAAGACGGATAAAATACAGTGAGGGAAGGGGTGCACTGCTCTTGGAAAACCTAGTACCTCCACAAGAGTACTGGTGGATGCTATTCAACTACTACCTAATCGCCGCTGCCATACTGGCCGGAGGTGTTACAACGCTACTAGTATATTTCTTCTTTAAATATAAAACTAATAATGAGGATGAATACGGAGATGATTATCCTGGCCCAGGTAAACTTCCTACAGGATATGCCAAGATCGGTCCCACAAGGTACCTCCTCCTGGTCACCGGTATAATAGTTCTGGGCTTAACCATAGCCACATTCCCCTACACCGACTACGTAGAGCTAACCCCCCAGGCGCCAGATATAACTATATGGGTCACCGGATATACGTTCGGATGGAGATTCCAGTATCCAGACGAGATGGGGGGCTTCATCACGATCAACGAAGTAGTAGTACCCACAAACACAATGGTTGAGTTCAAGGTGACCAGCCAGGACGTGTTCCACGCATTCGGCATACCCGAGTTCAAGGGAGCCAAGGTAGACGCCATACCAGGCCTAGTCAACTCCCTCTGGATCATAACCCCCGACGAGCCCGGAGAATACGATATATTCTGCTACGAGCTCTGCGGCGTGGGCCACAGCATTATGGTCGCCAAGCTAAAGGTCGTCACCTCCGAGGAGTTCCAGAGGTTCCTTGAGGAGAAGGCTGGGAGGTGACCTAGTGTGGGTGCATGGGCTTGGGTTAAGAGGTGGCTCACAACAACTAACCACAAGGATATAGGTATACTCTACATGGTTACAAGCATATACTTCTTCCTTGTTGCAGGAGTGCTAGCAACACTATTCAGAACCCAGTTAGCCTTCCCAGATAAGGAGATACTTGTAGGCTCCGAGTTCAACCAGGCTGTAACCATACACGGGCTACTAATGCTCCTCTGGTTCATGAGCCCCTTCGAGGTGGGCCTAGCAAACTACCTCGTCCCACTGCAGATAGGGGCCAGAGACCTAGCATTCCCGAGGCTCAACGCGCTGAGCTACTGGCTCTACCTAGCCAGCGGCCTCATACTCATAGCAGGCTTCTTCGTCCCGGGCGGTGCCGCGGATATGGGCTGGACCCTCTACGCCCCCCAGAACGTGCTACTAACCGGGGACGGCACAATACTCGCGGCTGTTGCGATTATACTCATCACCGCCTCCGTCACCGTTGGTACAGTAAACTTCGTTGTCACTATTGCAAAGATGAGAGCACCAGGGATGACGTGGAGCAGGATACCAATGTTCACATGGGGAGTGCTATTCTCAGTGCTAATGATGTGGCTAGCCTTCCCACCCCTAGCAGTAGGAGCCTTTGCACTGATCCTTGACAAGATGATTGGGACAACTTTCCTAACCTCCCTGGAAGGCGGCGCGCTGCTCTGGGACCACCTCTTCTGGTTCTTCGGCCACCCCGAGGTCTACGTGCTGCTCCTTCCAGCCCTAGGAGCCATGGCTGATATAGTATCGGTGTTCGCCAGAAGGCAGCTCTATGCTAGGAGATTCGTGATTATATCCCTATTCATAGCAACGGCCCTCAGCTACCTAGTGTGGATGCATCACATGTTCATAACAGGTACCAGCCTGACTGTTAGGAAGATATTCAGCGTGACAACAGCCCTCATCTCCATACCGTTCGAGCTGGCCACCCTAGCCCTGATAATGACCCTCTACAAGGGAAGGGTCCTCTACAGGGCCCCCCTCCTATACGTCATAGTAGGCATCATATTCTTCATCATAGGAGGATCCACAGGGGTATTCCAGGCGGCAATAATACTGGATAGGGCGTTCAGAGGCACATACTGGGTTGTAGCACACTTCCACTACATAATGGTGGGCGCGGTACTACTAGGCCTACTAGGAGCCCTCTACTTCTGGTGGCCAAAGATAACCGGGAGGCTGTACAACGAGAAGCTAGCCAAGATACAGCTACTCTTGCTAGGAGTGGGTGTCACTACAACATATCTACCACAGTTCCTCCTAATAGATATGCCCAGAAGATACTACACCTACCCTGAGGAGTGGCTTGGCCTCAACAGGATCTCCACCCTAGGAGCATACATACTACTCGTAGCCTTCCTACTAGGACTATACATCCTACTAGACTCGCTGGTAAGAGGGAAGCCAGCCCCGCCCAACCCGTGGAAAGCCTGGGGCCTAGAGTGGGCGGTCCCCTCCCCGCCACCCAGGCATAACTACGATGGCCAGCCAGTGGTAAGGGAGGACGGCTCCATAGTCTTCGTACCCGAGCACGAGCTGGAGAGGATTGGGGTCGAGAATGTGATGAAGAGTAGCAGCAACTTGGAGCTAGCCCCTAAGGGGATACTCCCCAACGGGGAGGCAGGGCTGAAGCATACACACCATGAGCACTGGAGTATGACCCCTATGATCGCCGGGCTCTCAACACTAGTCATGGGCATAGGCCTAGTAGTAGGGAAGCCAATCCTACTACTAGGCCTGGCAATGCTGGCTGCAGCTATAGTGAAATGGGCTATAGATGATTATAGGGAGAAGTTCCACGAGGATGAGCCAAGGTTCAGAGAGGACTGGCCATTCAGCGGTACCAACAAACTCAGGCTAGGCATGTGGACTTTCATAAGTAGCGAGGTCTTCCTCTTCGGCTCCCTAATAAGCGTCTACCTATTCATAAGGAGCAGAAGCCTAGCCTGGCCGCCGGGATATGAGTATCACGATCCCTACATTGGCCTGCTAAACACGATCATACTATTCACAGGCACGTTATTCTATAGCTTAGCATACCTCTATGCCAAGCACGGTGAGATGATTAAAAGCGCAGCACTCATGCTAGGCACTATAGCTACTGGAGGCCTCTTCCTAGGAGTAAAGGCGTTCGAGTGGTGGGAACTATTTGCGGAGGGCTATGGGATCACGAGCAACCTTCCGCTCCAGCTCTACTTCGTACTCACAGGCATACACGCCCTACACGTTATAGTAGGCATACTCGCAACACTATACCTAGTAGTCAAGATACTAGCTGGAAGGAAGCCAAGCTTGACATCTATACTGATGGTAGGCATCTACTGGGGTATAGTCGAGATCGTATGGACATTCCTATTCCCCATGTTCTATCTTATGTAGAGGGGTGAGGTGTGGTGCACGAGAGGGATGCCTTGGTATATGTGGGGGCCTGGGGGGCCCTGATCTCCACAGCTATACTCGAGGTCCAGCTTATACTGCTGGATATAGTGAGGAACCTGACAGCCTTCCTATTATCAATGGCTGTGATACAGTCAGTGATAATAGCTTATGCATACCAGCACTTGAGAGAGGAGAGAAGCTCGACCGCCATAATGCCGTTCACCTCATTCATAATGCTCCTGGTCCTAGTCTCAGCAGCAATAACGAGCGTACTAGCATGTACTCCATACCTGGGGTGATCCCAGGGTTGGAGGAAAAGATGGTAGTACTGCTAGGTCTAGCAGCCGCTGGACTATTGCTCTTAGCCGCTATAGTCTACGTCCTCCTTAGCGGCTAAATCTTCATACTCACACCCCACACATATTTTCTACTAATAATTATATATTTCATTATAATCACCTGAACTCTAGACTTCACCTCTAATAACCGGATGTTGGAATGCGGGGGCTAGCAATGAATGCGCGTAGGCTCTACCTAGTATCGTTAGCATCGATTTCTCTTATTGTGCTAACTATAGTTATAGGAGGGCTTGTAAAGGCTCATGGTGCTGGACTAGCATGCGGTACAGATTGGCCCCACTGTAATGGGGTACTAATACCAGACCTTACAGATACAGGTGTTCTCTTAGAGTATATGCATAGAGTCGTGGGGGGCCTAGCATACCTTTCCATAGTATATATAGCCCTAACACTCCTACGCCATGGTGAGAAAGGGCTAGCCTCCTTAGCCTTAGCTTCCTTAGCGGCTATAACGATCCAAGTTCTTCTTGGAATGGCAGTAGTTAGGAGCCTCCTAGACCAGTATTTAGTCGCTGCACACTTATCTATGGCAATGGTGTCTCTAGTAGGCGCCACAATATTAACTGTTCTCCTTAGAGTAAGGGTTGTAAGGGGGTGCAAGGGGTGAAAGTAGGGCTTAAACACATGGCAGCTACTCTTGTCTTTATACTTGGGTTTTCTATATCGCTTAATCTATACTTATACTTTGAGGGTTATTACAAGAAAGCACAGCCTGAGATCCAGACTCTTATGGGAGATTCAAGTGATGTCTTCCAAGTCAATAAGAGTATGTTCCCTATGGAGCTAGAAACTACAGTAGGTAATATAAGAGTCCCAGTAGGCGGAGTAATAAATGTATTCGTACCACAATATGTAAATTGTCCAGATATATGTCATATTGAAACTATGATCATGTTATATGTTATGAACAAGAGTCTAGAAGAGGGATGGGCCGATAGAGTTGTATGGATAACTGTCGAGGTTGACCCCTGGAATACTACTGAAGAAGGTGTACGTGAATATATGGAAGGAGTAGCAGGCCCTCTACTAGATAAGGGTGTGACATGGATTTGGGTTCTAGATCGCGGTGCAGGATTAACTAAATTGTGGGGTCAATTAGGGATTATGTCACAAAAGGACTCAGAAACAGGACTTGTAGGGCATACTGCAGGGTTCTATATAGTTGATGAAAATGGTTTTATCATGTACTATATAAAGCCTAAGACCACGGCTATAGGTAATGCCTGGGAGAAGCCAAGAGATGTAGCTGAGGGGCTTTACAAGATCCTACGTCATCTAGCCTTAGAAGAACATAGCTAAATATATACTATACTCTATAATTTGTCTAAAAATCTTTTTAGTACAGTGGTGTTTAGAGTGAAAGGACTACCACTTGCGGTCACAATCTTCCTAATATTAGCTCTAGCTGGATATGCGACGCAAAACACTCAAGCCCAGCCAAGCGCCGAGGAGGCTAAACAGATATTCGAAAATATAGGATGTATAAGCTGCCATGCAGGCAATCCACTCCAGCCAGCAGCTAACTGGGATCTGATTATACAGTTCATGGAGGAGTGGAGCCAGAAGTATCCAAGCATAGATGAAGCTATAAGGAATGAGGTAGTCTACTACGGGGGCCAGAAGTTCAATAGCTTCGAGGAGCTCATGGAACGGATGAGCCAGAATGTGGGCAAGACTAGGAATGACCCAGAGATACAGCAGCTCGAGGCCTTCTTCAGAAGCTTCTGGGGACAGGAGCAAGCCCAAACACCACAGCAGACAGAGCCAGCCCAGACACCCGAGCAGACAGAACAGGAAGAGACACAGGTACAGGAGCAGACACAGACGGTACAGCAAACTCCAGCCCAAGAAGAGGCTGAGGGTGTCAAGGGGGGAAAGGAGCCCAGGATCGGGATCACATTGACTATAATCAGCATAGCACTAGTAATACTAATTACCGTAGTAGCAGCAATATACCTAACCAGGAGATAGCAGGAACCACCCAGGATCCATACCTGAGTGAAACTAGTTTTCCATTTATATTGCCCCTGGCAGGCTACGTGGCCTTCTAACTACAATCTCTCCCCAAGCCCCCTTTAATAGACCCTTGGATTCCAGGAGAACTGCAAGCCATGCAGGAGCCTCCTCCCTCCTACCCTTCCTAATATCAGCCTCGTAACCCATCAACTTTACACCAGTTATACTGGTAGATGCCAGAATCTCTAGGGAGCCCCGGAAGGGCGAGAGCCTCTTGGGATCTAGGGTGAAGCCGTGGGTTGCTTCCTGTGCAATGAATCCTGCTTTTCCGTTGAGTGTTCCTGGCACCCTAGTGAGTCTGGTCGGGTCCTGGGTTACCTGGTGGTCTATAGCTGGCCTCCACTCTATTATTGCACTAGTGATCCTATCCTCCCATTCATCACCTAACACCTCCTCCACTCCCTTGCCAGGCTCGAGTCTTAGGAGCTCCGCTATCCTACCTCTCCATCCAGGGTCCCCGGGGCTTGGTGTGGCTGGCGAGATCCCCTTTCTGGATCGGGGGAATATCCTTGCCAGGTCTAGGTCTCCAGCTGTTATGTAGACCGCTATCCTCCTCCTAGCCTCTCTTGACAGGGTTAGGACCTCGGGGCTTGAAGCCTTCACGTGGAAGCCCTTGTGGCCTGTATAGTATATGCGGGGTTTGAGACCCATATCCCTCTCCATTATGGATGCAGCTCTCTGGGCCTGATTGTATGCACCCTCTATACAGTCATCGCCGGGGAGCCTCTCAACCATCGTGCACCCCTCCCCTGGCTCCGGATCTATGTCCACTAGCAGCTCCGAGCCGATCCACCCCTTCTCCTCCATACCCTTCGCATCAGGGACCTCATATAGCGCTATGGAGTAGTAGACCTGCCGGGGGTGGTTCTCCTCTAGGTACGCTGCCAGCTCCTCCACGCTGGCGAATGACATGTGCCTCACGTAGGTGTCTGTCTCGAACGGCTGGAATGCGAATTCCCGCCTAGTGATCTCGGGTGGCTCGCCTAGCGGGGGCTTTAGGCTGTAGTACGCCCTGTATAGCTGGGGAAGCCATCCCCTACCCCTGACCCTGACAACCCTCTCCCTAGCATACAAGACCCTGGGGGCACCCTTCATCGGCTTGGGCGTGAAGGGCTTTATAGGGGTAGATGCGATTCTAGCTTGGGTGTATGGTGGTGGCTGAGCCTAGGCCTGTGAACCCGCTGAGGTACCTGAGGGATGCAGTTAATACCCAGATCTATGTGAGGCTGAAGGATGGAAGCGAGTATCTGGGCACCCTCCTTGTCACGGATTCGACGATGAACCTTATCCTGGACGATACTATAGAGCTGCGTGGAGGTGGTAAGAGGATCGTTGCCAAGATCGGGAAGGCTATGATCAGGGGGAGCATGGTACAGTATATAAGCTTCGACCCCGATAAAGCGGCTGAGGAGGCGCTGACCAGCTAGCCCGAGAGAAACCTTAGTATACCACCGCTCCTCCTAGACTTAGCCTTAAGCCTCTCATATAAGGCCTGGAGGTCTATCCTCCTATACTCAAGCCCCTCCCTCTCCAGCCGGTATATGGCTGCCTCTGTAGCGTCGGGTGCAACCAGTATACCCCTAACCCTCCTGCCCTGCCTCCTAAGGTGCCCCACGTATCTTGCCAGTTGCCTGGCAGCCTCCTCCCCCGCCTTGACCCTCTTAACCTCTATAACAACCAGGTTCCCATCCCTATCCACGGCGTAGAGATCTATGAAGCCCGGAGCCACCTTCTTCTCTGCCTCCACGATCCTCAGGCCCTCCTCAACTATACCCGGATCCTCGGCTATCAGATCCCTTATCTCATGCTCATTCAGGTACATCCAGAACCCTCCCTCCTCCGGGTTAACCAGCGTGGCTAGCATGTAGACTCTTCCACACCTAGCGGCTAGCACCTCCCTAGGCCTCCTCCTAACAGCCTTCAGTACTAGGAGGTCCTCCTCAATGGTTACGGTGATGGAGGAGGTGTCTGGCTGCCAGTTGCCAGGCCTAAAGCCTCGGGGACCGTGTATGATCACGGTTCCATCCGGCTTCACTATGATCAGCCTATCCCCGGGGATAGCTCTGCTGGCTGACCTGCCCTCGTACTCGACCATGCAGTTGGCGTACATGGCGATCCAGGCATGTGACTCTATAGCCCTGTACAGGGCTTGCCTTGCCTCCTCCAGTCCAGGCTCCTGGAGGATCTCCCCTAGCGGCATCCTCTACCAGACCCCAGTCCTAAGGGATATCCTTGTTTAGGGGGTTATTCTGGGGTGATACCATGGCTTCTCCTCATTACCTTGCCGACCGGAGATATAGTGGTATTGGGTGAGGTGTAGATAGGTTATGGTAGTAGGGACGCTGAAGAAGCTGCTGGGCATTGGGGTGGATAGGGAGTGGGCTAGCGGGGTCGAGGTGCAGGACCCTGTAGGCACCTATGGCTTCCCCGGGCCTGAGATAGACTATGATGAGATAATAGCTAGGCTGCAGGTAGCGAAGATGGAGATTGACAGGATGAAGTACCAGCTCCTGAGCGAGATAGACAAGCTGAACACCCGCCTCCTAGAGGCGGCTAGGAGGAGGAATATGGATGCTATGGAGGAGTATGCCGCTGAGATAGTGTTGAAGAAGAAGGTGCTGAAGAGCGTGATAATGTACCAGAAGCTAATAAACATAGCGATCAACAGGGTGAACGAGGCGAGGAGCATAGAGTCCCTGGTAAAGGCCCTAGCACCGCTAGACTACGCGATGAGGGGCATGAACGAGTTCCTATACACCATGAGCCCGGAGATAGTGACGAAGCTCAACGCGATCAAGGAGTCAACGGAGAGGCTGATAAGGGGCACCGACATGCTGGCCGACGGCCTGCCACGCGGCAGGGTAAACCTGGGAGTAGACGAGGAGGTGAAGAGGGAGATAGCTAGGGCACTGAGAGAGGCGCAGGTTGAGAGCGACAAGCTAATACCCAACATACCCATACAGGGGATAGCCAGGGAGAAGATAAAGAAGAGGGACCTCGAGAAGGAGCTGCTAGATTATATAAAGAAGAGTGGCGGGGGTGTCATCAACCTCAAGAAGGCATCGGAGGAGCTGGGCGTGGATGTGGCGGAGCTGAAGAAGGCCCTCTACAGGCTGCAGGAGAAGGGGCTGATAAAGGTCTCCAGGGGTAGTAGCCTGCAGGAGGCCTAGGGGGGATATGAGGGATGATGAAGTCATACTCAATGATAGAGTTGGAGAGGGTCGTCAGGAGGCACGCTATAGCTGCGATGAAGGCGGAGAGAGAGGGGGACCTCGAGGCGGCCCTCCACAACTGGAATAGGGCGGTGGAGTCGCTTAGGAAGCTAATAGCATACCACCCCGACCACCCCCTAATAGACATGTACAGGAATTACCTGGCGCAGTACGAGAAGAGGATCAAGAACCTAGAGTCCCGCCTGATCCCAGTCGGCGAGGGCGACGAAGAGGTACACGTAGAGGTGAGGGATGAGAAGGGAGGCAACGGCCGCACAGGCGGGGGAGAAGCCCCCTCGTTCGCGGTGAAGGAGAAGCCCAACGTGAGGTTCGGCGACATAGCTGGCCTAGAGGAGGCCAAGGAGGCTATAAGGGAGGCGATAATATACCCTATACGGAGGCCAGACCTCTTCCCCCTAGGCTGGCCCCGCGGCATACTACTCTACGGCCCCCCGGGCACTGGAAAGACTATGCTAGCTGCCGCGGTGGCCAACGAGGTTGACGGGGAATTCCTCTACATAGATGCGGCCAGCATAATGAGCAAGTGGCTGGGAGAGGGCGAGAAGAACGTGAAGAAGCTCTTCGAGTACGCCAGATCCAGGGCAAGGGAGGGCGTGCCAGTGGTGATATTCATAGACGAGATAGACGCCCTCCTAGGGGTGCACAGCAACGAGGTAGGCGGAGAGGTCAGGGTGAGGAATCAGTTCCTCAAGGAGATGGATGGCCTCCAGGATAAGAGTAGCAAGCTGCACGTATACGTGATCGGGGCCACAAACAAGCCCTGGGCGCTGGACGAGCCATTCATAAGGAGGTTCCAGAAGAGGATCTACGTGCCCCTACCAGACAAGGAGGCGAGGAAGCAGTTGCTCAAGCTGCTAACCAGGAAGATAAAGCTAGCCCCCGACGTAGACATAGACAAGCTGGCAGACATGTTGGATGGCTACTCCGGGAGCGACATAAAGGACATAGTACAGGACGCCTACATGATCACGGTAAAAGAGGTATTCAAGACAGGGGGCAGCGGGGACCCGCGCCCAGTATCGATGAGGGACTTCGAGCTCGTACTAGAGAGGAGGAAGCCCAGCGTGGATCCGAGGACCTTGAAGCTATACGAGGAGTGGAGCCGTAGGTTCAGCGCTGTCTAGCCTACCCCTCTCCACGTTGAAAATATTAACGGGCACAATACAATTTATTACATTGCATAAGACGGGAGGAGCCGGGATATGGAAGCTCAGCCTCCAGCTTACAGGGCCGAGAGGCCTCTAGGAGTAACAATCCTAGCAGTCCTAGCAGCTCTCTCAGGGATACTCCTCCTACTGGCAGCCCTGGCAATAGCAAGCCTAAGCATACTAGCAGGCCCAGCCGCAATAATCCCGGCAGGCCTAGGCTCCGGAGTGCTACTAGTACTATCCCTCCTCTACCTACTCGTAGCCTACGGCCTCTGGAACGGCCAGACATGGGCCTGGTGGCTAGCCGTGATACTGGCAGCCCTAGACCTGGTAATCGCCCTGCTATCCCTAAACATTGCAAGCCTCATCATACCAGCGATAATACTATGGTACCTAACCCGAAGCCACGTCAAGGAGTACTTCAACGTGGCCTAACAGCCTCCCACCGGCTCCACACGTCCCCACCACTACTTGTAGCCTCATCCTCCACCGGATCATCCCGGCCAAGCAGCCCGGCTATGAACGCTGGAGCCCCCCTCTCCAGCCCCGCCCCGTAGCCGCCCTCCAGAACAGCGACGACACGGTACCTCGAGGCCAGCCTCCCCAGCCTGTGGAAGCTGGCTGAGGACAGCCTGAGCCCAGCAAAGCTATTATCCCCCCTATAAGCGTCGAACCCGGCGGAGACAACTAGATATTCAGGACCCCACTCCTCCAATACCTCCTCCACAACCCCAAGGGCATCCATATACACGTCATCCCCCGCCCCCGGGGGCAGGTTAATATTAACCAGGTTCCCCCCACCACGCAGCCCCGGATCGCCGGTCCAGGGGTATATCGTCCTATAATCCTGGTGCAGATCCACATGCAGTATACTAGGCCTCTCGAGGAGTATCTCCTGCGTCCCATTCCCATGATGCACATCGAAGTCAAGCACGGCGACCCTACCCCTCCCCGCCAGCATATCGGCAAGGAGCGCCGCGGTATTCACGAGACAAAAGCCCTGCGTGAGGGCACCAAGCCCGGGACCAGCAACCCCAGCATGATGACCCGGCGGGCGGCCAGCTATAAACACCGAGCCACTATCCACCAGGTCCAGGGATGCAAGCACAGCCCCAGCCAGGGCCTGGATCGCCTGCATCGTCCCCGGGGACACGTAAGTATCAGGATCAATGAAGAACGTATCAAGAACAATCTCTAACTCACTCACAAGCTCATCAATATACAGGCTGTCATGAACCCTCCTAAACAACCCCACATCGCCAAGCCTAGGAGAAACACGCTCCACCACACCCCAAAGCCCATAAGACTTCAACCCGCGAGACAACAGCTCGAGGCGCACCGGAGACTCGGGATGACCAGAACCCCTCGGAGGCTCATGCATCTTAAAGTACATGTGCCAAACCAGGTACAACCCCCTAACCCACCCCCAGACACACAAAGCCCCAGGCAAACAATAATAACACACCCAACAAAACAGCCAAGACAGGGAGCAGGGGCCCGTAGCCTAGCCAGGACAAGGGCGCCGGCCTCCGGAGCCGGAGGTCCCGGGTTCAAATCCCGGCGGGCCCGCCAC
>WAKG01000049.1 GCA_015523445.1 Desulfurococcales archaeon | reverse complement strand
TCCTATAATCACGATATCGGCGCCCGCATCCACCAGGCCTCCAACCTCCCCGGGCTTGACTCCGCCAGCCACAGCTATCAACCTGCTAACCTCCCTCCGCAGCCTCCTAACCACTTCAACCCTAGAGCCAGCTGTAAGGCCTAGCTTCCTCTGCACGTCTATACCGATATGGAGTAGGATCACGTCCACACCCAGATCCTCGAGGCTCCTAGCCCTCTCCACGGGATCCCCTACCCCAATCAAGTCTCCATACAGGGTTATTCCCAGCCTCCTAGCGGTGCCTGCCGCCTCCGCTACGGTCTCGTCGGGAGCTACGCCGAGGACGGTGGTGGCCGTGGCGCCATGCCTATAGGCCATCTCCACCTCCAGGCCACCAGTATCCATGGTCTTCATATCTGCAACAACATGGCCGGGCCCTGGGAGGGCCCTGAGCAGTTCTACAGACTCGAGCCCATAGGCCTTGATGAGGGGTGTTCCTGCCTCCAGCACTAGCCTATTAGTGGAGCCTGCTATGGAAGAAGCCAGTTTCAGCGCTTCCCCCATACTGGTGAAGTCTAACGCTACCTGTATCAGTGGGCTACACCTCTTTGCATATTCGTGTAGCGCCTCCACGCACGCCACCCTGCTAGTGCACGTATCCTACGAGGATTTTATCGTGTTAGCCTCCCCAGAGTAGCTGTATAAGCAGCCTGCCCCCCTCATCGATCATAGTGCCGAGGGCATCAATGGCACCCGCCAGATCCTCCCCGGAGGCGGCGCTGGAGAAGGGATCCTCGTAGAGGGGTTCCCCGGTAGCGGCTGACATGATTATAAGATCGATGTCTAGGCCTGCCAGCCTGAGGCCTATCACTATGAGCAGGGCCAGCACCGTGTAGAATATGGGTTTGAGGGGCTTCGGCCTCCTCAGAAGGTTCTCCACAGGCTCCGGCTCCGCCACCTGCTTGATGAAGGCCCTGACTATGATCCAGGATGGGAATAGGAGGGCTGGGACTAGGAATGTAGAGGCTCCTTCAAGGTTCATCCCGGCAAGGGTGAATAGGCCGGTGATAGCAGTGTACAGTAGGGGGTAATAGAGTATTGTGGCCACTAGGCTAAAGCCTTCCGAGAGCATCGCGTACTGGCCCCCCTTCATCAGGATCATGGAGGAAGACTCCCTCCTAGCCTGGCTCCTGGCATCGTAGCTGGCAAGGACCTCACCCCCCCTCCCCAACTTGGTCGTAACATCAACCATAAGCTCCAGCACCCGGAAGATCGCCATGCCCACCAGAGTGTATGCGAGGAACCTCCACGCCACCGTAGAGGTTACTGTTGAGTAGAACACCCCTACATCGCTGGGTAGACCCTCAAAGTACCTTGTCAGAGCATCCGCAAGTAGGCTGAAGCTAGTGGTAGCGAATACTATGAAGCCCCCAGCTATAAAAGCTATAGACCCAGTCCACGCCAGGGCCCTCCCCCGGTCAATCTCATACCTAGCCCTGCTCCTCCTCCACCCCGCCAGCTGGAGGCTAGCGGAGGAGCCTAGGATGCCTAGGACTAGGAGGGTATACGAGGGCCTTCCAGAGGCCAGTGTGGCTGCGAAGGCCATGGAGGTGGAGAGGAGTAGCAGCCAAGAGGCTCTTGGGGATGCTAGGCCAACTAGGGCCGAGGCCAGTATTGAAAGCGCCGCCAGGCCAGGCTCGCTCACCGGTATGAAGGGGTAGTCTGGTATACTGGATGCTGCCACCCGAGAGGCTGCCAGGCCCGAGGATAGCAGTATTAGTCTGGCCAGGAGGCTATACACCCCGGCTACCCACCTCCGGCGAAGTCGATCACCCTAGCATCCCTTAGCTTAGGCACCTCCTCCGGCCTCGGCCCTGCTAGGACTACCACTGCTTGGCCGTCAGGCTCCTCGAGCAGGGCCCCCTGTAGGGTCCCGCCGTGGGGGTTCACACGGGACAGCAGGTCTAGGAACCTCTCCAGTGACTGGGGCCCCTCCCCGCTCACTTCACCCCGGAACCTAGGTGTCTCGAGGACTAGCCTGACCCTATTGCCAGCTACTAGGAGG
>WAKG01000048.1 GCA_015523445.1 Desulfurococcales archaeon | reverse complement strand
GCCTCAGGGAGTAGATGGGAAGGG
The DNA here is from genome assembly GCA_015523445.1 of Desulfurococcales archaeon. GTDB lineage: Archaea > Thermoproteota > Thermoprotei_A > Sulfolobales > Acidilobaceae > S012-22. The sequence continues at coordinate 3,443 of WAKG01000048.1, read as the reverse complement.
TATGATAGCAGCCAGCCTTGGCAAAGCTGTAACCGCGTATGCATCCACACTATTCGCAGAGACTGGAACACAGGCCCCAAGCCTAGATACGGCTGCCAAGCTTGTTGTCTCGGCAAGCGTCGAGCCAGGCAGCATAGCAGGGGCGTACTTATCCCTAGCAGGAGTAGCAGTAGCCACAGCCGCGATCCACAACGCATTCGACGGTGACACCCTGATGCCATACGCTGAAGAGCTGGCATACAGCCTAGCAGGAAAGACGGGATCTAAAGCGGCTGCAGCACTCCTACAGGCGTACGAGTACTACAAGGAGCAGGGCGATGTGGAGAGGGCTTGGATATACCTAGACCTATCCATACTAGCCTCCTGGATGCAGATCAGCTACGCCGAGACGCCAAGCCAGGTAGCTGAGACAGGCCAGCAGGCACAGCCAGAGGCTACAGTGGCAACGGTGACAAAGACAGTAACTATCACCGAGGCCAAGGAGGTTGAAGGGATAGAGGCTGGCGAGCCCAGCCTTCCGGGAGCAGTAGTAGCTGGCCTACTACTAGGGCTTGCACTAGGGGTCATAGTGGGGGCTATATCGTCATACTCCCGCAGGGGCTAGCCGGTAGAGACAGTAATATTTAGGCCCTCAACAGCGATTTCCACGGGTTCCCAGCTATAGGGGATTACTAGGCCCCTCTCGGGGTCATAGCCCACCACACTGGTGAACGTGTCTATATCAACTATTGAGAACTCCTGGAGATCGCTAGCCTGTATAGTAGCCCCGAGATTTATGGTAGCCTTCTCGCCTGGCTCCAGCACATAGACATCTTTGAGATCGTTGGATTGACTCACATCGACCCTCCAAGATGGTGGAGCTGCGGGGGTGAAGGAGCAGGAGATTGAGGGCATTCCTGCCACGCTCACAGTCGATGGACCCTCATTATATATCTCATAACGCATGCTTACCTGAATAAATCCTGGATATGTTGAGGCGCTGAACCCTGTTAGTTTAGCCTGCAAAGTTGCATTACCGCTGGCGTTGATGCTCGGGAACACTATGCATGCTATAGAATAGGGGGTACTGCCCTCTCTACCCGTAAATAGTTTCTGGGTGGTAAACGATAAAGCTAAGAGAAGCACCACTAGTAGGGAGACTATAAAGAAGGCCCTTAGTCCTCTCCAGCTAGTGCCCCGGCCATCCTGGCTAGGCATGGAGAGGGAACCCCGCAGCGGCAAATCATCTATATCCGTGTCTAGGCTTATTAGGATTACAAGCAGTGCTAGGAGAGGGACGCATAGGGTTGCCTCACAGGCTCAGAGTAGCACAACTATTCGACCCATGGAGGAGCCCCCTATGCACATGTCCCATCAAGTACAGTCTCAACCCCTACACTGGCTGCAGCATAGGGTGCAAGTACTGTTACGCAACAGCATATATAGGGGAGAAGGATAGCAGTCCAAAGAAGAGGCTGCTAGAAAGGCTCCTAAGAGACATGGAGAGAATGGACCCCAGGCTCCCCATAAATATAGGTACAAGTAGCGACCCCTATCCTCCGGAGGAGGGTCTAGGCCTAACCAGGAGCGTGCTAGAGTTACTAGTGCCCAGGGGCAGAAAGATCCTCATAACAACCAAGGGAACACTATACGCCTCCAGGGACCTAGACCTAATATCCAGTGGGAACGTCGCGGTCACCCCAACTATAACCATGTTGGACGAGCTCTGGTCGAGGAGAATAGAGCCCAGGGCCCCGGGGCCCGTGGAGAGGATCCATTCACTAGAGAAGGCTGCAAGGGCAGGGGTGCCCATAGGGGTCAGGGTAGACCCTGTCATACCCTACATAAACGATGACCCAGCCATGCTAAGGGAGCTAGTCGCCAGGCTAGCGGATTCAGGGGCCCGGATGATAATAACCTCCACCTACAAGGCCAGGCCAGATAACCTGGCAAGAATGAGGCGGCTCCCAGAGGTAGGGGAGAGAGTATACAGGCTCTACAGGGAGAAGGGTGTGAGGGTAGGGGGCTACACCTACCTATCCCGGAGCCTCAGGGAGGAACTGCTGAGGCCAGTCATAGAGGAGGCCAGGAGGCTCGGCCTAGAATATGCAACCTGCAGGGAGGGGCTCACAGGCCCCCAATGGTTCAGGGCCGGTAGTTGTGACGGAGTGCACCTTATACCATCTAGGATAAAGGCTAGGACCTTGGAGTCATGGATCTAGCATCCCATCGATGGCTGGCCAGGCCCTGTACTGGCGACTTGCACCAGCTTGACGCCCCTCCTCCTCAGCTCCTCATAGACCCTGGCAGCCTCACTAGGACTCTCCCCTAGGCTCCTCATAGTGTAGACAATAAGGAGGTCGCCCTTATCAGCCTTAGGGGACTCTCCGGGTTTGACCGTGATCCACTCACCGATCCTGGCCCCCTCGGCAGACGCCCACTCCTCTATCGCCCTCCTCTGGGCATCCAAGCTAACCGGGGCACCGTCAACTAGGACACCGATCACCCGGGGCTTCCTCCTCGAGAATAGTCCTAGCACCATAGGGCTCCCCCTAGATGGTGGGATAATTGTGGGGGAGCATATATGAGCCTTAGTATATGCAGGCGCTCTAACCCCTAGCCCAGGTCTTAGCCGCTACAGTGCCGTAGCCCACTAGGAGGACCTTATCAGGCGCCAGGGCCTTGAGCACCTCGGGCCTATTTGTAGAAACCACCAGGGTTATCCCGGCTCTCCTGGCCAGTGATCCCATCTTCCTTGCAACCCTCCTAGCAGTCACGGTATCTAGGTGGGCGGTGAACTCATCTATAACCAGGAGGCTGGGCCTGGAGGCTAGTAGGCTGGCTAGCTTAGCCCGCTCCTTCTGCCCTGTGGATAGCTCACTATACCTAGCCCTATAGAATATGGCATCCCCGAGGCCGACCATGTTAAGGACCTCCACGGCGGTGGCAGGGTCCCCAAGCTTGGATGATAGGTGCTCAAGAAGAGTCTCCTCCCTGAAGGATGGCTCATGCTCTCCTGGGAGGAGGTATTCGGCCCTGACTCCCTCAGGGGCCTCCACCTGGCCCTCGCTGGGCCTATAAGCCTCATCATCAATCCCAGCCACCCCGCCTATGATTATCCTCAGCAGCGTGGTCTTCCCAGCCCCGCTGGCCCCTATGACCGCCACAACCTCGCCCGGGATGATCTCTAGGGTGACATCCCTAAGTATGACTCTCTCCACCACCCTCCTCTCGGCCCCGAAGGCCCTCAACACTTCCTGAAGCTCCCCGGGTAGCCTAGAGAGGTCCAATGCGCTCCTATACAGCTTCGATACCCCTACCAGCCTGATGGGGTCAGGTATAGGATCCACCCTACCATACCTGGACCTGTACAGCCTCCCCCTATGCATTCTAGCATACTCGTCCTCGACCAGGAACTTCTCGATGATCTCCCTAGCCTCCGCAGTTAGGGGGTACATGAGTAC
>WAKG01000047.1 GCA_015523445.1 Desulfurococcales archaeon | reverse complement strand
AGGACAGGTTGGCGGAGTTGCTGGGTGAGCGTGGTAGGGTTTTAGCCGAGCAGGAGTTTGGCTAGTAGCACCGCTACCCCTGCGCCTATGACTAGTGCTAGCAGGTATAGGGGGCTCCGGGCTATCCATACAGGGTCTTCCCTCATTATCTCATCCCACATATACTCTATGTGCCTCCTGAGCCTATATACGTGGAATCCCATGAAGAGCGAGAGCAGTGTGACCATGGCCACTATCAGGGCGGCCTCCCTCTCTAGCAGGAGCCCGCTCCCTATCACCGTGATGAACGAGGCTATGAGGGCATGCTCCAGCGTCTTGGCTATCCCGTCTAGGTACCTTATCCTCTCCAGCCTCTCCTCCCTACCCACACCAATCACCAAATCATAGAATAACTCCTCCACGTATTTAAATTTGATGGTTTAGATGTATTCTATATAATCATGTAATGGGATGCCCCTACTTAGGTCCTAGCCCTGCTAGGACCTACCGCAACCGGGGAGTTGCGCCCCGAGTCTACCCGGGCCCCCTCTAAACAGGGTGCGCTAGGGTGAGGACCTCAAGACTGGCGGAGCTCCTAGCCGGGCTAGTGTTCCTGGCCATAGGACTCTACAGCATCCACTCCACCACGGACCTGGTAGACGAGCTGGATACCGTCAGGGCTCTGGTGCCCGGTAGCCTAGTGTACGCTGCCGGCATGTTTGTCCTAGTAGACTTCCTTCTCGGCTCAAGGCTATTGTCTATAGTTGAGTCGAGGTATAGGATGCTGCCTGTCAGGGTCAGGCTGTGGCGGCTTAACGTGGCCAATCCGGAGGCGCTCCTCCTGGCTATACCATATTTAGCCTCAGCTGTGGCATCGCTGGTGTACCTCCTCGTTTCGCCCCTGGCGCCTACACCGCTGTTCCTTGTTGCGACTATTATCATGATCGTGGCGGGTCTCTTAGGCGGTGTGCTACTGCTGAAAGCCTTGCTGGAGCCGCCGGTGAGCCTCACGTTATCTAGGGAGTCGCCTAGGCTAGCAGCCGCGATACCATGGTATACTAGGCTATCCAGGGTAACCATACGTGGAATAACACCCCTCCTAGATGCTGGCCATATTATAGCAAGGAGGCTCAGGCTCTACAGGCTCGAATCCCTAGCTCAGACAGGCCGGACCCGTGCAGAGACCGAGGCCCTCCTTGGAGCCCTTCTGGGCCTGGGGCTTGCAGCCTTGCCTCTAGCCGGGGTTACATACATATTATGGGGCCCAGCTCCAGCACTGACAACTATCCTGTTGCTACCGGCGCTGCTCGCCGCATACATCATATTATTATATTATAAGGTGAATTCGCGGCGCCGGCTGGTAGAGGAGAACCTGCACTGGATTAGCCTGGCAGCCGCGCTCTCCTGGCCCTTACCCATAGGCCACGCTGTGAGAATGCTCACCAGGAGTATGGATGGTCTAGGGAAAGAGGCGGGGGAGCTTGACGCTAGTATAGAGACTAGAGGCCCGGTAGAGGGTTTAACAGCCTATGCTGAGAGGCATCCTAGCCGGGAGCTCCGGTTGTTCGCCACTAGCCTGGCAAACGTATTGGCTACTGGGGGAGCGGTTAAAGAGTACCTATATGACAAGGCTAAGTCGCTCCTCGAAGACTACAGGGCCAGGCTTGAAAGGGTTACGAGGGAGGGTCTGATACTAGCTGAGGTAGTCTTCATAATAGCTGGCTTAGGCGTGCTAGTGATGCTTGCGGCAGCGCTTTTCATACCAAGCACAAACCTCGTTGCTGTGCTTGTATACGCGATGCCAGTCCTCGGAGTGTTGGCGATCCTCGCAGGTTCTAGAATGCCGGTAGTGGAGTATGAGGTAGAGGGCAGGCGCGGCGTGGCGTGGGCCCTTCTTGCAGGCACACTAGCATTACTGGCAAGCCTGGGTTTAGGCCTGGACCCCTGGCTTGGCCTAGGCATAATACTTGTAGCGGGTCTCGCTGGCTATGGCATATACTTCAGGAGGGTCGCTACTATAGCGGCTGGGGAGGAGCGTGGCCTGGAGCAGTGGCTCCGGGGTGTTATGGAGGGTATGAGGTCTGGCAGGCCCCTTGTGGAGGCGCTGGGGTGCAACCGGGGGGTTGCGGTAGGTTCTAGCCGCCGAGAGGACCTAACATGTACTAGGGTGGAGGAGGCTAGGAGGAGGTTGCTCTCAGCTGGGAGGTTCGAGAGTAGATATGCGGTGTCAGGCCTCTTGCACCGCGTATTCGCCTTGGTGCAGCTTCTACTTGATAGTGGTTCGGCTTCCGCCAGGGACGTTGAGCTACTATACAGGCATGTAGTAGAGTATACTGCGACATTGAGGAGGGTGCGCGAGGCAGGACGCTTGATCTTGCTACTTTCATACACTATACCATGGTTAACCGCCATCCTGGTTGAGGTTCTCTATAGCCTCGTATCGGGTTACCAGAGCCTCGTCTCTGGTACAGGGCTAAGCATGGGGAGTGTGGAGCCCGTGTATCAGGTGTCTAGGCTTATAATAGTAGTTTCAAGTCTTATTCTTGGTGTTATGGCTGCTAGGTTCTTTGATTTCACCTATCGCAATACTCTTAGGATAGCTAGTGTTGTCGCGTCTGGTGTGCTTGCTCTGGCCGTAGCCCCAACGCTCGCAGCACTCCTATTCTAACCATATTCACCAACCGTTGATTGGCGCTGCTGAAGTTGAGAATCTCTGGTTAATAAACTTTGCCGTCTGCTGTATACTCCATCCAGCAGGGAAAGGCTTATTAGGGTGCAGGTGTCGATGGCCGTGGCGCATGGATCTGGCGTATATGCGCTGCGTGCATAGACACTCTCCCCTTAATAAACCTTTCTATCCAGGCTGAGGCATGGCGCAAGCGAGTACCACGCGTCCCCCCGTACCTTATATAACCAGGTGGGAGCATGAGGGCTCGTACTCGCAGGGGTATAAGCGACGCTATTGTAGTCGTGGTCCTTGTGGCCGTTGGCATAGTCGCTGGTAGCTTCATCTGGAGCCAGCTGAACGCTGTCCAGAGCGGATACGGCGGGGCCAAGCTTGCAGTCGATGTAAGGCCCGTCTACCCGGCCTCCGGGCTAATGCTCGATATAGAGATAAAGAATGTGGGAAGCAAGGGCGTTGTTATACGCGATATACTAGTAGATAACACGAGCATAGTAAACACACTCGGGTGGAACGGCACGGCCCTTGACCCGGGAGCCAGCCTCAGTAAGGTTATAGACGCTACGGGGCTAGGACTCCAGCCGGGCAAGCACGCCATAATCATAGTGTATGAGGAGAATGGAGTAATCAAGCAGGAGGCGTTCGACTTCACGGTGTAGGGCATGGACGAGGCTGTCGTAGCTATAATCCTGATAGCTTTTTCCCTAGCCGCATCCGTAGCCCTCCACTATCAGCTCCAGGGTGCAGAGGCCCTGGTACCCAGAGACAGTGTAGTCCTAGTCCATGTCGCGCCCTTGAACCAGACCCACGGCGTCTACTACGTAGAGAGTGGTTGCCTTGATGCGTTCAACCTAAGCCTAGCCCCGGGACTGTACTGCCGGGGCGACCTGGTGGTGTTGAGCGATGCGGAGGCGGCGAGGTACACCCCGTAAGGGAGCTGCGACAATAGTAGGCGCCATTATAGCTATGGCAGCGATGATAGCCCTTGCCCTGATGATAACCCAGGCCTTCGATGAACGCATACAATTGGCGGAGGAGCGGCTGGAGCGGGCGAGGGAGGACCTCAAGATCACCCCCATAGTGAATGCTACAGGGGTTTACGCTGAGGTCCTTAACAGGGGATACGTTGATGTAGTTATACGCCATATTGTCGTGATTAACAGGAGCAGCGGGCAGGTGGTGTATCATGCAACCCCCCAGTTGCGCATAGAGCCTGGCAACATGACAGTGCTCAGGCTAGGCGACTGGAGCAGTGGCCGGCTGGATATAGCAGTGGTGACGCAGAGGGGTAGCGTGTTCAGGTGGGACCCAGAGCTAACCCTAGACGGGGTCCTGGACCTGCCCGGCGAGCCATTGTCAAGCAATATCACGGTTATCCTCGAGGGGCTCTCGATGGTCCCGGAGCTCCGGGGCTGCTACTACGTTAACTCATCATGGATTAGCGCGTCGGCCCCCGGCGCCTATTCCGCCAGCGCCCAGGCCCTGTACCTCGAGTATGGCTCGTACTGGGCCTGGCAGTTCAGGGCCCGGGCCGGCAGCTTGGTTCTAGAGGAGCAGTGGGACAACAACACGAACAAGGGGTTCCCGCTCCCCATAAACGCCACGCTAGTGCAGCCACCCCTAGGCCTATATGCCGCTGCCGATTACGACGGAGGGTTTAGGCTGAGGGCCGAGGCCAGCGTGATTGCCAATATGTCTGTTCCCAGCGGGTATAAGGCCGTGGTCCTGGGTGGCTGGTTCACCCCCATAGAGCCTGATGCGATACTTTATGGTACCCGGCCCGTGTATGTAATCGAGCCCCCCTGGGGGCTGGCCCCTATCAACACCACTGTATCAGAGAGGAGCGTGCCCCTCCTAACCGGAGGTGCGGGAAGCGGGATATGGATTGGAAGTATAGTTGAGGCCCGCCTCCCCAGTGGAGGGGAGGCCCTAGCCCTCCTCTATTCCTGCCCCTGAGCGAGTCCACCAACCCTCCTATACT
>WAKG01000046.1 GCA_015523445.1 Desulfurococcales archaeon | reverse complement strand
GCTTCAGCGCCTCCACCACTAGGTCCTCGAACTCCACCGGGCTCAGGCCTGCCTCCTGGGCTAGGCTGAGGCTGGGGTATATCGTGGCGGTCCACCGGAACCCTGGGTCCTTGTCCCTCTCCATGAATGCCTCGGTGAACTTGCCCTGGGCGGTGGTTACTGCCTGGAGCCTCTCTGGCGGTAGGCCTGTTAGGGGTTTCGTGTGGAGGCCGCTCCTTATTGATATGAGTATGTCCATCTCCCTGATCATGTGTTCCTCAAGCCTGTGGGGGGTTGCCAGGACCTCTGGCGGTGCCAGCCTGTTGACCAGGTCTATGGCGTACTCGTCCCTGTATAGCGCTAGTGGGAGGGTGCCCCTGGATGCTAGCTCCCTGTAGAGGCCCCTGACCAGGGGTATAGCGTCTAGGCCGGCCAGTATGACTGCCTGGTCGCCCCTCCGGGCCTCCACACAATACTCAGCCAGCAGGCGTGAGAGGGCCTGGATCCACCATGCCACGCCTCCTACCACCTCCTCCCCAATGCATCTAGCAGCGCCTCGACCTCCTCCCGGGTGTTGTAGAAGTGGGGCGAGACCCTTATCCTACCCGGCCTGGGGCTGACTATAATCCCCTTGCTGGCCAGCATGTTGGCAGCCTGGTAGGGGTCCCTGTGCCTGAATGTTACTATACCAGCCTTCGAGGCCCGTGGGGTTATGAGGGTGTACCCCAGCTCCTCCAGGCCGTCCATGAGCCTCTCGACCAGCACCCTGGTGTGGCCCTCGTACCTCCCCGGGGCGTCTAGCCCCATGATCATGTGCTTGAGGCTGGCTAGGAGGCCCTCTAGGGCTAGTATCGGCCATGTGCCCCACTCCATAACCCTAGCATCCCCCGCTGGGGCCAGCCCGTGTATGTCTAGGGGCCTCTCGAAGAGCCTCTCCCCCCGGGCATACCTATCCAGGACCCCGTCCCTTATGGCCATCCACCCCGAGAGGAGCGGCTCCGCCCCGTCAAGTATACTAGGGGAGGCGTAGGCGAAGCCAGCGCCGTGGGGGCCCATCAGCCACTTGTAGCTCCCCACAACCAGCCCGTCCACGCCCAGCCTCTTAACGTCTACAGGAACCACGCCGACCGAGTGGAATGCATCGGTAACCAGGACTGCCCCATGCCTATGGGCAACCTCTGCCAGGGCCTTGAGGTCCTCCATGTAGCCGGTGATCCAGGATACGTGGTCAGCGACAACCAGGCTGGTCTCATCGTCTATAGCCCTCTCCCAGTCCTCCAGGCTCGGGACCTCCCCCGGGGGCTTGACGATCCTGACCTCCCTAAGCACGCCCCTCCTCCTGAGGGCGTGGAGGGTGTAGTATGTGGTGGGGAAGTTTGCAGGGCCAGCAACAGCGTTCCCGCCGAGCTTGAGCATAGAGACAAGGGCGTTGAAGCCGTAGGTAGCCCCGGGCGTGACTGCTACCTCCCCGGGCCTAGCACCTATGAGGCTGGCGAATAGCCTCCTAGCCTCCTCCACATGGTCCAGGGCCTCGCCCCAGGGCTCGCCCTCCCTGTCCCAGAGTTCTAGGAAGCTGGTGATCGCCTCCTGGACGGGCCTGCTCATAGGCCCGGCCCCAGCGTTGTCTAGGTACACCCTCCTGCGGGTTATCCCTATGAGCCTCCGGGCACGTGTTAACCAGTCCTCCAGGCCTCCACACCCTCACGACCACTGATATATCGGGGGAATTTATATCGAGTTGTAGCCCGGCACAGCAGCAAAACTATGAATCCCAGAGAAGCCTGGAGGAGGCGGGGGTATCTAGGCCCCCAGGGAGGCCTACAGCACCGGGGTTAGGACCCGAGCAACCCTCGGTGGGTCGGATATCCCCTCACGCATCTACTATACTATTTACTTGAAGGGGGCCCTGCCTCTGCTAGGACCCTGCGCCTCACCGCCTCGACTAGGTCCTCGAGGGTTAGGGGTTTCTCGGGGTTTAGGCCTAGTTGTTGTAGGTCCTCTGGTTTGGCTAGTATTGTTATTGGCTTGTGGTTGTTGCATAGTTCTGGTGGTGCTAGTCCTGCCTGGCATACCCTTAGCTGCTGCTCTCTGGATAGCTTGCCCCATAGCTCCCTCGCCACCTCCGGGTTGCTCCAGTCTAGGAGGTGGTACCACCTGGCCTCCTCCAGTGTTACTATTAGCGCTGTGGCCCCCTCGCCTAGGCCCAGGCTCCTGGCGGCCTCCACGGGTATGGTTATCCTGTGGGTGGTGTACTCCCTAAGCCCGCTCTTGAGCCTCTTCCTGGCCCTATAGGGCCTTGTGGGCAGGACTAGCGTCACCCTCGCCATCCCGGGCTCCCCCTTATCTATTAGATGCCAGCGCCGGGAGTTTTAAGCCTTTCCTCCAGTAATCCATTCAGCCAGAAAACCTATTAGGTGTGGAACGGGATACAAGGCCACCGGGACGGGCGCATGGCTAGGG
>WAKG01000045.1 GCA_015523445.1 Desulfurococcales archaeon | reverse complement strand
CGCCTAACCTCCACCACCCAGCCGCGGGGCCCGGGAACCCCCAGGACCAGGTCGCCACTCACACCAGCCACCTCCGCTAGGACTCGGAGTCGGGGCCCAGGAGCTCCAGCGCCGCGGCATAGCCTGAGACGACGGCCTCCATCTCCTCCCTGAGGATCCTAGCTGCTTCCCTCCTAACGTAGGGGCTGCCAGACGCTATGACACCCAGGATCCTGGCCATGGTATCATCGGAGGGGTGGGCCCTGCCCGAGACGAACTTGCTTATACTCTGCCTCGTCACCTTGACCTCCTCCGCAAGGGCCTCCTGGCTGTTCCCGCTCGCGACCACGGCCAGCCTTACAAGCTCACGGCGGGCCCTCTTGGAGAGGCGGTGGATGAAGGCCTCCAGGGAGCCCCTAGACATATAAGCCCCCATCTGCACGTGGGATACGTGAGCCGTCACACCACACCACCAATCCCAAATCTTGATTTGGGTCTAGGTTCCTTATAAACCCTACTCACCAGTCACAATCCTGGCTAACCTGTCAACTACTTGGTTGACAAATCTTGAGTGTCTAGCCAACGTGAGTGGTCGTTATGACGCCGCGCTGTCCCCTACCCCCTCGCTCCATGCTTTTAGGAACTGGCTTGCCACCTCCTCGGCCTCGGGCCCCTCGTGTATCGTAATCGTCTCCATGTTCCTCCACAAGCCGCTCCTAGTCAGGTTAGCACTACCAGTCACAGCCACCCCATCTATGATATACATCTTCGAGTGGACTATGGCCCGCGCAGGATACACCTTCACCGGTATCAGGGGCGCCGCTGGCGCCTCCTCACTCACCAGGTATTTCACCAGCGTGTACAGGGTACCCCCGGCCACCATGCCATTTATGAAGGGGCCCCAGAAACTCTCCGAGTCCAGCAACGCCACGGCGGCAAACCCCACCAGGACCCCAGAGGCGAGCGCAGCCTTCACCCCGTCAGGGCCCAGAACCCCAAGGGCTATGATGAAGGCGGCCAGCACTAGGAGGCCTGGAGGATCCCCCAAGTTCATGTACTCGTATATCCAGACAACCAGCAGGGGGCTCCAGAGGCCCAGCAGGGCCAGCAATGCCGGGATTATCCTGAGGCGGGTCCTGGATCCTGTGAATAGGACCTGGAAGGCCCTCCTATTCACGCTGCTATCACTAGTGATCAGCCTAACATCTACGCCCTCCCTATACTTCTCAACCAGGAGCCTGGCGTACTCCGGGCCAACGTAGGGGCTGCTAACCCACAGCCTCTCCCTGGCCCCCTGGAGTAGGGGCTCCAAGATCCTCCCAGTATCCCGGCCAGTATAGGTCCTAGAGGGCAAGCCCCAGGGCACCTACATGTTCTTGGCTTTGTGGCGGAGCCATGCCAGGCCCAGGGCGGCTAGGAGTATGGCTGCGGCCAGGACTGTTAGGGCTTGGGCTAGGCTGCCTGGCCCCTGCTCTAGCCTCATCTCCAGGGTGTAGCCCTGCTCCTGGTAGACCAGCTCCTGGAGTACCCCCTGCTTGTAGGTGCACCTCCACGTGTAGCCGTTGCCCTTCTCCTCCACCGTGCCTGTGTACCCGTTTGGGGCTAGGGGGTGTATGCTTGTGCATGCCTCCCTTGGGGTCCAGGGGTCTAGGGGGCCTAGCCTGGTGCCGGGCTCTAGGCTGGGGAGCACGAGGAGCCCGCCCCTCCTAGTATACTCCCTGGACTCCACCACCACGACCCCCCGCTGGGGGTCTAGGACCTTGAATGTGACCCTGGCCTCTCCCCCACCCTCCGAGACGGTGTAGGTGAGTAGGCTCCCCTCCTCCACCGCCATGGCGGGGAGGGCCAGGAGGGGTAGGAGGATTACGAGGAGGGCTAGGGGCCTCAAACCCGCAACCCCCCGGTTGCACCGCTCCTAACCCAAGTACACGACAAGAGTGTTCCTATCCACAATCTCCGCAAGCACAGGCCCAGGCTCCACCTCGCCGAACGTCTTCTTCAGGAGCCTAGTCGGGATGGTGATCTGGGCACTGCTGTGCCTCCTAGTTACACTCCTATAGCCCGACCTCTTCTCGTCACTAAAGAATATGATTAGCTTGCCATCCCCGGCCTCAACCTTATAGTACTGCGGCCAGCCCCCCGGCATTTTAGGCAACGTAAGTACATACATCCAATAATCACGAGCCCATGTCCTGGTGAGTGTTAGGACTTTGAGGTTTCCGCTGGCCTCTATCTCCTGTAGTAGCCGCTGCATCTCCCTGTTGAGGTCCCTCAGAACCCTGGCTGCCTCTATAGCGCTCACCCTCTTACCCCGTAATTTAATAGTTGCCGCAGGCTTATTTAGGGCCATTGCTACCACTCCTCCAGTGCCTTCCTGTCTAGGTCTGGGTCCCAGAGCCTGTCCAGCACCTGGCCTGCCCTGGCTGCGAGGCGTATGGCTGGCCTTGTGAGGCCTAGGTGTAGTACTGCCACCATCAGGGCCAGTGCTAGGGCGTCGTTGCCCGTGTAGGCCCATGCCGCGTAGCTT
>WAKG01000044.1 GCA_015523445.1 Desulfurococcales archaeon | reverse complement strand
CTTCCTGGCTATCCTTGCAATCAGCTCCGCCATCTGCTGGCTGTCCACGAATCCTAGAACCTTGAGGCCTCTCCTGGCCAGCAGCGATATTATGGAGGCCGTGGTGCTCCATCTACTCCCATATCCATAGTCAACGAGTAGGTGGAGTGCCGCGCCCTTCCTCCTGCGAGGACCCTCTATAACCCTTACTTCTCTCCCGAAAAGCTTGGAGGCTATGTAGCCCGGGTTGCCAAGCGTGGCTCCCGCGCCTACTGCTGTGAAGCCGCTAGCCGACTCTCGGAGCCTGTGGAGCACCCACCTGACGTGGCTTCCAAACACTCCGCGGTAGACATGTATCTCGTCCAGGACAACAACCTCTATGCTAGATACTAGCCTCCTGAACCTATCACTCATAGCCAAGCCGACGTGGACCATGTCGGGGTTAGAGACTAGTATGTGAGGTGGATCGCTGTATATCGAGACTCTATCACTCCTAGGAGTGTCCCCGTCTAAGACTGCAACCCTTATGCCTAGCTTGCCCTCCGCTAGGACCTTGATCCTGTATAGCTGGTCCCTGGCCAACGCCTTGGTGGGGTATAGTATGAGGGCGTAGGGCCTATCCAAACCGGGACCCTTCTGGGTGATCTCATCGAGTATAGGGGTCAGGAAGGCCTCAGTCTTCCCAGTCCCCGTCCCAGAGACTATGACGTGGTCTACTCTTCTCCTAGCAGCCTCTACGGCCTGGTACTGGAACTTGTAGAGCCTCGTGATCCCGAAGTATCTTAGAGCCTCTATCACGGGCTTGGATAGGCCAGCCTCCTCTAGGCTCGGCCCAGGTTCTGGGGGGCCCTGGAGCTCTAAGTGAGTGTACCTTACTCCTCCCCCCTGCCTCTGTAGGGCTACATCAATCTCCTTGACAAGGTCCTGGTAGGGTAGGGCCTCTACTATCCCTGTGGCACCCCTTGGCTCTTGAAGGTAAGGCTGAGGATATTATCCTGGTGGGTAGGGCCAGTGTAAAGAATGCACGTTGGACTCATTTTTTCCTGCTGGAGTAGCAGGCTCCTAGTCCCTTGGCTAGCTGTATTAGTAGTCCTAGTCCTACCTGAACGTCCTTGTCTCTAAGTGCACCCAGCATTCCTGTTAGGCCTACTGGCTTCACCCCCTTCCTGCTCACCTCTGCCATGGATCTTATCGTGCACCTGGTTAGGTCCTCTATTGTCTGCTTCGAGTCTATTATATCATCTGGATCCACCTTGTCTAGGCCGGATCCTGCTGCATCCATTAGGCCTAGCGCCCTGTAAAGGGTTATGTCATCTGCCATCAGTGTCATTAGTTCCTCTGACCTCTCGCTCAGCGCTTTGAGCAGGTCTAGCATGCCCGACTTCTTCAGGGCCACCGCGACCTCTATCAGGTCCTTGAGGGCTTGAGCCTCATACTCGCTTCTAGACTCAGCCATCTCTGGGTCACCCCATCTTTATAGCCGAGATCCATGACTCATAGAACGCCTGCTTTAGTATCCTAATCAGGGGACTCCTGGCTATACTATAACACTTCATAACCCTCCTCCCCTCAGACTCATTATACCTAACCTCGCAGAAGCCTGCAAATGCTGAGAGACCATAGTAGCCTATACATGGGATCATGCCCCGCGGCATGTAGACTGGATACGCTCCGACCATGTCAGCCACTATACTGTTAGCCGCGACCTCCGCTGCATAGTGGACTGGTATACCAGCTGTAGGTAGCCCTGCGGGGGGCATCGAGTGTTCTCCAACCATGTAAACATCGTCATAGTCTGGATGCCTGAAGTTGTATCCCTTGACTGGCGCGAATCTGCCGTCCATCTTCCACTGGAATCCCTCGCTCTGCTCGAGCACGTCTGGCAGCCTCGAGGGGGGAACCTTTATGAGAAGATCGTACTTCTCCTCCACATTGCCAGCCCTTACAACCTTCTTCTCCAAGTCAATCTCCTCTAGACCCTTTATGGGGACATACTCAACTCCGACACGTTCCATCCTCTCCCTCCATGCCCTACTAATCTCATGCCCTAGTGGTCCTAATGGCATCTCGCCAGGAGAAAGTAGCTTCACCTCTATCTGGGCACCACGATTCTTGAAAGTCTCTGCGAGATGGGTTGCAGCCTCGTATGGATACATTCCACACCTGTGGGGCGTCTCCGGGACTAGAACCACCACTTTACCGCCCTTGAACCTGGCTAGCTCTCTCCTCATCTCCTCTGCAGCCTCCATGGTATAGTTATGCACCCCAGCCTGCTCGAGGCCCGGGTATGCATCCCAGCCATACTTGGTCCCTAAGGATACTACTAGGTAGTCGTAGGGGTATGTATCCCCAGCCTCAGTATGGACTAGTCTGTTGGCTGCATCTATCCTGGTAGCCCTGTCCACTACGATCCTTGCGCCTAGCCTCTTGAAGTTCTCTACTGAGGCCCTAATCTTATCCCTATCTACCATGCCAAACGCTAGGTCTGCATATAGGGGCTGGAAGTCATGCCATGGTGATGCTGTTAGCATAGTTACCTCGGCGTCTAGCCCAATCTGTTCCTTGGCCTTATGTATGCCTCTTAATGCAATATAACCCCCAGTGCCGCCTCCTAGGATCAAAATTTTCTTTGCCAACATGTGCACCCCGCCGGGGGTCTTTAAACCCCTGCACTATATACTTGTCTATACCATGTTTGCCATAATAAAACTTCCCTCCATAATTAATAAAAATGCTGCAGGAGGACTAGGCTATAGACTTATAAGAAAGGCAAGCCCTTGTAATCCGTGGATAACTCCACCTGTTTCCATCTAAACCCTGCTAGTAACCTGTATACTAACGTTTGGTGTTGCCAGTGGAAGGAGTAGAGGTAGCCCCCACACCGATCCACCCTACCCCAGGCCTGGCAGCTCCAGATGAAGACTTAGGCAGGCTAGACCTATTCTACAGCCTACTGGGAATATCAGCGGTTGTCAGAGGCAACGTGAGGAGAGAAACACTAGCTTACGCCGCTGTCATCTTAGAGGAGATGCTGTCAAGCCTATCATCTATGATCCCTGAAGAGTCTAGTAGCATGGTCAGCCCTCCCCTACTGGATGCTCTGGAGGCGGCCGATTGCATAGGGCCAGAGGACCTGAGGGATGTATTGGAGTGGGCTGTATATACTCTCCACGGGGTCCCTAGGGAGGCAGATATAGGGCTTATAGAGGACTATGCCGAGTGCATGGGCTGGGAGATAGGGCCGATTGGCGTAGATGAGAGGATAGTTGCTGGAGCCATAATACTATCGCTAACGGGTAGCTTCCACAAGTACCTATCTAGGGTTTGGTAGGGATAATCGTCTTTACCCTGGAGATGAAGCCATGCCTATATAGGCCTATGAGGAGCGATGGGCAGGCTGAATGGTGACGGCACTATTGTAGCGCCGAGGCCCTGCTGGGAGGGAGTCTACGGGGTTAGTGACATTCATAGCCCGAGGTATCTGGGCCTGTATAGGGAGTCTCTGGGCAGGGTCATAGACCTTAGGATACTGATACTGGCTGGGGATATCATAGACAAGGGTAGGTATCAGTGGTTCAAGCCTGTCATAGACGAGGCTCTATCCAGGTTCCCTCATGCACGTATTATAGGTGTTTACGGTAATGAGGAGTACGAGGAAGCTAGGGTACATCTCTCTATGTACCCTAGCGTAGAGTGGCTTGACGACACGTATACCGTCGTGGATATGAATTCCTGTAGCTTAGCTATCGTGGGTACTACTGGTGCATTGGATAGACTAACCAGGTGGCAGAGAAGAAATAAGCCGGAGCTTGCTGGGGTCTATAGGAGGAGGCCCAAGGTACTGGCCAGACTTATAGGCGTTGCTAGGAGAGAGGCAGATGCTGTTGTTCTCGTATCGCACTATGCCCTATCCCGTGCTACTATCACTGGCGAGCCCCGTAGCGTGTGGCCTGAACTCTACTCCTATGGCATGGAGAGGCTCCTAGCTGAGGCTAAGCCAGACGCTGCAGTGCATGGCCACGCCCATAAAGGTAGGCCTTATGCTACTGTTAGTGGGGTACCCGTGTATAACGTGGCCCTTCCCCTGACCCGGAAGCTTACAAGGATTGTTGGTAGGATAGGTCTAGACTTGTTCCTCTAACCCTCCCGGGGCATCTTCCCTTATAAGCCTGGTAGTGCAAGGTGCTTAGGATCGGCTAGCCCCCGTGGGGTGAAGAGTGACGCCCATACGATTGAGGATGCCAGGCCGCGTGTCAGCCTTAAAAATTGGTATAGCTATTATGCTCACATGGATGATCTTCGGCGGCTATATCTTGGCCAGCGTGCTGGGCGTCCACCTTTCCCCGCCCGTCTTAGTTATTCTCATCCTATCCTCATTCCTCATATTCTACCTAGTGATTGACAAGATCCATAGAAGCCTAGAGGAGTTATATGATATAGAACTGGAGGACCTATACCTTCCTGGCGACGATGTTATAGATAACGATGACTCCACATTCCTAGTCTGGATCCTCATAGATAGGATAGCCTCTCTCATGTCATCCAAGGAGAGGCAGCATGTAGCTATAATATCCGCCAGCCTAGGAGTACCCCTAACAGCTTATCCCGCCGAGGGGATCAACTATGACCCTGACCTGACCAAGAAGCTCGAGATGGCCGGGGGCGAGGTCCTAACCCACAGAACCAGCCAAAGCCTAGTAGTGATCCTGCCAATGCACATATACACTGCAATGAAGAAGATGGTTGAAGAGGCCGATGGAGAACCAATAGAAATATCATCTCCAAAAGAACTAGCACCGCTATACTCAGTGGCATACGCCATAGCTAGCGAGCTTGCAGGCGATGCCAGCGACACAATTAAACACTACATGGCATTCAAGACAATAGTCAAACTAGCCAAGACCGGATCGATTATCGTCCCCGAGAAGCTACTATACAACTCGCTCCCCCTAGATCACGACACAAAGCTAAAGATCATACAACAGCTCAGGGACGAGAAGCTAATATAAGCCCAGGGAGACCAAACCCCTTAAAAACCCATAAACTAACCGCCTCAATTCTGGGGCATATACACGGGCCCGTAGCTCAGCCAGGTAGAGCGCCCGGCTGATAACCGGGCGGTCGGGGGTTCGAATCCCCCCGGGCCCACCAGCTGGGGGCTACGCCCCTCAACCCCATCCTTGCACCTCTTCCAGCCATCAACAATACTCTCCAGGCTTCCGATATACTTGGTTACCACCTTGCCATCCCGGCGGTACTGCTCGTAGACGTATAGCCTGCCCTTAATGCGTTTAACTACGACCCCCAACCATATCACACCACTACTATCCCGCGCACCACCAGACAATAGCGTACACCCCCGTAGTTAACCTTAACTACACACAATCACATGACATTAAGCCATAGGCCCTAATAAACACGATACAAATGTAAAGAAATATTGGGTTAGAAACGTGTATTGTACGTTTACCAACGCCATTTATGTGATATTTATACTGTAGAGTCTAGGTGTTGGTGTTTCATTGTTTGCCTGGTTCTAGTGTGTTCATTATCTTCCTGTATGGGTGCCTCTTGTCTGGGTAGGGTAGTACTGCTATGGGGATTGTCGTGCTATGGCCCCGCAGCATCCTTAGCAGGGCGTAGGCTAGGGCTGCAATCAGGTACAACTCATAGGCTACAATGTAAAGGTACAACACGGCAGTAGGCGGGGCCCCAGGAAACATCTCCCAAGAGAGATACACGTAGAACACACCCCTACACCCAAAGAGCCTAGGCATTCACATGCACGGCTTCCCCCGTCCTCTGCCTGGCCGCCTTCCTATCCGGCAGCACATGGGCTAGGTCTCCTTCCAGCTCCCATAGCTCTGTATCGACGTCGTTGAGGGCTATCTGTACGGCTTTCCTGGCCTCTTCCGGCAGTAGGTCCCCGTACTTCCTCAGTAGGTCCTGTAGGGCTAGCTTCATGCCCAGCAGCTCAAAGTACCTGAGGACCCTCAACCCCTCTAGCTCCTGGAAGTCCAGGAGCCACACAGACACCCCAGAAGCCACCACTATCACCCCTCTGGCCTAGCCTGCTTTAGCTTGTCGAGGAACTCCCTAGCCTCGAGCCTAGCCTGATGATAGGATTAGAAGCAGAAACATATACGGCATTTCCTATGATGCCATTTTGTTGAGCATGCCAGCAATTTAGAAGTTCTCATAGCCGAGCACAATGTATATTTCATTATCTCCTCTGGGGTCGCAGTCCCCATTATCATCTTCTTCTCAACCTCAACCATCCATTCTCTACTGCAGTCCATTCGTATTCACCCTTATTTTCCGTATGTTGGTTCTTCTGCTAGCAGCTCGAATAGCTCCGCCTTGTAGATCTCTACCGCTTCCAACGCTTCCGATTGGGCCTCGGGCCACCTTGCTAGCCTACGCCTGAGATCCCTCTCCAGCTTCAAGAGCAGCCGCAGGTTAGCCTCACGGGTGCACGCCACCCCTGGTTCACTGCCTGGTATGGGTGCCTTTTATAGGGCCCCCGGGTGGGCCGGGAGTAACCATATAATTATTATAATATTAAGTTGGTGGTGGTCTG
>WAKG01000043.1 GCA_015523445.1 Desulfurococcales archaeon | reverse complement strand
TTCCACCATATTCTAGGACCAGGTCCATAGTGGTCATGGTTAGGCCTGCGCCGTTGCTTATTATACCTATGTTTCCGTCTAGCTCTACGAATGTGAGGCCAGCCTTTCTAGCCTTCACCTCCCACTCAGTGTACTCGCCGCTCTCCTCTATCCTCTCCCCTCCCAGCTCTGGGTGCCTATAGAGGGAGTTATCGTCTACTATCAGCCTAGCATCTAGTGGTATAACACTGTCTTCGACAACGGCTATCGGGTTGCTCTCGGCGAGCTCCCCGTCATACTCCGTGAACAGCCTATATAGGGCCTGGAGGAACTTGGCGTAGCTGGCTAGAGCCTTGCCAGTGAGGCCTATCTTCTTCCCTATCATCCTAGCCTCGTATTGCCTGAGGCCTACGTAGGGGTCTATGAGCCTCCTAACTATGCTCTCTGGCTTCTCTCTTGCTATCTCCTCTATATCCATGCCCCCGAACCTGCTTGCAAGTATAACTGGCTTCCTCTCGCTTCTATCTATCACTATGGCGGTGTACAGCTCGGCATCGTGCTCCACAGCCTTCTCGATCAAGAGTAGCCTGGGGATTACGCCCTTGATCGGGGTCTCGAATAGCTTCTCAGCGACCTCTACAGCCTCGTCTATACTTCTAGCAAGCTTGATACCTCCAGCTTTACCCCTGCCAGCCACCAGGACCTGTGCCTTTACAACGACCGGGGGCTCCAGCCCCGCCTCGAGCATCTTAGACCTGACGTCGTCCCCCCTCCTAACTAGTACTGAGGGCGGCACCTCTACCCCGTATTTGGCTAGCAGCTGCTTAGCCTCGTACTCGAAGAGCTTCATCCCTGTGGCACCGGGTCTCTTAACGTAGCAGGCGGTATTTAAGCTAGGAATAGTGGATCCATATTAATACCCTGACCACTTGACCCCGCCTTTGGAGCGTGTCTCCGGTTGACGTGGTGGCATAGGCCCCTGAGGGCCATTCAGGTCAACATAGAGGACCCATACGGCTTCTACGCGGAGAAGGTTGATGCCGGGAAGATACTTGACGCTGCAAGGAGGGTTAGGGCGAACCTGATAGTCGTCTTCGCCAGGGACCCGTGGGGCAGGGTCTTCTATAAGGGTAGTAAGCTGTATCCTAGACACCATAACTCCAGGCTGGACATCAGGGAGCTGGTAGATGCTGCTAGAAGGGAGGGTATACACGTTGTAATTATGGCAGCTCACACTGCCAATAGGTACCTTTACAGGCTCCACCCGTCGTGGGCCCAGAGAACTAGGGAGGGAGAGGTTATAGTACTAGAGCACTACCCTAGGGTGGAGAGGGTTAGGGACCCCCACTGGCCCCAGATATGCCTCAACAGCCCCGCCCTCGAGAGGTACTTTGCAGAGGAGGTTAGGGAGGCGCTAGAGTTTACCGGGGCGGATGGAGTGCTCCTAGACAGTTTCAGATACATGCCAGATCCCTCTAAGGCCTGCTACTGCAGCTATTGTAGGAGCAAGTTTAGGGATAGGTATGGAATGGAGCTTCCATCCAAGGAGAATATGGAGGATGAGTCGTTCAGGCTGGCATGGCAGTGGAGGTACGAGGTGGTTGTTGAGGCTATGAGGCTCCTCAGGTCTAGAGTTAAACAGGTCGGCGGGGATAAGATGTTCTTCTACAATAGCCATCCCGCAGGGTGGGCTGGCAGGGGCAATATAGTAGTCTCCAAAGCTAGGGATATACTGGATGCAGTGTTCGCGGAGGCCAGCGAGGCTGATATTAGGGGGCCTGGTATGCTGACGCTCGCCGCCAAGATAAGCAGGGCTATGCTTGGGCGTGGGAAGCCTGTTATAGTGTCTAGGAACGCGTTCTACGCCCTAAGGACTGTACAATCAGCCACTCCCTGGCAGATCAGGATGGGAATATGGGAGATAGTGGCCGCTGGGGGCCACCCTATGGTCACTATCTTCTCCTCACAGCTTGTAGAGGATCCTAGAGCCCTAGATTATGTGGCGAGCGCTTATGAGGTACTAGACAGGTTGGAGGACGTAATTGATGGTCAGGAACCCATAAGGTTCATTGGGATAGTATTCGACCCCGAGACACACGACAAGGCCTACTATAGCAGACCAGACTTCTATGTAGGAGAGGTGGAGGGCTTCTCCCTAGCATTCTTAGCCAAGAACACGGTATGGGACATAGTTTCATCCAAGGACCTAGAGGACCCTGAGGAGGCATCCAAATACAAGGTTCTAGTAGCTCCAGACATGAAGGTTGTAGGGGACGAGCTTGAAGAGTCGCTGCGAAGCTACGTAGAGCAGGGAGGCCTACTTGTAGCCACCCACGAGTTCGGGGTAATGAAGCCAGACTACACCTATAGGCACTCCCTGGCACTCCAGGACCTAGCAGGGGTATCATACGAGGGGGTCCTGTGGCTAGGCTACAGCTATCTAGACCTAGCAGGAGACCCGGGCCTATGGGCTGGACTACCCCGAGCAGTCATACTAGGCGACCACAGTACAGCCTTTGTGAGGGAGAGGGCAGAGCCTAGGCTAGGGGAGGTTGTAAGGGCAAGGCCAAGGGGCTCTAGGGTGCTCGCCTGGGTTAGGATGGGCAGGAGCGGGTATGGCTACGAGTATACACTAGGCAGGAGCACGCCAGCCCCCGATTCCAGGCTCGAGCTGGCTGGGATAAGCCTTGCCAGGGCTGGCATGGGCGCAGTACTCTACTACTCGGCCAGGATCGGGATGCACGTAACCCGGATAGGTCATCCAGACTATATAGAGCTGATCACTAGACCAATATACAGTGTGGCAGGGGAGCCGCCTGTGGTGGTCGAGGGTCCTGAGACCGTGCAGGTCGAGGCCTACGAGAAGGATGGAGGATATAATATACACATTGTAAATCATACGTACAACCAGAGAATTCTCAGTGCACCCACTGGACCCAGCAAGCAGGCCGTTCCTGCATTTGACCCACCTTACAGAGTCCACCCGGCCAGGGTTGTCGTCCCCGTAGGCCCACTAAAAGTTAGGGTCAGGGTAAGGGATAGTGGTAGGTATAGAGTGGTGGAGGAGGTATCTGGTGACGAGCTTAGGTACGAAGTGAAGGGTCAGTGGCTAACCATGGCTCTACCTAGGGTTACGGAATACGCTCTCATCACTGTTAGGCCTAGGGGCTAGAGGCCGAGCGCTGGTATACCGGGCTTGGTTAGCCTCTTTAGGTCTAGCAGCTTCTCCACTTCCTCCCTCGAGTACCCCAGCTTCTCCAGTGCCTCCCTGATGCTTCTACCCTCCCCCATTAGCCTCGACAGCTCGGCGGCCTTGTCATAGCCTATCACTGGAGCTAACACAGTTACTAGGGCTTGGCTCGACTCGGCCAGCCTAGTCATCCTCTCTCTCCTAGCCTCTAGCCTGTCCACTACTAGAGTGGATAGCTTGGCGAGGGACTCGCCCAGGAGTATGGACTGGGTGACTATGTTGTATCCCACTAGTGGTATGCCCATGCTGAGCTCCAGCTCTCCCAGGAGGTTTGCCATAGAGTTGGCCTGATCCAGCCCAACCACTTGGGCTGAGGCCTGCATTACGGCCTCAACGGTCACTGGGTTCACCTTGCCGGGCATCATGCTGCTGCCAGGCACGGCCTGGGGGATGTCGATCTCGGCCAGACCAGTGTTGGGGCCAGAATACATTAGCCTAAGGTCCTGGCCTAGCCTCCACAGGTCTAGGGCTATTGCCCTGTAGGCGCCACTGAGGGATACAAGGTCTGTGAGGAGCCTCATCGCCCTGAACCTGCTCTCAGCCTGGGCCAGAGGGAGCCCGGTGGCCTCAGCTAGCTTACTCACAGCCAGGCGGGGGTAGTCTGGGTGTGCGTTTAGCCCTGTACCCACGGCAGTGCCGCCCAGTGGGACTAGCCTGACTAGGTTTAGCGCGGAGTCTAGTAGTCTCATATCAGCCTCCAGCGCCCTCTTGAAGGCGTCTAGCTCCTGGCCTAAGGTTACTGGGAGGGCGTCCCTCAGGTGCGTCCTCCCCGGCTTCACTGTATCCTGGAACCTGCTGGCGGCGTTGTCTAGGGAGGCTATCAGCTGGTTGAGGGCTGGCTTAACTCTCCAGAGGGCCTCCGCTAGGGCAGCCACCCTTATTGCAGTGGGAACCACGTCGTTGCTTGATTGGCTCTTATTCACGTGGTCGTTGGGGTGCACCTGGACCCCAGCTATCTTTGATGCCTCCATTGCTATGACCTCGTTAACGTTCATATTAAGCCCTGTGCCCGACCCTGTCTGGAAGACGTCTACCACGATCAAGTCGTCGTACCCGCCTTCTGCCAGCTTGAGGGCCACCTTCTTGATAGCTTCGCCCCTTCTCTCGTCTAACAGGCCGAGCTCTATGTTTGCCGAGGCTGCTGCAAACTTAATCATACCCATAGCCCATATAATCCTGCGTGGGAACCTGGTCCCAGTGTCTAGGAAGACCTTGACAGCGTTTTCAACGTATTTCAATCCGTATGGCCCCTCCGTCTCCCAAGAGCATCACCAAGCCCTAGGTTGGCCCTAATTAAGCCTAACCCGCAGTATAAGCCCGGGTTACCGGGGGTTGTAGTGGTGGAGCAGCGCCAGCTGCCCCAGGAGGCCCTTGATAGGGCTAGGGAGTTCTGCATAGACGAGTATATAGACTATGTTGTATACAAGGAGCTGGCTGCCCGCGAGTCGGATAGCGGGATGAGGGAGGTCTTAGAGAGGTTCTCGGAGCAAGAGTATAGACACTACAAGTTTTGGTCTTCGATAGCTGGAGAGTGTAAGGTCGGCGTGCCTAGGTGGAAACTAGCGTTTTTCAGGGTATCCAGAAAGCTGCTGGGCCTAACATTCACCCTCAAGTACCTGGAGAGACACGAGAGGGAAGTCATAGATAGTTACAGGAGCTATATGAAGTACCTGGAGGGTGAGGATAGAAGGGAGCTGGAGAGGATAATAAGCGATGAGGAGGAGCACGAGAGGACCCTAATAAGTGGGATGAACGAGAATATAGTGAGGTACCTAAGCTTCATAGCATTAGGCCTGGCAGACGCTATAGTGGAGATAACGGGAGTCCATGCAGGCTTCCTAGGAGCGACCAAGGAGACACTGGTGGCAGGGATCGCGGGCCTCATAGTAGGAGTATCGGCAGCCCTATCCATGTCAGGAGCAGCATACCTACAGGCAAAGGCGGAAGTGGGGGAGGCCAGGGAGAGCCCGGGGAGAAGCGCCATAGTTACAGGGGTCTCATACCTACTAGCAGTCATAGTACTAGCTCTACCCTACTTCCTAACTCAGCACCAGATAACTGCATTCATAGTATCAGTACTACTAGCAATAATAATCATATCAGGATTCACATACTACAACTCAGTACTCAACGAGAAAGAGTTTAAAGGAGAACTACTAGAAAACCTAACCATACTATTCGGAACAGCAATAGTAGCATACATATTTGGAGAAGCACTAGGAAGCATATTCGGAATCCAAGGCATACTCTAACCCCTAGTAGAGAAACATCTAAAAACCCCACATCCACCCTTAAAACCCCACGGAAGGCATGGGCCCGTAGCTCAGCCAGGATAGAGCGCCGGCCTCCTAAGCCGGTGGTCGGGGGTTCAAATCCCCCCGGGCCCGCCACACCACCGGCACCAGGGCTCCTACGGCCCCCGCTTCCTATAGGGCCTCGCAACCTGCATCTCCCTCTCCATCATTGCTTACCCTATAATCTAGACGTTGCCTTAGTTGCCGTGACACCATGCTCTAGAACCCATATAGGGTTTGAGGGTAAAGAATAGGTGCGATAGATTGCATGAAACTTAGAAGTAGAATCTAAGGATAACATACTAACTTTAATTATAGTTATACAGTAATTAGAGAGGGTTAAACCCGGAAAAGATATCTACTATGTTAGCTGTACAGAAACCTTTACCTTATCTTACCCTTATGGCAAAGTCTTATAGACTGATTGCATTTCCATCCCTAACCTTAAACTTCACACAATATTCCCGTAGAACACATATAGCTTGCCTTTAGCTCACCTACGTCCCGGGTCCTACTAGATCCCTAGGTACCTTTGACTATTCTGTATAGCTATAGTTTAAAAGGGATTGTACCTAGATATAATT
>WAKG01000042.1 GCA_015523445.1 Desulfurococcales archaeon | reverse complement strand
CTGTTAGTAGCGAGCACGGGATAGGGAAGCTTAAGAAGGACGCCCTCAAGATGGAGCTGGAGGCCCGCGGCTCGGCCAAGGCGCTGGATATAATGAAGGGTATAAAGAGGGTCTTCGACCCTAAGGGAATACTGAACCCGGGGAAGGTGATCGACCCTGAATAGCCCGAGGGACCTGATACTGGAGGAAGCCACCAAGTGCATATTCTGCGGCTTCTGCGAACCCGTATGCCCCACACTACCCGGAGAGCATAGGGGATACGGGCCCCGGGGCAGGGTCAACCTCTCCCTGATCCTTGCCAGGGACGGCTACACATCCCGGGAGCTGGAGGAGTCCATATACACATGCCTGCTATGCGGGGCATGCATGGAGGTGTGTCCCTCCAAGATCGATATAGTTGGCGTGGTTAGGGCGTCTAGGAGCCTGCTCAGGAGAAAATAGATCATAAACGTTACGGCCCGCTTTTATACCAGTACGCCTTACCCTCCTACCCCTGCAAGCTAGGAGGGGTTTGGCCTGGTATGACGCCTAGGATAATTACAATCCTCATACCCATAATTATACTTGCGATAGTAGCTACTATGCTCTTGATCACCGAGCCGTCTGGAAAGGAACCAATTATAGCCGCTTACTACCTAACCATGGTTGATCCAGACAAGATACAGTGGCACTACTGGAAGGTCCTAGTCCTAGAGCCTGACGATTCTGGAGGAGGCGTTGTAGAGGTCGGCTTGAACTGGTCCAGCCTCCTCCTAGCCTACCTGAATGTGGGCTATGCGGAAGAGTGGAGGAGCTACTGGAGCAACATATCCGGAGCCCCATGGGTCCACGGGCCCACGGAGTACGATGGCGAGTACTACATAGAGTACTGGAGGCCTGAGTGGCACGAGATCATGAAGCAGATGACAACTCAGTACCTCGACATGGGATTCGAAGGCATATACCTAGATAACATAGATGCTGCCGAGATCATAGGGGAGACGAGCCCCTCATGGGCCTCCGGGGTAGACACCCAGCGTGAGATGATAAGCCTAGTATGCAACATAAGCAACCACGTAAAATCCCTAAACCCAGGCTACAAGGTCTACATAAACATTGGTGGAGTCTACGACATGCTATACAACCAGACCCTCCTAGACTGCATAGACGGAGTGCTGAGAGAGGAGCTCTGGACAGCCTGGACTGGGGCTAATGAGACCATCCCTCAGGACCCCGATGAGACGAGGGGTGCACTGGCCGCCCTAGAGTACGCACATAATGCTGGTAAGGAGATACTGGTAGCAGACCCAGCCAGGACGGGGGAGGAGGCTGAGGACCTATGTAGCCGAGCCTGGAGCAGAGGCTTTATCCCGGTACCTCAGCCTGCCTGGGCCATGGACTACGAGATACCCCCACTAGCCTCCTGGTGCACCAGCGTGCCCGAGGTTAGTGTGGACCTCACCGCTAGCAACACTGTGGTTGAGCCTGGAGGCGTCGTGACTCTCTACTGGAGCATCACCGGGGCCACAGGGTGGATCTCCAACATACCCGGAGCTGGCATACCAGGCGTGGACTACCTTGTGCTGAGCCCCCTGGTAAACGCCTCCAGGGTGTCACCCGGCGTCGGATCCACTCTGGGATATGTTAGCCTGACTACCGTGGGTGGCTGGGAGCCCTGGGCTGGTAGTGTGAGTGGCGATATGATCATAGGGTATACCAGCTGGGGAGATGCGGTGGTGAATGCCAGCGACCCCCGCTGGCACCAGATCATACTCTGGGAGGCCATACCCTACGTGCTATCCCAGGGCTTCGACGGCGTCATGCTTGATAACCTTGACATGGTGGATGCGTACCCCGAGCTGACTGAAGGTGTTATAAGCCTCATCCAGGAGCTCAGGGAGGCCTACCCAGGCCTGGTCATCATGGTTAACAGGGGCTTCACCATACTAGAGGATGTGGCACCCCACATAGACGCCCTACTATTCGAGGCCTACGGCTCATACTACGACTTCTCCACGGGCCAGTATAAGCCATACACTGGTGAGGACCTGAAGTGGATAAAGGGGACCCTACGCTCCACCATGGAGTACTCCAGGGCCTACGGCTTCAAGGTTCTAGGCCTAGCCTACGGAGACCCCGAG
The DNA here is from genome assembly GCA_015523445.1 of Desulfurococcales archaeon. Lineage (GTDB taxonomy): Archaea > Thermoproteota > Thermoprotei_A > Sulfolobales > Acidilobaceae > S012-22. Next base: position 2,112 of record WAKG01000042.1, on the reverse strand, counting down.
CAGGAGACGTGGAGCAGCATACTAGAGACTGTATGCAGCCTCAACTCCGGGTACATGAACCCCGTATACATAGCTCGGATCGACCTGATGGATATAGGCTTGATGAACCCCTGCAGGGCCCAGGGGAGCTTCCTAGTATACTACGGCACCCTGGAGGCAGTTATGAAGCCCAGCGGCAGGGCCGTGGTAAACGTGGCGAGAGATACCACGTTCTACATACACGCCTGGGGCCCCGGCGGGGAGGTGAACAAGAGCATAACCATACTAGCCGGCGGCGTGCCGAGCGGGGGAGTGGAGATCGGGATAGCAGCCTACTGGGGCAAGGGCTCCCTACACAAGTACACCATAAGCCTCGGGGAAGAAGAAGGCTGGAGCCTGAAGGTTAAGGTTAGAGATGGGACCATACTCTCAGCCACAGGGACCACGCTGGCGGGGGAGGAGGACGGCTACTACATACTCGAGGCCCAGCCCTGGAACAGGGGCCCCAACGCCCGCGGGATCATAATTGTCGCCGGGGATAGACCCGTCATCACCGAGGCCCTGCTGGTTGTAAACGGCACGATAGTGGATAGGTGGGTGAAGGAGCCCCCCAACCTCTCGGTAGAGGTCACTATAGACAGGGACTGGGGCACAGGCTACAAGGCGAGGCTCACGGTATCCAACAGCGGCCCGGGCCCTGCGACGTGGTGGCAGGTAACCCTGAACACTAGCAGCAGGATCACCCACGTGGTTGGAGGCGCTGCTGAGGACCTAGGAGGGGGCCTCGTCTCGGTAACTCCAACCGGGCGCACAGGCTACATACCTCCGGGTAGCAGCGTGGAGGTGACCATCATAGCCGAGAAGAGGGGGCCGAATCCATACCCAGAGATCGTCGAGTATAGCGGCGAGTAGCCAGGGCATCATATTATTACCCCGCAGATGGTAACGTATGAAGGGTGAAGCCAGCCCAAGGGTGCATCCACAGTTGCTGGATCCCAAGCTGGTCTCGGACCTGGTTGCACGGTACATGAGGGATACAGGCCTCCCCGTCCCAGCCCCCAAGGAGGCCCTCTACAGGTGGGCCAAGCCTCTGCGCCTCCCCCGCGAGGGGCCTAGGTACCTGTACACGGGTGGCCTATACCAGCTCATGCCCTACATACAGGCCATGGTGAAGTACCTGGAGCGGATGGAGGAGGGGAGGGCCGGGAGGCTGGCCCTAGGCCTCGCAGGTAGGCTTGCTGGACTGGGGGGACTGGCTAAGGCTGTGGCCAGGCCCGATAAGGGGCTAGTAGCCTACTCAGAGTCTGTGCTTAGGGGGATAGCGGGCCACCTGAGGAGGGCCGGGGTGGGGTATGCCTACCTCTATGAGGATGACCTGTATAGCGGCGTGATCCTCCACGACCTTGGCCTAGACGAGGACTTTGCTAGGCATGCTAGCATGGTTTACAGGAGGTTGAGGGAGAGGGGGGTTGAGTCTGTGATCACCGTGGACCCCCACACAACCCACATGCTCAGGAGCATCTACCCCAAGTACGTGGATGGCTATAGCCTGGAGGTTAGGACCTACATAGAGCTCCTAGACGAGGCTGGCTACCAGGCTAAGTCCAGCGGGGAGGTGGTGATCCACGACCCCTGCCTCTACGCCCGGTTCGAGGGCGTGGTGGAGCAGCCCAGGAGGCTGCTCTCCAGGAGCGGAGTGGAGGCAAAGGAGCCGAGGAGGAGTAGGAGGATGACTTACTGCTGCGGGGGCCCCATAGAGGGTCTAGCCCCCAGCCTCTCCAAGAGGATAGCTAGGATCAGGATGGACGAGCTCCGCAGGGTCTCCAGTAGGATCGTGGTCATGTGCCCAATATGCTACGCCAACCTATCCAGCGTGGCTCCCGAGGGGGTGGAGGTAGTAGACCTAGCCCTGGTCCTAGGTGAGCCCGGTGCCTAGCCCCCTGGATAGGGTGAGGAGCGCCCTACTGGACGAGGGCCTCCAGGAGGCCCTGCTCAGAGCCGCAACTAACAACCAGGTTAAGGTTGAGGCCCTCCTCCGCGAGAGGCCCGAGCTGACTGAGGCCGCCAGGAGGGCTAGGAGGGCCAAGGAGGAGGCAATAGCAAGGCTGGAGGAGCTTATAGACGAGGCAATGA
>WAKG01000041.1 GCA_015523445.1 Desulfurococcales archaeon | reverse complement strand
GTCATTCTTCCTAATAGGAAGGCAGGGTGAAGGCCAGTTTGAGCACAGCCTAATAGTGGCCGATGAGGGCGCATACGTGCACTGGATAGAGGGCTGCAGTGCACCCAGATTCGTAGGCTACAGCTTCCACAACGGCATGGTTGAGGCCTACGCTCATAAGAACGCCACCATAAAGATAACCACCATTCAGAACTGGAGCAGGAACGTGATCAACTTCAACAATAAGAGAGGCATAGCAGAGGAGGGGGCTAGGGTTGATTGGGTTGAGGGCAGTATAGGGAGCAAGATGACCTACGTCTACCCCAGCACCATACTCAAGGGCCCATACAGCAGCACTAGGAACGTTGTGGTCACGCTAAGCAAGGGCCCATACCTCAAGGATAGCGGCAGCAAGGTTATACACGTGGCTCCACACACTAGGAGTAAGATAATTAATAAGAGCATAAGCGCCGATGGAGGTGTAAACGTTTACCGTGGGATCGTCAGGATCCTAAAAGGGGCTAAGAACGCCAGCGCCCACGTGGAGTGCGACAGCCTCATACTCGATGGAAAGAGCAAGGCCCACACATTCCCACACAACCAGGTAGACGAGCCCACGGCATACGTGAGCCACGAGGCCAAGACCGGGAGGCTCAGCGAGCAGCAACTATTCTACCTTACAAGCAGGGGCCTAACCGATGACGAGGCTAAGAGCCTAATCGTGCTGGGCTTCCTAGACGAGATAATGGGAGAGCTACCGGTGGAGTACGCAAACGTGCTCCACAAGGTGATACAGCTAGAGTTCAGCGAGCTCGGTGCCGTAGGCTAAGGGAGGGTGCGCTAGCCGTGAGCTTACAGGCTAGGGAGAAATATAAGAGCCTGATAGACAAGCTACCATTCCAATACCTAGCAGACACCCCCACGGTAAGGTACTACACTGACTGGAAAGCCTTCGAGGCTAGGATGGATAAGGGCTACGCATACAACGAGCACCCCCTACCACCCCAGTTGTCCAACCATAATCCAAACATAATCCTAGGAACAACGCTAAGGGTCAACCAAATACCAGGCCAGGTTGAAGTTATCGACATAAGCAGGGATGAGTCCCCAATAGAGCCTATGAGCCTAGTCGGCGTCTCCACCAAGATGCATGCCTACCACGCATATATGTGGACAACCGGAGCCTACATCAGGGTTAGCCCTGGCGAGGAGACTAGCCTCACCGTAGCCACTACCAGTGGCGACGGGTACCTAGGCCACCACATCATACTAGACATAGGCAGGGGAGCCAGGCTAGACCTCAAGCTACTAGACTACGCAGGCGACTCTGAGTCCCTCAAGACCCTGATCGTAGAGGTGATAGCTCGGGAGAACTCCAAGCTAGATGCCACATACCTTACCCTACACCACCCGAGCCATGCAGTCTACAAGATACTACACGCCAAGCTACACGAGGGGGCCAACGTGGAGGCTAGAGGCCTCACAGCTGGTGGCGCCATGACTAGGTACGAGGAGACCTACATACTCGAGGGCAGGAGATCCAAGCTAGATGCCCGGGCAAGCAATGTGGCTAGGAATGGAACCAAGACGGATTTCCTACTCAACGCCCTACACAAGGGGCCAGAGTCTGAGGGCTTCATAAGCGCTCGTGGAGTTGTATTAACTAACGGCTACCTAGCCCAGAGGGGCCTGGCTAAGATAGATGCCGAAGCACAGTGGGCCAGCTCTGAGGTTGAGAGCCACGTAACCATACTAGGAGAACCTGCTAAGGGATATGCTATACCAATGCTAGAGATACATAGCGGTGATGTAGTTAAGGCAAACCACGAAGCCTCAGTCACAACTATACAGGAGGACCACGTATTCTACATGAAGAGCAGGGGCCTCAGCAGGGAGGAGCTAGAGAAGCTGATGATAACAGGGATCATAGAGTACTCTGGTGCTGCTGGCAGACTAGGTCTAGGCCCAACAGACATATTCTAGGGCAATGATATAGGAAGCCCCACGCCCTGGCTACCCATCCCACTACCCCTATCCATACCCTCTAGCATATTACATATAGCATTAACAAGCTCGAGAGCCCTAGATACCGCGCCAAGATCGGGGGTCTCTATACCCTGAATATTCTCCTCAAACGCTACTGTTATAGTCCTCCATGGAATCTTTCCAAAGATGTATAGATCTACCATAGCATACCCACTAAGCCCCACAGTTAAATTGCCACCCTCCGAGAGCGCTGAGGCTAGGCTGCACCCAGCTTTTGTTAGGTCAATCTTAAACTGCAGGGTATGGTTGCTCCACCCTGATGGCAGGTCTAGGTATGGCTGGAACCCGTCCCCCACATAGTAATCATTTACATATACCCTATAGTATATCATTTGAGCCATGATCTTATCGCTGGGGTTGTAGATTTCCAGCGGAACCCTAATCTCTACACTAGTGAAACCTGCAGGGTAGATCTCGGGTCTCCCAAAGTCGATCATTAACTCCTCCGCCGCCCTATTTACATCATATAAATATATTACAACGCCGAGGATCACTATTATGTAGAAAAGTGTCTTCGCAGTTCCCAGCATCCTGCTCCTCCTACGCCACTGCTCGAGAACTTCAACCCTCTTCTCCAGCCCTTCAGGCTGCATGTACCCTGGCCCCAACGGGTATGGTATTATTAGTATCCGTGTTTTTAGTTAATACGGGAGCATGGCAATAACTATTAGATAGATTGAAATTACATATATACATGTATCTCAAAGCTACTATACGGGTGGCGCGCATGAGCAAGGCTAAGGTTGAATGCAGAACTGAGGGTAATTATATAGTAGTTCCCAAGGGCCTTGTTAATGTAATTGTAGATGAGACTAGTATAAGTGGAGTCGATCCAAAAGGAGAACACACTATTTACCGTGGATATGCAATTGATGATATAGGGGCTAACGCCTCCTTTTATGAGGCAGCTTATCTATTTCTAAAAGGTAAGCTTCCCTGTGAAGACGAGTTAAAGGAGATCAGGAAGGCTATAAACTATTGGCGTGGCAAGGTCCCTGAGAAGGTTCTTGATGCATTGAAGCATGTACCCGCTACTCATCCCATGTATTATGGGATCTATGGAGTATCCCTGCTGGGCCAGTTCTATGCTCCGGAGTGGAGCTATGATCCAGACTTCATCTATGATCATGCAATAAGGATTATAGCACAGCTACCCGTATTCTTTTCGGCAGGATGGCATCTATCCAGGAATGGTACCCTACCTAAACCAAACCCAAACGAGGACCACGCCTATGACGTGCTCAGGATGATCATAGGCAGGGATCCTAGCAGAACTGAGGCTAGGGCATTCGAATCAACCCTAGTCCTCTACATGGACCATGGCTTCAATGCAAGCACCTTCACGGTGAGGGTTATAGCTAGCACGTTAAGCGACCTCTACAGCGCCATAGCTGGCGGAATAGCAGCGCTGAAGGGGCCTTTACACGGGGGAGCTAATGAGAAGGCCATGGATATGTTCCTAGAGGTGAAGGAGAGGGCTGACAGGGAGGGCCGCAGCATGGAGGAGGTGATAGAGGAGTATATTAGGGGCAAGCTGGCTAGGAGGGAGAAGATAATGGGGTTCGGCCATAGGGTCTATAAGGTTCATGATCCTAGGACCGATGTAGCTGCGAAGTATATAAAACAGTTGAAGGATGGAGAGACCTGGCTTAAGGTAATCCATAGAGCTGAGAGGGTTATGAAGGAAACCAAGAATCTTCCAGCTAATATAGACCTCTACACGGCAATACTCTATTACCAGATGGGCATACCTATACCAATGTATACTCCCATATTCGCCATGGGTAGAGTTGTAGGCTGGAGCAGCCACTATATGGAACAAGTATTGAATAACAAGATCATTAGGCCCACAGAAAAGTATGTAGGTCCTACAGGTCTCAAATATGCACCTCTAGAGGAAAGGTGCCGGAAATAGCCTATTCCTCCACTTTTTAAGCCTCAATCAACATAGTTATACTTCATAGGGATAATGTTAATGGATAGTCAAGGAGGCGACCTGGCAGAGATACTGTCGAAATCTATAGGAGTTCCTATAGCCAGGGCTAAGAGCCTCCTTGAATCCAAATCTACCCGAGTAATGCGGTACAGGAAGATACGATACATAACCCTACGCCGGGACCTAGCCGGGCACTACGAGGGAACTACAATATTAATAGATGAGGACACCGGAGAGTACAGGATAGTTGAGGGGTATCCCCACATCAGGAGAATCCTACTCCTATCAAAAGCCGTTCCCCAACACTTTATCGACGAGGTTATAGTTGAAGAGAAGATGGATGGACATAATGTTAGAGTAGTCCTATTCAAAGACATGATACTTGCGCTTACCCGAGGAGGCTACGTATGCCCCTATACCACCCATAAGGTTAATCATAAGTATCGGAAACAGATTATAAGGTTGCTAGATGATCTGGGCCATGACTCAGTTATAGCAGGAGAGGTAGTCGGCATGGAGAATCCATATACTAGATACCATTACCCTGAGGCTCCTCAATGGGACTACTTCATATTCGATATATTTAAGGAAGGATCACCCATACCAGTAGCGGCAAGGAGAGATCTCATAGACAAGCATGGCCTGAGAAACGTGCCTGTCCATGGTAGGTATAGGAAGGAGGACTGGCAGTCTATACTAGAAGTTGCCAGGAGCTTAGAGGATCTTGGAAGAGAGGGTATAATACTTAAGGATCCCCTATACAGGGTGGATCCGCTCAAGTATACCACTAGCTACATTAATGTAAGAGACATAAGGGAGGGAATGACATATCCATTCGACGAAGGCCACACCTTCATATTTCCAAGGGTATTGAGGCAGATGTTCAAAGCAATAGAAGAGGGGTGGAGCGAGGATGAGCTTAAGAGGCAGGCGGCACTACTGGGAGAAGCAATACTCATACCTGCAGTCGAGGGTATAAGGAGATTTATTATTGAAGGTAAGCTAGCCGAGGAATTCACACTAACGTTCCATGACCTAGATGCACTAGAGGAGTTCCTATCATACTCTGCAAGCCTCGGCGTTCCACTGACAATAATATCGATGAACCGGGGGGATGGCATAATCAAGGTTAGGGTCCAGAAGCCCAAGAGAACCCCTGATTATTACAAGAGGATCCTGAGGACGGGATTCTCCCCTCTAGACTAGCTTCTCAACAATGTAGAATCCTATAGCTATAGCCAGCATGTCAAGCACCGACCCCGGGTTCCATCCTCGGGGCCTCCACATCCTATCTAGTATCTCGAGGACACGTTTAAGGCCCCATTTAGCTTCCATCCTGAGACCCCACCTAGCCTCGTTAAGGAGCACCTTGTACGCCCTCCACCCCCACTTCCTGGCGACCAGTGTATCCCCGTGTGCTGCCAATGTATGTAGCATTGCATATAGGGCCCCCTCTTCTAGGCTCTCCCGGCTCCCCATTAAGTTTGTCATCTCTAGCGTTATGGGGTATCCCTGGAGGACCTCTCTATGCACGTGGTCCCAGCTAACAGCGTCTAGGACCTGTGGGAATGGCGTCTTGGGCTCGCTCCATACGCTCTCCACTGGCCCCTTATAGGAGCCAAGATGACTTGGTGATAGCCTTCTGAGAAGCTTATAGTACTCCCTAGTCTCTTCGACCCCACTACAGTCGGAGACCACATCAGCGGCTAGCCCTGCTAGCTTTCTTGCCTTTCTTACCCCTGTGAAGCCATGGGCTGCACTTAGTGGTAGAATTAGGAGTAGCGTTCCCAAGTTTATATTTACCCTCTGGGTCATTAATGCATGTAACCTATTATAGGCTGCTAGTCCCTTGGCTATTGAGCCCCTGCATTTTGTTGATGCTTCTATGCATGTAGTATATGCAGCAATCTCTAGCGGTGTCTGTGCCGTGGCGAAGTCTAGCACGTTCTTATCCCTATGCTCCCGGCACCTTGTGACCGCCCCCGGTTTTGGGTGTAGTAGGGGTTCTATCCTGGGCCCTGCTAACAACGCTTCTATTACGGCTGGATCACATCTCAAGCTTGTAGCCCGGATGATGCTTAGGCTCCTCATAGACCTCTTACATCTCTTCCTCTTCTACTAGTAGCCCCTTCTTGTGGAGTATTCTTAGTAGCCTGACCGCCTGGCTCCTACTCCTGGTCTTTATCAGTACACCCTCACCCACGTCCACGACTATTATACCTGGACCGTGGGCCAGGGTTCTAGCCTCCTCTCTAGCTGGGATCACATAGTAGCCGTGGGGATCCCTTCTCGAGAGGATTTCCCGGGTCACACTATCTAAGGACATTTTCGACACCCATTTACCCGCCATACATGCTGTGAACCATATTTTATAATTATAATTGTGCTAACATGTTCTTATACTTTTCTTATATACTTGGTCGTGTATGCATATATATCCGGCCGGTATTTTTCATGAGTATTACACTTTGTTCTTGTAGACTATCTTCTCGGGCGTACCAGTCCTTATCTCATGAAGAGCCTCCGCGGCCAGTGATAATGCTGTCCTAGCTGTGGCGGCATATCCTACGCCAGCTTTAAGCTCTACGCTATCGAAGCTTATGAGCTCCCCTACTATATGCCTGTGGCTCTCAGGGGGTAGTACCGCTAAAATGTTGTCACCTCCAAGATATTGAACTATTGACCCGTACTTACTGGCCTTCTCAGAGATTCTCTGCAGTAGATCCACTACTATGTAATAGGTCCTTGTGGCCCCCATCTTCCTTGTCATGGCAGTTATGTTATCTATATCGATATGGGCTAGGGCTACCCTTTCATCGCTACTACACCTATTATACGACAACCCTCCCGGCTGGGTGTCCCGGAGCAGGGTCCAGGCTTTCATCTCAGCTTCCATGGGTGTTTTGCCACATGCACTGGCCATCCTAACGGGTACTTGACTATTCTCCTTAATTGAATCTAGAACTATAGCCAACTGATCCTTCTTCACGTTTGAGGCTAGGAGCATCATATAGTCATACCTCATCGGTAGTACATGTGCTCCAGCCTCTGCAGCTCTCCTCTGTGCTAGCGCATACATCTCAGATTGGATTATCTGTATGAGCCACTCCCTGTCACTACCTAGACTCTCTGTCCACTCCCTATAGCCCACAAACTCTATCACGGCAAGCCTAACTTCAGCCACCCTAGTACACCTCACGAGCCCAAGTCAGGCCTCTAGCCTACTCTATCAGCTCTCCAGCCTGAGCACTACTTATCCTGGGCAGCCGTACCGCCATCTTTACTGCAGCCTCTACAGACCTAGCCGCGTACTCCTCAGCCCTCTCGATAGCCTGCATTCTAGATGCTCCCGGGCCTATGATGCCTAGGGACACAGGCTTCGAGTAATGCACGCCCAGATCTAGTATTTTTCTAGCAGCTTGGTGAGCAACAACCTCATCATGCTCCGTCTCACCCTTAACAACAGCACCCAGCACAACCACTGCATCTATATCATCCCTCTTCAGAACCTCAGCCACAGCGTATGGCGCATCGAAGGTTCCCGGCACCTTGACAACTATCCTAACCTCGGCGCCTAAGAACCTAGCATGGCTTAATGCCTTTTCCAGCATTATCTTGGTTATATCATAATTAAACTCTGACACCACTATACCCAGCCTTGCCAACCCCGATCCTCCTTGGAGAGTGGATTTGTGCCTGCCTAGGATTAATAACGCCTAGCACGAACACCAGCTAAACTCCAGAGGCTGTAATCTTAGGATTAAGCCTTCCTTACAGGTTTCTCCCTTTCATGATTTATAGGATTTATAATGTATACTCTGTTGAATACAACGGTTCACTAAGTCTCTATGAGTTTATGTAGATAATATTCTAAGCCTCAATAGGTACAGATTAGATGGCATATCTTTACAATCTAGCATCATTCATTAACCATGACTCCATGCAGGTATTCAAGCCCATACAAGCTGAGCTGTATCGATGGAAAACGTGTCTCATTAAAATAGAAGGACGTAGGGCGGCGCGTAGAGTAGGTGGTGGGTATGAGGATGCAAAGCAGGGCCGACCCGTTCTTTACTCCCCGGGTGTGAGGTCCTCGCGCGGGCCTGACCCACCCCTGTTAAACTATATTATAGATTTATTGACCATATTAATGCACCAATAGGTTATATATAGACTGTAGTAATACTATATATAACCCGGGTATGATATATCCGATAGGAGAAGATGGAGGTTGATAAGGGATGAACAGCGAGGTAAGCCTGAGGGTAGCGGAAGCATATCCCAGGGATGTAGGTAAAAAGATAGCTAGGGTAAGCAAGGAGGCTATGAATAAGCTTGGAGTATCCACAGGAGACTTTATCCACCTCGAGAGCGGTGAGGGAGAGGCAGTAGCCGTAGTATGGCCGCTGAGGCCTGGGGATGACAGTGACATTATTAGGATAGATGGCTACCTTAGGGCCGCGCTGAGAGTTGGTATAGGTGACACCGTAACGGTTAGGCGTGCCGAGAGGGTTGAGCCTGCCAGCAAGATCGTGCTAGCTCCCATAGAGCCGATCAGGTTTGGCAGGGACTTCGTGGATTATGTCAAGGAGCTGCTGGTACGGAAGCCCCTAGCTAGGGGTGAGACCATAATTGTTCCAGTCTTCGAAGGCATACCGCTCGTTGTAGTGTCAACCCAGCCAGCCCAGATGGTATATGTGACTGATAAAACCGAGGTTCAGATAAGGGAGAAGCCCGTCAGGGCGGAGGAGATAACACGCGCTAGGAAGGTGCCCAGGGTAACATGGGAGGATATAGGAGATCTGGAGGAAGCCAAGGAGAGAATAAGGGAGATCGTGGAGCTACCCATGAAGCACCCAGAGCTATTCAAGCACCTAGGCATAGAGCCCCCCAAGGGTATACTACTATACGGGCCTCCGGGCACGGGTAAGACCCTCCTAGCCAAGGCGCTTGCCAATGAGATAGGAGCATACTTCATCTCAATCAACGGCCCTGAGATCATGAGCAAGTTCTATGGGGAGAGCGAGCAGAGGCTGAGGGAGATATTCGAGGAGGCAGAGCAGAACGCTCCAAGCATAATATTCATAGACGAGATAGACGCAATTGCCCCGAGGAGGGAGGAGGTAACCGGGGAGGTTGAGAAGAGAGTAGTTGCGCAGCTCCTCACACTAATGGATGGCCTGAAGGAGCGCGGTAGAGTAATAGTGATAGGAGCAACCAATAGGCCTGATGCAGTTGACCCTGCGCTCAGGAGGCCCGGCAGGTTCGACAGGGAGATAGAGATAAGGCCGCCAGACAAGAGGGCTAGAGTAGAGATACTCAAGGTCCACACCAGGAACATGCCCCTAGCAGAGGACGTGGACCTGGAGAAGATAGCTGAGATGACACACGGCTACACCGGTGCCGACCTAGCAGCGCTGGCAAAGGAAGCCGCTATGGCTGCTCTCAGGAGGTTTATGAAGGAGAAGAAGGTAGACCTGTCAAAGATGGAGTCCATACCCACCGACATACTAAAACAGCTAAAGGTCGAGATGAAAGACTTCATCGACGCAATGAAGATGATCAGGCCAAGCCTAATCAGAGAGGTCTTCGTAGAGGTGCCTGAGGTTAAGTGGGAGGATATTGGTGGGCTTGAGCAGGTTAAGCAGGAGCTAAGGGAGGCGGTTGAGTGGCCGCTCAAGTACCCCAAGGTTTTCGAGGAGATGGGCATCAACCCGCCTAGAGGCATATTGCTCTTCGGCCCTCCGGGCACGGGTAAGACCCTACTAGCCAAGGCCGCCGCCACCGAGAGCGGGGCAAACTTCATAGCGGTGAGAGGCCCAGAGATACTCAGC
>WAKG01000040.1 GCA_015523445.1 Desulfurococcales archaeon | reverse complement strand
GTTGAGGAGATAGCCTCATCCCTGGGCTCTCCATACGAGATTATCGTGGTGGACGATGGTAGTGACGATGACACGTATAGTAGGATTGCTAGGATGAGCGATGGATCTAGGATTAGAGGGTATAGGCTTGAGAAGAACTCCGGTAAGGGGGCAGCGCTTAGGTTTGGCTTCTCCAAGTCAAGGGGCAGCATAATTATATTCTTCGATGCCGACCTGGATATAAGCCCTAGGCAGATCAAGCTACTGGTTGACACTCTGAGACGTAGCGGAGCTGACATGGTGATAACGTCCAAGTGGCATCCAGACTCTGTCACCGACGCTAGCTTTTCGAGGAAGATACTGAGTAAAGGATTCTACATGCTGGCTAAACTACTCCTAGGCCTTAGGGTGAGCGATACTCAGACTGGGGCCAAGGCCTTCAAGAGGAAGGTCTTAGAGGATGTATTATGCCTAGTAAAGACTAGTAGGTACGCGTTCGATGTAGAACTCCTCACGGCCGCGTATTCCCTCGGCTATAGAGCTCTAGAGGTACCTGCACTCTGGAGGATAAACCTTAGGAGGAGATTCAAGGCAAGGGAGATACTGGTTATGCTTGAGGACCTACTTAGGATAGCGTGGAGGCACAGGGTTAGGAGGCTGTATAGCAGGGGGAAGTGTAGGGGTGGAAACTCTAAGGATACTCTGGCTTAACTGGAGGTGTATAAGACATCCCAGGGCCGGTGGGGCAGAGGTTTACACCCACGAGATCGCCAGGAGGCTCGCATCCTTGGGACATGAGATTGTATTAGCCACCAGCAGGCCCCAAGACCTACCTTCTAGGGAGGAGATTGATGGATACACAATCATCAGGAAGGGTGGGAGCCTCACAGTCTACCCGATGGCAGCTATTACCTACACAAGGCTTAAGAGGAGTGGCTTCAAGCCAGACATAGTAGTAGATGAGGTTAATACTATACCATTCATGACGCCCCTCTACTCTAGGGAGCCGATTACGGTCCTCATACACCAACTTTGCAGGGACTGCTGGGGCCTAGCAGTACACCCACTCCTATCAGGGCCTGGATGGACCCTTGAGAGGATTCTTCACAAAGTATACGTTAGGGCCGCTATGAAGGGCAGGGTCAGGCTCGTCGTAACAGTGTCGGATAGTACTAGGAGAGACCTGGAGGAACTGGGTTATCCCCGCGGCATTATAGAGGTTGTACATAATGGAATAGACCCGTCTAGATACCCGGAGGATACATGTAAAGCCCCTAAGGAGAAGCTTATAGCGTACGTAGGTAGAATATCCAAGTATAAGCGTCTCGAGGACCTTCTAAGAGCGTGGAGGATAGTAGAGTCTAGGGATCCCGAGGCTAGGCTTATAATAGCTGGCAGGCCAGACCATGGATACCTAACCCATCTCAGGTACTTGGCAGCCAGGCTAGGCCTATCAAGAGCATCTATAAATGGTGAGATTAGTGAGAGAGAAAAGCTAGATATACTCTCTAGAGCAACCGCTCTAGCCTACACTTCGCAGAGGGAGGGGTGGGGTAGGACTATCATAGAGGCAGGGGCCTGTTATACCCCCTCCATAGCCTACAGGGTGCCTGGCCTTAGTGAGGCTGTTGTAGATGGTGTTACAGGCGTACTTGTCGATCCAGGGGATATAGAGGGCTTGGCTAGGTCAATTCTCAAACTCCTCGCCGATCAAGATTTGTCTTATAGGATGGGGAGAGCAGCTAGGTCTAGGGCTCTCAGCTTCAGCTGGGACGAGTCTGCTAAGAGATTCCTACATGCAATACTGGATGCTACATACTAATACAATCATAGAATGTGGGAAGATAAATAGGGTTGTAGAAATTGGGGGCTAGCTGAGGCCTGCCTCCACTGGTGGAACCGGGCTTATCCCCCTAGAGAATATCTCGTAGAACGGGAATATATAGGCCACTACTATTAGTATTGCGGCGAATATGACCCACATCTTCAGGTTGTCAAGTAGCGGGTTGAACTCTGTTGTCTCCGGGCTGGGGTTGCCTATTTTCATGCCCTCAATAGCAACTCCCCTGACGTTGCCGAATAGTAGAGAGCCTAGCACTGCGTATACAGCTGCGACGCCGCCAGCGAACATTAGTATTGCCCCTATTGCCGAGATCTCCATTGGTAGTACCCATGTTGATGGTAGTAGGCCCCCATACTCTATGTTGCTGGTCCTCCTGGGTGCCCCATAGAGCCCTGCGTAGTAGTATGCTAGCGAGAATATGAAGAGTCCTATTGTCCATAGTAGTATGTGACTGTAGGCTGCTGTCTTACTCACTAGCCTCTTCTTGAACAGGTCTGATAGTAGGGCATAGGTTACCACTGTGTATCCTATAACTACTACGTTTCCAACTGTCATGTGGAAGTGCCCGGGCACCCATGTCGTGTTGTGCACTACTAGGTTCAACTGGTAGCTAGCGTTTATTATACCAGTGATCCCTCCAACGCCGAAGATTACTAGTGACATAACCAGTCCCAGGTATACCGGATCCTTCCATGGCTGCTTTGCTAGCCAACCCAGGAGGCCGTTGCCTCCTCTAGCCCTGCCCGCCTTCTCCATGGTCGCCAGTATATTAAATCCTGTTAGCATGCTTGGTGTTGCCACTATAAGGGTTAGTATGGTGTGCATGAACTTGTACTCAGCTGCAAGCCCCGGGTCGGTAAATTGGTGGTGTAGACCCACTGGTGTCGATGCCATGATGAATAGTATGAATGCTACCTTTGCCATGGATTCGCTGAATAGCTGGACTCCCAGCTTCTTTGGTATTAGGTAGTACCACATCGTCACTACTGGGAGGAGCCAGAAGTATACTAGGGCGTGGCCGAAGAACCAGAACCAGGTCCTGGTCTCCAGCACGTCTACCTCTTTACCGAACATGCTCATTGGTATGAAGTCCTTTAGGACTGTTATGACTAGGGGTGTTGTAGCCTCGATCCACACTATAAACGTCGTCAACAAGCCATATATTGCTATCGGGGTGCCTACCCCGGGGTTCATCCTCCTCCACTGGAGATACTGCTTTACGAAGGCTGCTGTGAACACCCAGCTACCTAGTATGAGTAATGCGGCTCCCCAGTAGAACGCTGGATGCGCCTTCATTGGGGCATAGAACGTGTATAGCACATTTGCCTTGCCAGCTAGTATTGTTATAGTTGCTATCACACCACCAGCCAGCATCATGGCCAGAGATAAGGCTAATAGCCTCCTATCCATCTCTAACTTGAGAATTCTAGGGCTAACGAATGCTGTTAGCCCTGTAATCCAGTAGATTGGTATAGCTACTGCTAGGCCAACCCCATGGAATGTGAGTATCCTGTAGTAGGTTGAGTCGCTGACCTCTAGCACTCCCGGCATGCTTAGGAATGGAACCCTGTTGAGCGCCTGTAGGAGGCCGAAGAGTCCTCCTAGACCCAATATTATGAAGGAGAATGCTATTGTAACCTTTGCAAATAGTTCTTCGTTAACCCTCACTCACGATCACCCCATTAAACTTAAGATATTTGACCTTGGAGAATTCTCCCACATCTTCAGTATTTGATCCATTGGTTATATCGCCCTGTGAGAGTAGGGTGTTGCTCCTCTTGATCTCCAGTTCAGCCTGCATGTATTGATGACCAATCCCACAGTACTCGTGACATATTATTAGGTACTTGCCCTGGGCATCTTTGGGTGGCTCCCATACAAACTCTGCTACATAACCTGGAAATACCATAACATTTACATTAGTACCTACAATCTCGAATCCATGAACTACGTCTTTACTTGTTATCCTAAACTCTATCCTCACAGGATCCTCTAAAACTATCTTATTGGGATTCCAGAAGAATTGTCCTGCCAATATATTTACCTGATATACTCCTGGGGCAATCTGCTTTACTCCCGGCTGGAACTCCTCTGTTAGAGTGGTCACGTCTATTGGCGTCGCGTTACATGCTGGATTGAGGTCCAAGGCTATACCGTAGTAGGCTAGTGATGCCGCCATGCCTGCCACTATGGATGCAACGATTACAATCCACACATACTCATATATTAAGCCCTCATCATTTGCCATAGAATAATCCCCCCTCGAGGAGCCTATTAAGTACTATTATCCATGATATTAGTAGTAGTATTGCCCATCCCACCATTAGTGTTAGGGCTCCCTTACCCGAGGGCTCTTTTCTATTCACTGCAATCACCCAGACCGGGTTAAGGCATCTGGTATATGGAAAAAAGGCGTGGCCCCATATATATTTTCATCTGTAAATACTATTGTCCCCCTAATTATTCTACTATCTCCTGGCTATAAAGTATGATATCCCTACTATAATCACTAGTATCACTATTGCTATTCCAACTATCTGGCCGAACCCTAATACCGGGCCAGGGGTCTCTGTAACTGTCTCTGTTTCAGTCACTGTCTCACCGCCAGTCTGGGTCTCTGTAGGCTGTTCCTCACCTGCCTGGGTTTCTGTTGGAGTCTCTTGTGGTTGTGTGGTCTGGGTCTCCTGGCCTCCTCCTGCTTGTCCCCCCTCGTAGACACTCTTTAGATACTGATAGATTACTTGGAAGTCTGGGTTGTCTATGGTTCCCGCAGCTGAGCTTTTGGCCATCTCTGCCATCATCTCGTCGTAAGTGTTGAATGTCTTTCCGAAGAAGTTTACCTCGTTCTTGACAGCCTCATCCAGGCTACCATACTTAGTGCTCCACTCCTCGAAGAGAGCAACAACATCATCCCAGGCAGGAGCAACTCCACCATTATGACATCCTATGCAGCCCAGCTGCTCAAACTTCTGCCTAGCCTCCTCCTCCGTAGGCTGCGCTACACTTAATAGTGCTGGGAAGACCATTGCCAATATGAATAGTGTAAGTAATATTATACCTCCTTTACTGGCCAACCCTACTCCCTCCGTAGGCCTCCCGTGGATAATAATTTGCAGGTTTAGATATATATGTTATGTTATAGTATCTTGGGATTCTACATTGTTTCCCAACTAGTATATCGGAATAACTGGGGTTTCTCCGAACCTGTCCAAGTACACCTTATCCCCAGGCTCTACACCCTCTACAGGTATAAGTCTCACGCCTAGTGGCTTAGACTTGGATCTAGAGTATGCTGCAACCTCTAGAATAAGGCCTGCTACACCATCTATACTTGCAGGGGTAACCACTAGATCCAACCCTGCTAGGCACACACCAGAGAGACGCGCTAGATCCAGTGCCGTGGTGTCGCCCTCACTTACCCGGGCCTTCATCTTAAGATCCTCAGCTACTGGCAGCTGAACCTCATTGAAGCCAACAGCCCTAGTATTCCCTGCAGCTCTGGCTAGAACCCCATTTACCTGGGCAAGGCCTAGGCTGAAGCCCGGCTGAGGCATCCTTACACCTGCCACAAGCTCTACAAGGCCCAGGCTACTGTCCTCCATCCAGGGGGCAACACTAAGGTCAACACCCGCAGGCTCAGCTTTAACCATGATACCTGCCAGCTCTAACCCCCTTAGTGCTATCCTACCCGCCCTCTTTACCGCCTCCTCCAGGCCCTCTAGACCCTGTTTCATGTATACCTCTGCCAGGTAGTTTGGATACGTTAAGGCTGTTGTTAGGAGTCTCCTGCCCTGGGGGCTGTGGCTCAGGGGGTAGTAGGGGGTTACTAGGGGTGTACCCAGCGTGTTTATCCCTATATGTACGCCTAGGCTTGGATCTTCGTCGGCAAGCCTATGTAGCACCATTGAGATCCTCCTAGCCTCCTGCCATGTCGGCTTCTGAAGAAGTATCGCCGCGAATAGCCCCGCCCTGGCAGTCTCTACTACAACATCTTCCAGGCTACTCATTGTGGAGGACACGTTACCTATGGATACAATTAGGTCCTCCCCTTCTAGGTCCTCAAGTGCCTTTACTCTAGCTAGTGCCTCGCTACCACTGGCCGGATCAGGAAGCGTGATCCTAACTGTCTCTACTTGAACCTCTATCTCACCTACAATCCTGTCCCTCGCCTCTGCTAGGACAGTGTATAGTTCCTCCACTAGAACCCTAGCATCATCCCCTATATTCCCCGCATGGAGGGTCAACATCCTTATCTTGAACCCGGCCACACCAGTTCACCCCGTCGAAGCCCGTCAATGCGCCAGCCTTATTATGCGGGGACGATGCAGCATTACATATAGTTAATAAGAGTGGACTAAGTGGCCTAGACCATCTCCCGGTGCCTATGAGTGGTTGAGCTAGCTAGGTTCTACGCATCTAGGGGACTCAAGATTTCTAGGGCTAGCATGCAGTATGTGTGGGACGTTGATGGGGTAAGATACTTAGACCTTCATACAGGGCATGGAGCCGCCTTTCTAGGCCATGGCAACCCTAGAATAGTTAAGAGAGTTTATCGGCAGTGGATGGAGATCGGAGTATGCACCCCCCAGTTCGAATGTAATATACAAGCCGAGGCCTCGAGGCTACTCTCATCCATACTACCCGAGGGATGGAGCGTCTTCTTCCAGAATAGTGGAGCCGAGGCTGTAGAGGCCGCTCTCAAGGCTGCCTGGCTCTACACAGGCAGGGTTAGAGTAGCTGCCTTTAAAGGATCATTCCATGGTAGGACCTTGGCGGCACTTAGTGTTACATGGAATCCTAAGTATAGGTCTGGCCTCCCCGCCCTGGAAATGGTGGACTTCCTCCCGTTCAATAATGTTAGTGGATTGGATGCCATAGGGGATGAACATGCAGCTGTAATAGTGGAGCCTGTGCAGGGCGAGGGTGGCGTGGTTCCAGCAAGTATCGACTTCCTGAGGGAAGTGGCTAAGGCAGCTAGGCGGGCTGGAGCCCTGCTCATACTAGATGAGATACAGGCTGGGTTCGGAAGGACAGGGTATACGTGGGCGTACCAGAGGGCTGGGATAGAGCCCGACATACTCGTGGCTGGTAAGAGTATAGGTGGTGGCTTTCCCGTCTCTATGGTCGCTGCTAGGAAGGATATCGTAGAGGCTCTTAAGGGAAGGCACGGCTCCACCCATGGAGGCAACCCTCTGGCCCTAGCAGCCGTGGCCGGGGGAGTAGAGGTTCTAACCAGTGAGGACGTCCCAGCCAAGGCGATGGTGAGGGGCAAGGAGCTAATGGAGCTTCTAGCAGGCATCGAGAGCCTGAGAGGTGTGAGACACGTTAGAGGCCTGGGCCTGATGGCTGGTGTAGAGCTCAGGAGAAACCCAGGCCCTGTGCTTAGGTGTCTCCAGGAGAGGAGGATCCTAGCTATAAAGGCTGGGATAACCGTAGTAAGGCTGCTCCCACCCTATATGGTTACACCTGAGGACCTGGGTGTGGCTGTCGATGGGCTCAGAGAGTGTATTAGAAGGGAGGCTGGTGGCTGAAACCCTGTTGAGCCTCCTCAGTGAGTACAGTCCACCCGGCAGGGAGGAGGCTGCTACTAGGGTATTCATGGAGAGGGCTATGTACCTAGGCCTGGAGGCTTGGAGGGATGAGGCGGGTAACGTGTATGCCTCTACAAGCCGTAGGGGCCCATGGCTACTGGCCCTGATAGGCCATATAGATACAGTGCCTGGCTGGGTAGAGCCCCGTGTGTCTGGAAATATTGTATATGGGAGGGGAGCGGTAGATGCTAAAGGCCCTCTGGCATCGATGCTCCATGCAGCCGCAGCTGCTGGGAAGGGGGTAATTGTTGCTGGTCTTGTAGGTGAGGAGGATGATAGCAGAGGTGCAAAATTATTATTAGAAAAGGGAGTGCCAGCCAGGATGGTTATTATAGGAGAGCCTACTGGCGGGGATGGGATCGCTATAGGATACCGTGGAAGCTATAAGCTGAGGGTTATATGCACAGCCTCTGGGGGCCACTCCTCCGCTCCATGGATGGGCGACTCGGCCCTAGATAAAGTCCTAGCTCTCATTGAGAGGCTGGAGACCAAGCATCCCGGAGGCTCTATATGGAAGCCGAGCATAGCAGTGACTGGCCTATGCACCTCCATGACTAGAAACGTTATACCAACTAGGGCTGAGGCCTGGCTAGACGCTAGGGTTCCACCAGGCCATAGGTCTGCAGAGCTGGCATCCAGGTCACTTAGGATAATAGAGGATGCCGGGTGCATGGGCGAGGTTGTAGATACTGTGGAGCCTGTAAGGGTTAATCCCGCCTCTCCAGTACCTAGGAGCCTGCAGAGAGCCATGCTCCGTACCGGGATAAAGCCTAGGCCGGTGGTTAAGGCTGGAACGAGCGATATGAACCTGCTAGCCCCTGCCGTAGATAGTATAGCTGCCTTCGGCCCCGGGGATCCGTCGCTCTCCCACACACCCCATGAACGCGTGTCTGAGGCTGAGCTGGAGGCCGCTGCTAAGATATACCTCTGGGCATTCATGGAGCTTAAGCGAATCGCTGGCAGTAGCGGCTGAGTATTATGGACGCTATTTCCTCCACAGCCTCGTCTAGAGGCTTAAATCGTGGACACTGGGGCGCTTTGTGGAGTGAGAGTGATGTTGTTAGGAGCAGCTTTCCCTCTCTTTCTAGGTCTAAGCAGCCCTGATCCTCGGGGCCGCTGACTATGTAGATGTACTCATCGGCTATAGCTTGTCCTCTAAAGCCCTCTGCCAGTATAACATCTGACCCTGTAGTTTCCTGTACTATCCTTAGTATTTCCTCAATGCCTACACCACGGAGGAGTATCATGGACAAGTCTCCAGCATAAGCTGCAGCTATCCCAGCGCCTGCCTTGAAGATCCTCTCAGTATCCTTCCCCTCGAGTAGTGTGAGACCTCCATGGTGTATATGCTTCACCACTGGAACTCTGCAGCCCTCCATAGCGAGCCTAGACACTAGCTTCTCTAGGAACAGCGTCTTTCCAGACCCGCTCCTGCCCGAGGCCACTGCAATTATATGCATATTCAGGGCACCACGATAACCTATATTACACTTCCCTCTATATTATCAGATTAACCTGGGGATAGATGTGCCATTCGGCCCCTTCCAAGGCACGGAGATACTGATAATCTTCGCGATCCTACTATTAATACTAGGCCCCTCGAAGATACCAGCCCTTGCCAGGGGCCTGGGGGAGGCTATTAGGGAGTTTAGGCGTGCAGCATCAGGCGTAGAGTCAACTAAGAAGGAGGTTGAACGCGACCTTAAGGAGGCCGTCTCTGCCTCCCCTAGCGGCTCATTCACTGTTAGCGAGTCTAGGATTAGGAGTAGTAGGATAGATGATGAGACCCTGCTCAAGCTCGCGGATAAGCTGGGAGTAGATTCTAGGGGTAAGTCTAGGGAGGAGCTTGTAGAGGAGATTGTGAGGAAAGCCAAGAGCAAGGGGCTCCTAGAGAACTAGAATCTTATCCTCGCCCCTTTATCCTATCGTAGATCACCAAGCCTACGCCAGCCACTATGAGACCTCCTCCGAGCACAATCCCGCTTCCAGGCTTTGCCCCCAGTATCGCTGCTTCCATTAGTGTCGCGAGTAGTGGTATTGTTGGAATGAATATTGAGGGTAGAGCTGGTCCTAACGCTTTTACTCCTATGTTCCATGCTAGATAGCCTAGGATGCCGGGAACTATGACTACATATAATACTATAGCCCACTCTAGGGGGCCAATACTGACCCGGTTAAGGCCTAAAGGTGCAAGGGCTATGGTACCGAATGCCATTGTCCAGAATAGGGCTTCTCCAGGGCTATAGGCCTCCTGAACCCCGTCCACTATTATAGTGTATATGCTCCAGGATACTGCTGCAAGTAGAGCTAGTGCCAGGCCTAGTAGGCCCCACACTTTTATACCCTCCCTTAGGAGCACGTAGACTCCTACCAGGCTGAGCGCTACCCCTGCCATGGGAGTTGTACGGAGCCTCTCCCTCCCGACTGCAGCTGCTATTAGGTATGTTATTGGGGTTGCAGTAGTGGCCATGAATGCAGTGGCCGCCGCTGATATGTAGCCTAGGGATGAGTATAGGAGGGAGTTGAATGCTGCCACGCCGAGTAGGCCTGCCAGTGCTAGCTTCCCTAGCATTCCCCGGGGCTTAGGGGCTTCTCCTGCCAGGGATAATCCTATAGCTAGGAGTGGGGTTGCCATTAGGAATCTGTAAAAAGATAGGGTGATCCCGTCTAGATGTCCCCCTCCCACTAGATACCTCCCAGCCACTATGTTTGATGCCCAGGTTGCTGCAGCCATGGCTGGATATACCATGTAGGCTATGCTCCTCCTCATCCCGTGGCCCTAGGGCTCCCGGGGTTGTAGTGGCAGGGTTTTAGGCTTGGCTATGTACCTCGCCGCCTACCTCGCTACCACCGTATACCTCTCTCCTGGATTGTACTAGTGAAATCACTATAATCGCTGCTCCAGCAGCTGCCAGGCCTAGGCCTAGGTACTTTATTTGTTCTCCATCCTGGCCTTCTAGTGGTAGGTAATATATTATTGTACCCTCATCTTCCTGGTATGTAGGGTTCTCGGCTCCGGGGGGCAAGACTACTGTTACGGTCTCCATTAACTTGATCCCTGCCCCGGCGGCGAAGGTGTTTGTGAAGACGAATGTATTATCGTTCTGGGTTGATAGTGTGATGTCTTTAGGGTCTCCTAGCTTGACTACCCACTTATCTCCACCCATGTACTTGGCCATACCCAGGATCTTGTAGGTTGCAGTTAGCTTATTGTTAGCCTCGTCTAGGTTAACTTGCAACTCCTCTATCTGGATTGGCATGTTTCTGGGTGCTAGGTCTCTGACGAATGTTGATAAGGGGTTGTACATTTGTCTGAACTGGTTGAAGGCGCTTGCACTGAACTTTATCTCCTCCTCCACCGATGCTGTACCCACCTCGTTTATTACTATCTTGGTGTTGCCCTTCACCTCTAACTGTACGGGAGGCTCTATCTGCGCCCCCGCTAGTAGAGGGATGCTCATTAGGACTCCTATTACTAGTATTAGGGCTATACTCCTCATACTCGTCACCCCTGTACCCTAAATGTTGATACTATGTTCTCCATCATGGATACAGTATTGTCGTTCAGTATGTCGGAGATGATCATGTAGGAGACTGCGAAGGCGTACCCGCCAACCTGTACATATCTAACAACTATGAGGTCATTATAGCTATTCTGGTACGCAACAGTGACTGCAGGATAGTTGCCCAGAGCTCCCTCCATATTCTCCCCTACAACATTTACATTATCAAACGTCGAGGCCAGTATATCCTCAAGGATCTGTCTTAACGTAGCCACGTCTCCTTGCATCCACATGACGAAGATTCCCATAGAGTAGTCTGGGCTGAAGAAGTCAACCTCGTAGGGTTCATACTCCAGATACTGCTCCACGCTCCAGTCGCTGGGCACACCTATACTCCATGCTGGCAACGGGCTGGTGCTAGTATACTCCACAAGGCTAGGCTGTGGAGTTGGCTGGGGTGAAGGCTGAGGCTGGGGCTGAGGTTGCGGTTGTGGCTGGGGCATAGGCTCGCCGTTTCCTCCAGTCATGCCAATGTTGAGAGTGTAGCCCCACTTCTCTAGGACATCCGGTGGTAGCTCTGGGAGCTCTGGCGGGATCACGCCCTTAGCCTGTAGCGCCCCTATATCCGCTATTAGGAAGGGGCCTGAGAAGGCCTCTTGAGCTACCTCTACTCCCTTCTGCACTGCCTCGCTGAAGCTTACCTGGGCGTTGAGTAGTGTTGACTCTATGGGGATCCATTGGCCGCTGGGCAACTCTATTATAGGTAGTGAATGCCCGGGCTTGAAGACTATGTAAGCCTTTAAGCCCTGGGACATGGCTAGGGCTGCCAGGAATATAGTGGCGTCTAAGCATGTGGCAGATTTGTCCCTTATCACATCCCTAGGATACTTCACGTACTGTGCCTCCTTCCCTGTCCAGAAGGTCTGGGGCTCGGTCTGGTATGTTATCCCGTTCATGACGCTGAAGGTCCATGCAGCCTCTAGGAATGCGAGTGCATCATTATCTGATAGGGAGGCTCCTGCACCTCCGGCTAGCTTATTGGCCATCGCCGCGTACTTCTCAACCACCGGATCCTTATAGGTCACCCATGCAGCTACCAGCTCATAGTTGCTGTACATGTCCTGGAATGACCCGGTGTTCTCCTCAGGTGGTAGGCCAGAGAATACCCAGTCATTGAAGCCCAGCATGTTTAACTGCTTCTGCTTTGTCTCCTCCAACACCTCGCCGTCGGGACTCGTCTTATACGTTATCTTTATGTAGAGTGTTGTTGGTGTCGCAGTCTGCAGCCTAACCTTCTCGCCCTGGAACTTGGGATAGTAGAGGTCCACCACTGCCCCTCCAGGTGGTATGGCCTTGTATGTAGATGGCTCGCTCCACTCCGTGAACCCCTCTATCTTGTATGAGACCTCCACGTCGTATAGAGGAGCCTCACCCGTGTTCCTTAATAGTGTCTTGGCCACCCACTTTCCAAGCTTCTCGTTGCCATAGACCTTATACGCTGCAGTCATGACATATTCCACACTGTAAACCTTGGCATCCAAAACTCCCTGGCCTCCAGATCCTAGGCTAACGGGCACGCTGGCAATCACTAGCCCTATAACCAGGATGACCGCCCCCACCACGGTTAGGGGGCTGACTCCTATTGGCAATCACATCCACCCTCCAAACATTATTCAACCTAATTTGGTAGGACTCCCCAAGCCAAGCCTGTTAGAGGTTTGGTTTGAGCCTACAAGTCAATCCCCAACACTACCGCGCCTCCCACACCTT
Organism: Desulfurococcales archaeon; assembly: GCA_015523445.1. GTDB lineage: Archaea > Thermoproteota > Thermoprotei_A > Sulfolobales > Acidilobaceae > S012-22. The sequence continues at coordinate 612 of WAKG01000040.1, read as the reverse complement.
GTCCCCAGGCCTATGAAGGACCTTAACCGCCTTCCCCCTCCTCTCACCCTCCAACCTAGACCTAACCTCGCCAGACCCCATCAACGCAACCCCCACAGCCACCGGAGCCCCATATCTATCATCCACCACAACAACAACACTACCCTCCTCAAAGTCACCATCCACCCTAGTAATCCCAGGAACCATCAAGTCAGCCCCCCGGCCAACAGCCCTGGTAGCTCCAGGATCAACCCTGACACTAGGCAACCCACTAACCCCATGCTCAAGAAGCCAGCGCAGATGAGGAAGAAGCCTACCACCCAACTCAACAAGCCCCGGCTTCCCATTAACCATATACACAATAAACTCCCCATAATCAACCAGCTCAACCCTATCCCTAGCCGACAATGAGAAGCCGGGAACCTCCTCCTCAACCCTAGCCACCAGCCTCTTAACATCCCTCTTAGACAGCACATGCCTCCTAGACGGCCTACCAGCCACCATGGCCACCCAGGATCGCCATCCACCAGGGAAACACTATAAATAGCCCCCCAGAATGCTATAGTAATCCATGGAGAGGGGCCGTCGTCTAGCCTGGCTAGGATGCGGGGCTTGGGCCCCCGTGGTCCGGGG
>WAKG01000039.1 GCA_015523445.1 Desulfurococcales archaeon | reverse complement strand
GGACACATTACCCTCACCCCGGGGAAGCCCCTCACCCCTGTACACTATACCCCTATGGGCCCTCCCATCTATCACAGCCCTCAGCTCGCCCCGGCCAGGGTCTAGCCTCACGGGGAGCCTGACATCACCTGCTACCCTCATATTATAGATGAGCAGGCCTGCCGATACGGCGGCCATCACTAGTATGACTATATCCACTACCTCCACTGTCGTCACCCTTAGACTACCCTTACTGGTATCCTATCCCTCCCTCCTAGCAGCCTCGCCAGGCCGGTTGTGGCTATGAATAGCGTGAAGATGTAGATCATGGGGACGGTGAAGTAGTAGAGTATGAATGCCGCCAGGATATTGTAATCTACGAAGTCTCCGTCAGGCCCTGAAAGATAGTCTTCGGCATCCAGCCCAGGATCCACGTTACACTGGGCTGGGTAAAGGGTTATGTTGTAAATACTATATTGGACGGCTTTCAGCCTGAGCTTGACGACATCTACGCCCTCCCAGCTGGTCTCACCCTCAATGGTTTCTAGGCCCTGATATTCCACCTGCACAGGACACTCTTGGGGATACCTTATCTCGACAAATTCGCCCGGATATAACTCTATCTGGTAGGAGCTATGAGTCTCATTCACAGAATACCCGGTTATTTCTCCAATAGTATATGCATACTGCAGCGTGCCAGGGCTCCAGAATATGTGGGGGGACCACACGACGATCTCTCCGCTAGAGCTTGTTGTGTCAACCAAGTCTGGCTCCAGAGGGAAGGATACCGCATTGGAGATGAGGTCAAACATTACCTCACCCTCCGGTAGCGAGACCTGCCTATCCCCGCTTGAGGACCTTGCATACCCCTCCCCATCAACAGGATAAGCTGCAGCCCTGCCACCTGTGGAATTGTAAACTACCAGTAAGCCACCCCTAATAGGGTCACCCATAACATTTAGGACTCTAATCTCCCTATACACAACGCCCGACTCCAGGCCGGAGGGAGGATCAATAGGGGACCCTGGGGCTGAGGCCACTGTGGATAGGAATACGGGTAGGACCTGGAGCCCGGCGTTGAATACTAGTATGAATGATATTAGCCATGCTCCAGCACCCCTCAACACCCTAAAGGGGACTGAGTATAGTGCTACTCCCACCGCTGCTAAGAGGGGGCCATAGGTGTATATGAGGAGGTGGATCCCCCCGACTGTGAGTAGGAATAGGAGGGCCGCGGTCGCCGCCTTATCTACAGGGGCCACCAGTATCTTGGCTCCTGAAAGGACTCCTCCAGGATCTGGTATGGAGTATAGGGCAGCTACTGCCGCCTTCACCGAGACTATTACACCCATTGCATCGTTATACCAAGCATCGTAGAGGGGCCAGGAGCCTCCTAGGGCGGAGGCGATGTAGTCGGATAGGTCTAGCAGGCTATATATTATGAATACTAGGGCTGCGGCCAGGATAGAGTCGGCCATAAGGGCTGGGGCCCACCTCTTGAGGCCTGGGAGGGGTATGGGCAACGCGTAGATCAGAACTCCTATATAGAATGTTAGGATCGCCAGCTTGTAGGCTGCTACCAGTATCTCCGCCTCCCCGGGCATAGCGGCTTAGCCTCCCGCTATCGTAGTGGCTATGTACGTGATGAAGTTGAACACGGTGGCCCCTATGGCGAGCCAGAATGCTGCCCAGACGCTGTCCTCCACCAGGCTGGTTCCCGCCCTCCTCAGCCTACCTATTGGCAGGGGGCTGCCCCTTATCGCCCATCCTATGCTCCAGGTTAGCAGGAATAGGGCCCATGCAAGGGCCGTCACACGGGTGGTGAGGTCCTCTATGAACGTGATCAGATCGGCCACATGCCTCACCACCCTTAACCCCACCCTTATAAAGGGGCGGGGGGCCTAGCCGGATCTACTCCTGCCCTCCCCGTACTATCTTCCCTGCCTTCCTGGCTATCTCCCTGTCCCTCTCCTCGTACCTGTAGTAGCCTATTAGCTCGTAGAACTCCTGCCTGGTCATCATCTCTCCCAGAAGTCCCTTCTGTGTGCCCTCCTTCTTGATCGCCTCTAGAGCCCTTCTGGCAGCTCCCATGGAGATCCTGAAGGTTGTAACCGGGAATATCACGATCTTGTACCCCGCCTCCCTGAACTCGTCCACAGTTATGTACGGGGTCCTGCCGAACTCCGTCATGTTGGCTAGCAGGGGAGCTTTAACCCTCCTAGAAAACTCCCTGAACTCCTCGAGGCTCCTCAGGGCCTCGGGAAATATTACGTCGGCCCCTGCCTCCAGGTACATCTTGGCCCTCTCAACAGCGGCGTCTAGCCCCTCCACCCCTCGGGCGTCTGTCCTTGCTATTATCAGGGTATCCCTCCTAGCCTCGACAGCAGCTATGATCTTCTTAACCATATCCTCCGGAGAGATCAGTGTCTTGCCGGATAGATGCCCGCACTTCTTGGGCAGGACCTGATCCTCAATCTGTATAGCAGCGGCTCCCGATGCCTCAAGCTCCCTAACAGTCCTCTCAACGTTGATAGCCTCCCCGAACCCAGTGTCGGCATCCACTATCAGCGGTATCCTGGCTACCCTGGTTATGTACTTCACCGCCACCGCCAGCTCTGTGAGGGTTATCAACCCCAAGTCGGGCATGGCTAGTGACCCCGTGAGTGCTGCTCCCGAGAGGTATATGGACTCGAACCCCATACTCTCCGCCAGGAGGGCAACGGCGGGGTTGTAAACGCCTGGGGCAACGATTATATCTCGCTCCCTGAGAAGCCCCCTGAGGACCTCTCCAGGCCTCTCAAGAGGCTCCCTATAGAGGAAGGCCACCCGACACCACCCAGAGAGGAAGCCACCGGGATCCCTTATTTATAGCCCATACACTCATGCATACAAGCTCTGGGGACACAGGGATGGGTGGAAGGCAGAGGACAACCCTATTCATGGAGACTGGCAAGAAGGAGAAGGAGGAGCAGGTCCAGGCCAAGAAGGGGAAGGGCAAGGGGAAGGGTAGGAAGTGAGGTGCAGCGAGTGGCCTCCAAGGAGGAGGCCTAAACCCCTCCACGTAGCCCTCCCCGGCAGCGTTTTATCCACCGAGCACAGCCTCCAAGCCAAGACCATCAAGGCAGGCTTCATAGCCAGAGCCCTGGCCGTACACAGGGTGGATCACGTATGGCTGTTCCGAGACCCAGACACCGGCAGGGAGGACCTCAGGCTACTCTCCCTACTACTCCGCTACTCCGTAACACCTCCCCATCTCAAGAAGAGGCTATTCCCCCTCAGCAGCGCCCTCAGGTATGTAGGCCTAATGCCTCCCCTGAACCTGGCCAGCCACGAGGTCCCTGCCAGCCCAGAGCCTGGGGCCTTGATGGATGGGATCGTGGAGGAGTGCCGGGGAGGCAACTGTAGAATCTTCCTCGGCTCCCTGGGATACGGGGTTATGCGTGGAAGGGCCAGGCCCGGTAGGCTCGTTACGGTCAGGATAATCAGGGCCAAGGATGGTGCTGTAGAGGTGGAGGAGGCGTCGTGGGGCCTCATCTACACAGGATTCGGGGTATCGATCAGGAGTAGGCTTGAGGACCTTATAGCCGAGGCCCGTGGCCGCGGCTTCAGGGTAGTCGCTACCAGCCGCCTGGGGGAGTGCGTGGACTCTATAAGGAATGAGGGGCTTCTCATAGTCTTCGGCGGGCCCAGGCTAGGCCTTCTAGAGTACGCCGATAGTGGTCTATTCGACCTTGTAGCCAACACAGTACACATGCAGGGAGCTAGGACTGTTAGGACCGAGGAGGCACTCCACGCGACCCTCACGAGGGTTATGGACCCATTATAACCATATATAGCCCGGCTCCTCCAGTAGGCGTAGCGGATACTGGGGGTAGCAGGGAGTGGGCGCTAGGAAGAAGAGCGCGCCGAGACGAGGAAGCCTGGGATTCTCGCCCAGGAAGAGGGCTTCCAGGCTAGTGCCTAGGGTCAAGACTTGGCCCAGAGTGGACCTAGGGAGACCTGCGCTACTCGGCTTCCTAGGCTACAAGGTAGGCATGAGCCACGCCTTCGTGATAGATGATAGAAGGGGCAAACCGACTTATGGCAAGGAGATCTTCGTACCCATAACGATAATCGAGACCGCACCAGTATACGTGCTGGCGATAAGGACCTACGGCTACGACCCCAACAGGGGTAGGTACATACTGGGGGAGGCCTGGGCCCCGCCCCCAGAGGACCTAGAGCTCCACAGGAAGATCTCAACCCTAGGCTCCTTCGACACCGACGCCATGTTATCAAAGATAGAGTCACAGTTAGATAAAACAAGGGAGGTAAAGGTGATCATAGCATCCCAGCCCAAGCTAGCCGGTGGGCTCAGCAAGAAGAAGCCAGACCTGCTCGAGGTCAAGGTAGGCGGGGTTGCCGACGTGTCCACCCTATACCAGTACGCCAAGGAGAAGCTAGGCTCTACTGTGACAGTTGGAGAGGTCTTCAAGGCCGGCCAGCTAATAGACGTGATCGGCGTAACAAAGGGCAAGGGCTTCCAGGGCGTAGTCAAGAGGTGGGGGGTGAAGGAGCTCCCCAGGTGGCATAAGCACAGGAAGGGGAGCAGGAGGATAGGGGCTAGGAGTCACGGTAAGGGGGTATTCTGGGAGACTCCCCAGGCGGGCCAGACAGGCTTCCACAGGAGGACTGAGTACAACAAGAGGATCCTCCTAATAGACGACGACGCTTACAAGATAGTACCAGCCGGCGGCTTCCTCCACTACGGAGTCGTCAAAAGCACATACATAGCCGTCACCGGCAGCGTTCCGGGCACGCCCAAGAGGCCACTAGTCCTAAGGCACCCAGTGAGGCCCCCCAGCTGGTACCTATCAATGGGCAAGGTGGAGCCGCCAACGATAACCTACATTAGCCTGGCAAGCAAGCAGGGCAACTAGCACACGGGGGTGAAGCCTGTGTACAGCAGCATGCTACTCTACCTAAGCCAGCCAGTGATAGTCCCCGTCTACAATGAGGATGGCGAGAAGACCGGTGACGTGCTACTACCCAAAGCCTTCCAGGCCCCGGTTAGGAAGGACCTTATAAGGAGGGCTTTCCTAAGCGAGTTCACAGCACGGCTACAGCCCAAGGGCAGGGACCCAATGGCTGGTAAGAGGACCAGCGCGGAGAGCGTGGGCGCCCACCGGGGAGTCTCGAGGGTCCCCAGGATAAAGGGGACCATGAGGGGCGCACTAGTCAACATGACCCGGGGAGGCAGGCTTGCCCATCCACCCAGGGTTGAGAAGAGGATCCACGAGGAGATCAACAAGAAGGAGAAGAGGCTAGCAACCATGAGCGCCCTAGCAGCGACGGCGATACCAGAAATGGTGAGGGCCAGGGGACACGTATTCACGGCAGAGGCTACCCCGGTGGTGATAAAGCCCAGCGTACTCACGGCGGTGGAGAAGACGCAGAAGGCTAGAGAGCTGCTCGACAAGCTGGGAGTGCTGGCAGATGTAGAGAGGGCTAGGAGGAGGACCAGGGTTAGGGCTGGGAAGGGCAAGATGAGGGGTAGGAGGCTCAAGAAGCCTGTTAGCATACTATTCATACTATCCGACCCCTACTCACCCCTTGCCAGGAGCGTCTCTGGCCTACCCGGAGTCACGATAGCAACGCCTAGCCAGGTGAGCGTGCTGGAGCTGGCCCCCGGAGGGGTGCCCGGGAGGCTAACAGTTATAGATGAGAGGGCCCTAGAGGAGATCGGGCTGAGGTTCAGGGTGAATACACCATGAGCGGGGTCATAATCAGGATCCACATGAGCGAGAAGGCGAGCATGCTGATGGAGACTCAGAACGTACTCACGCTAGTCGTGAGGAGGAATGCCTCCAAGAGTGATATAAAGAGGGAGGTTGAGAGGCTCTACGGAGTTAAGGTGGAGGAGGTAAGGACCCTGATAACGCCTAAGGGGTATAAGAGGGCTTATGTGAAGCTCGCGCCCGAGTATAGCGCTAGCGAGCTGGCAACGAGGCTGGGCCTTGTCTAGCCCCCGCCCTCTAGGTCTATATCCCCGCCTGGCACCTTTGCCTTCCCATTCTCTACTATATCAATAACCTTATCAGCGATCTCCAAGAATGCCCTCGAGGCCTCAGTGTCGGGGTATTCTAGGAAGAACATCTTACCCCTGTCATTTGCATCCCTTATCCTCTCATCAACCGGTATCTGGCCCAGGAACGGTATCTCATACTCCTCCGCTATCTCCCTAGCAGCCCCCCTCCCGAATATGTAGTGGATCCTGCCATCCCCACACCTGAAGTACGCCATATTCTCTATTATCCCTATAACAGGTATATTCAGCTTCTTAGCGAAGGATGCAGCCTTCTTAACCACACTCTTCGACACCTCGCTGGGTATCGTAACCAGGACTATGCCAGTTATCTTAGGTATCAGCTGGGCTATCGTCAGCTGCTCATCCCCCGTCCCAGGAGGCATATCAATCAACAGGTAATCCAGCTCTCCCCAGTCTATGTATGCCAGGAGCTCCCTGATCGCACTGGTCTTTATGGCCCCTCTCCAGATTAGGGGCACCTCATCCCGGGGCAGGAGGAGGCCGACCGATGCAACCTTAACACCGGGAGGCACCTCTGGAGGAATAACGGTACCATCCATCCTGGCAGTCATCCCATACCCGGTAGGTAGGCCCATCATCTTGTGTATACTAGGCCCCGCCACATCGGCGTCGAACACGCCTACCCGCCTAGCCCTAACTGCTAGGGCCCCGGCTAGGTTGCTTGTTACGAACGACTTGCCGACTCCACCCTTGCTGCTGAGTACAACCACCTTATACTGTATCCTCCTCATATTCATCAGGAGCCTGCGTTGCTGCTCCTGTATGGCTCTCATCCTCTCAGCAACCTGCTTATACTCACTCGTGCCGAGCCTCATTCCACTCCTCCTTGCAGGCTTACTCATCCTAGACCCTCCACACTCCTTGAAGCCACTTTAACCACTCTAAAGTTATTATACTAGGGGGATGAGGAGTTTGCCGAGTGGCGACTCCGTTAGGGGGGTGAAGTGTGGAGACCACTCCGACCCACTCATAATTAATTAGTCTTCCTAGATGTTGTAGCCGTGGGCGGGTGAGGATATTTGCACGTCTATGAGGAGCCCCGATGATTTGCCTCCACCGGTGCCGACGCCCATCCTACATCCCGCCTGCTTCCAGCGTTCCAAGGTTCGAGTGGCTTGAGGGTTGTGTGGACCCTCGATTGCTTCTAGACGGGCTTCTGCACCCCATCTGTTTTGTAAAAATATTTGTGTGGGGTTCGAATTTGCTACAATGTTTACTTGGAGATGGGGTAGTCATCGGGTACCTTTGCCCTGAAGTATTTCCCTGTATCGGGACTCTTGAAAAGCCCTATCTTCACTCCTTTACCTTTACCTTTCCTAGTCTTTGGCGATAGCTCCCATACCTTTATGGGAGATAGTTTTACCTCTTTGCCTGTAGTTGGATCCTTGACTTTCACCGGGGGTAGTTGCTTCTGTGTCATACCTTTCCACCTCTTATACTACCATCTATGTCATATAGTTAATATTACCATTGATTAGTTATAAGTTTTGTGGGAGTATTTAACCTGGAAGGCTCTAGGCTAATGCTAGCCTTCAATATGATCGTTAAAGGGCTTCTTTAGAAAGTGTCTGAGCCTAGTGTATGGTGTCTAGCAGACTATGGCCTGCCTTTTACCACATTCACTTATAGCCTCTATAGACTTCCTCACAGGCCTGGATAGCTTCTTCATTACGTACTTTATAGCATAGCTATTCTGATAGACAGCATCATAGTCATCCAGCCTGACAGTCCTTGACGTCCATCCCTCGCCAGCCGGGAAGTATAGCTCTAGCTCCACGCCTGTAAGGCGCATCTTAGCATCGTTAACCCTGACCTCAACCCCGTCGGAACCCATTATAGCCCCGAACGTATTCCCCTTATACTTACCCAGGACTAGGCTACCGCCACTGCTATCAGCCACAAGGCCGCCGCATCCTGGCCTGCAGAAGCCGTCCTTACACCTCTCCCTGGCCTCGGCAATACACTTGATCTTCCTGGCTAGCTCGTCTAGGTCCTCAACCAGAGTCCTTACACTGTTTATGACTCCTAGAACCACTGCCGCCTTGTACCCCTCCTTGGGAGCCCCCTCTATGATATTATCTAGCCTAGAGACGTATTGCCTAGCCGACACTGCCTCCACCCTGTCTGCCTCCAGGCTCTGGCTGAGGTATATTACCTCTAGCTTTATAGCGGTGCAGAACCCTGTAGGCTAGCCTCCTAGCCCCTAGACTATAGAGCCTTACTTCTCCAGGGCCTGGCCACTTTCTAGCCCTAGCCAGTGGGAGGCAGTCCCTGCAAACCCTCCTAACATTATCAACTTGGATTAGGCAGTTGTTGCATGCAAGGCGGCCGCATATCATGCAGTGGGTTAGGGCTAGGTTCCTCTTACATATCCTGCATGTTGCCTGGCTGCATATCAGGCATCTGCCCTCTGATATGTGGAGAGGGCATACCCTCCTACCACATGTGGGGCATAGGAGGGTTCCAGGTGCCTCGCCGCAGACCTCGCATGTCACCATTCCACTACACCGAGCGTGTCCCTCATGGCCCCACGCCTAACCAGGGTCTCATATATCCTCCAGATCCTCTTATCATTCACATACCTAGTGTTATAGCCCCAGTCCTCGAGTAGACTCCTAACAGCGTCTGGGAAGTCCTCCGGGCTGCCTTCCCAGGCTCTGGCCGCTTCTATAACTGCCTCCGCTATCTCCCTGTTGGAGGGGAGCTTTGCCCTGCCTCTCCTCCGCATCCTCGGAGTTATCTCCTCCATCGCCTCCTTTAGCTCCTCCAGTATATCATCAGGGATCTCATCTATATCCCTCCACTCCATGATAATGCACCTTCTTACAGTAGACTTACCTATAAGGCAAGGAATAATAAGTTTAGGATCTCTATGTTGTCTATAGGCCCCCGAGTGGTGTGTGGTGACCCGTTGATGCTCAAGCCTAGGAGTAATGTGGTGGTTGAGGTAAGGAATGGTAGGGTTAGTGTTGAGGGTAGATTGTATGAGGCCCAGCACGTGCTCATAATAGGGGCTTCCAAGGCTAGCCTGGTCGTCGAGCCGGGCTTATTCCAGGTTAAGGCCCATTTCCCCAGTCTGCCTAGCATAGATATAGTGGGTGGCGACGTGGTCAAGGTTTATAGGGAGGGGGCCAGGTATCAGGTTGACATGTTCGGGGATAGTATAACCAGCGTCAAGGAGGAGGGCGACACTATAACAATAAGTGGCGACATAGTCACGATTAAGTTCGATATGGATGGGGAGAGTATAAACGTGACTTTACCGAGGGTCGGTAGGGTCTTCACAAGGAGGCTTGAAATAGCCAGCGATGCCTCCACTTCGATAAACGCAATGGTGATGCCCTTCCTAACCGGGGTCGTCAACATATATGGTAGGGCCAGGGTTAGGATTAGAAAGGATGTAGAGTCAACGGTGATAGAGGCTAGAGGCCTGGGGACTAGCTAGCTATGTGCAACTGCTTCACTGCTGGCCACCGCCTCCACATCAGTCTTAGCGTTGTATCCGTAGTCGCTGGAGAAGCCTGCAATCTCCCTCAGATCGTTGACTAGATAGTTCCTCAGGATCTTGAGGAGTATCCTCTCCGCCCTGTCCTCCTCTCCATCTCCCAGCTCCGCTAGCCTCCTATCTATGAAGGTTATCTCTTCTACAAGCTTTGAGACCTCCCTCTCGAGCATCCCATCTATCTTATGATCTATCATGGATTCCCAGGCCACTTGGCTCCACCGTTGTGTGTATAGACCCCTCTATCCTTAGGAGTGGATTGGGTCTGGGATACTCGTGTATTAGGCATGCTTATTCCCAGGTATCACCCTTATCCCACTATTAACCCACTCAAAAAAATATAGATTCCCTTTATATACAACACCACACACTATGGTATAATTTAGTGGGTAGGAGGTGAGAAGAGATATGAGTATGAGCAGGAACCAAGTGGAAGAGGCACCTAAGGACATAGAGAGGATAAGAAGGATAATACTAGAAGACTACGACAGGCTAAGAGAGACCCTGGATGTTGGCATGGATATAAGCATAACGACAGCCCTAATTGACACCGACATAGAGAAGCTGGTTATAAAGGCACTGAAGCTAGCTAAGCGCCCTCTATCATGGAGGGAGTTCAAACAGATATTCCAAGGAGTAGTAGGAGAGGATAGGCTGAGGAGGGTCCTCAACATGCTTAAGGCAAGGAATGAGATAGCAGAGCTAACCCATACACGCTACAGCCTGCCGGAATACGTGCCTCCAAGGGAGATACAGAAGGTGAAGAACCCAGGTATTATCAATAAGATACTAAAGATGCAAAAGCCAGAGGAGTACACACTAGGAGAGACACAATGATCAAGGCCAAGATAACTAGGAAGGGAAGCCTAGCCCTAATAATAACCGATAGGGGGCAGAAAGCCCTAGTGCCATGGGATACCTTATGCAAGTTCCTAGAGGAGAACAATATCATCCCAGAAAACATAAACCCCTGTGAAAACACTTAAAACCCCGGCAAACCCTCATACCCCTACACGGCGGGGTAAAACAGCGGGGTAGGGTAGCCTGGCAGCCCGCGGGGCTCATAAGACCCCACCGGGCCGCCGGCCACTACACCCTAACCAAATCCTACACCATACTCGGCAACCCCCAGAACTCGCCATACAATGGCCTCAACATCAACAGATCAGCCCGGTTGAGGTAACACTTATAAGTAGCCTACAGTATAAGCCTCTATAACACGGCCGGCGGCCCCGGGGGGAGCCGGGGAAACCCCGAGGTCGGTGGTTCAAATCCACCCCCCGCTACCATGTGGGGGCCCCGCCACCAACCCCGCCATACTTAAACCATCTATCAACACACAGTCTATGCCACTATACACCCACCCCTATAACCCCTCTAACCCCACACCGACAGATGGAGTCCTAAGAGGTGGCCCATCATGCCTCTAGTAGGGATTGAGGACTTATCCCTAGCCTATGGTATGAACCACTACCTCCTTGATACTCCCCTTAGGGACACACTCCGATACTACCTAGGCTCGGAGCCAGATCTTAGAGGTCTGGGCAAGTATGCTGGAGGTTATCTCTATGAGGTCACTTATAGGGTGGATAGGATCAACCCCCCGGTTCACATTATGTGGAGTGTAAGAGGGGAGAGAAGCGACATAGCCTGGCTAGACCCCTCCCATAGAAAGTCTATCAAGGACCTCATGCTGGACTACGGAGTCAACAGGTACCCCTTCCAGGGAGAAGGTGGCTGGCATAGCCACTATGCCTCCATAAACCTGGTGGGCGACCCTGGCCTAGCGTGCATACTAACGATCACCATGCAAACCGCCTATGCCCTGGAGAAGTATGGCGGAGACGAGGTGCGAGGATACTATAGGAACTTGGCTGGCATCGAGGAGCCGATCATGCTTGGTGCCACGTGGTTCACCGAGGTCCAGGGCGGCAGTGATCTAGGTGCAAACACGACCACGGCTAGGATGATTGATGGGAGGTGGGTCCTGGACGGGTATAAGTACTTCGCCAGCGGCGCTGGACTTGCGGATATAGCGCTAGTCACAGCTAGGCCCCTAGGGGCGAGGTCAGGGGCCAAGGGGCTAGCCCTCTTCGCCGTACCCCGTATCCGCAGTGACGGTGGGCTCAACTATAGCGTTAGGAGGCTGAAGGATAAGAGTGGTACCGTGCCAGTGCCTACGGGAGAGGTGGAGCTGGCCGGGTCGGAGGCTTACCTGCTGGGTAGGAGCAATGAGGGCATATACTACACCCTCGAGGACCTAATGGTCTCCAGGCTATCCAACTCCGCCGGGGCTGTTGGTATAGCTAGGAAGGCCTACCTTGAGGCCTACCAGTACGCTAGGCATAGGAGGGCGTTCGGGAGGAGGATCATAGAGCACCAGCTCGTCAGGAGGGACCTGCTAGAGATGGAGATCCTCATAGAGGAGTCTCTAGCAATAACGCACAAGGCCATACAACTCTTCCAACAATCAGTCGGAGACAGGCCACCATACTCGTCAACCTACCACTACGCCAGGCTCATGACCCATATAGCAAAGAACCTAACAGCCCAGGCGGCCGCCAGGGTGACCATGCTAGCCATGGAACTATTCGGCGGGATAGGATTTCTCAGGGAGTACGTAGTGGAGAGGTGGCACAGGGAGGCACTCATAACCCCTATATGGGAGGGGACTAGCAACATACAGGCTCTAGACATGCTGGAGGCCATGTACAAGAAGAGGGCCCACGAGCCCCTACTCGAGGACTTACAGGCCCTTGCCAGGGAGGCCTACGACAGGGAGCTAGCCCTAAGGGCTGTAGAGGCTGCTAGGTCCTCACTAGCCAAAGCCAGCTCTATGTCTCCCAGTGATGCGGAGTTTAGGGCCAAGTATCTCCTAGAGGATCTAGGCCACTCCTCCGCAGTTGTGCTCCTAGAGTCCATGGCCTCCAGGCTCGGCGAGGAGAGGTACAACCACGTTGCCAAGATGGTCTACAACTCTCTATTGCATAGGAGGCCGCTGGAGAAACCGGGAGAGGGTGTGCTGGAGGATATCATAAGCCTGGGAGGAGGGCTAGAGCTCTAACCCAGCCCTCCTAGCAGCCTCCAGGACCTCGCCCTGGCTGGGGGCCTCATGAGAGCCTAGCCTAGCCACCTTTAGAGACGCCACTAAGGAGGCATATATACCCGCTTTTTCCACACTATATCCTCTGAGGAGGCCCACCATCAGGCCAGCAGCGAACGCATCCCCTGCCCCCGTGGTGTCTACAACTCTCTCCGGCTTGAACGCCCTGACCCTGTATACCCTACCCTTATGTAGTATGAGAGCCCCCTCACCTCCTAGCTTAACCACGACCATGGTGGGACCAAGATCGTGGATGAGCCTTGCTGCCTCTACCGGGCCGCCCACACCGGTTAGGCTCTCCGCCTCCCTCCTGTTAACCAGGACTATATCCACATTCCTAATCATCTCTGAGAGTCTCTGGAGCCCTCTCCTGGCTAGGACCCTGCCAGGGTCCCAAGACACCGTGGTCCCGGCCATCCTAGCCGCTTTGGCTGCCTTTAGGGAGGTGTCTGGCCTCAAGCTGGCAATATGTACGTGCCTCGCCCTTGAGAGTAGATGTACCGGTAAGTCCATAGGTTCTAGGCCCTCCGCCGCACCCTTGTAGCTATATATCGCTATAGAGCCCTGGGGGTTCATGGACACTATGGAAAACCCGGTTCTCCTTGTTAGGGATACGCTGAGGCCTGTTATATCCACTCCCTCCCTCATTAGACCGTCAACCGCTATCCTACCGAAATCGTCCAGACCGATCTTTGCTACAACGCCACTAGTGGCTCCTAGCCTCTTAGCAGCTATTGCCACGTTTGCTGCAGAGCCCCCTACGCCCCGTGTCTCCATTATTATCCTTGCTTCATCGTCTGGACCCGGAATGTGGTCCACCTGGATCCTGATGTCCACCAGTATATGACCTATTGTTAGGATATCTAGTTTTCCTGTGTTCAATTTTAGAGCCCTCCTAGGGCTAGTGTAGTACCTCGGCAGCCTTCTCGGGCGTTACCCCCTTATGTACTATGAGCTTGATCGCCTCTACCATATCATTTAGGTTCGTGGCCTGGAAGACGTTTCTGCCGACTACCACGCCCTTACCGCCTGCCTGAATCACCTCGTATACCTTCCAGAGGAACTCCTGGGGGGCGCTTGTCCTAGCCCCACCACTCATAAGTACTGGCACGCCCTGGGCAGCCTCCACCACTCTCCTGAACGTCTCCATGGACCCCGTGTAGTAGGTCTTTATCAGGTCGGCCCCTGTCTCCATGGCTGCCCTAGCTCCGTACTCTACTATCTCGACCGCGTACCTGTCCCTTATCGTAGGGCCCCGAGGGTATGCGAGTTGTAGGGCTGGCATTCCCAGGCTCTCCGCCTCCAACCTGATCCTGGTCCATCTCTCCAGCATGAGGTCCTCGCTGGGACTCCCCCAGTATACCGTAGCTGCCACCCCGTCTGCAGCCATAGCTGCCGCCTCGTGTACCGAGCCTATTGGGCTCTGGAGCAGCTGGTCCCCGCCTGGCCTGAGACTTGTCTTGCCAGTGACCTTAATTATCATAGCCGTCCTCCCAGCCCATATATCCCAGGTCAGCCTTGCCACGCCCGGGGTTGTCATCACCGCGTCCACCCCGGCCTCCACCACCTCTTCTATGATCCTACGCGGATCCCTTCTAGGCTCCGGTATCTCGCTGGGCCCATGCTCCACGCCGTGATCAAATGCGAATATGAGGGAGCGGCCCCCTGGTAGTATCCTAGACACCCTAACTCTCTTTCCTATGTAGCTTGGAGGGTCCACTCCTCCTGCCCTCCCCTGCTACATGTACTCCCATATACCCTTGCCCTTGTAGTTGTATACTATGGTCTTCCTTGCCGTGACGTATTCTATACTGTATCCTATGCCTTCCATACCTATGCCCGAGTCCTTGCGGCCTCCGAATGGATAGTAGCCTATACCGTGCCTGGGGTACTCGTTTATGTAGATGGCGCCCACCTCTAGCAGGCGGATGAGCTTCCTGATCTTGTTTATGTCCCTCCCGAATATGGCTGCGTCCAGCCCATACCTCCTCTCATTGGCCAGCTCTATCGCCTCATCGACCCCGCTGACTGGGGTTATGACTGCTATGGATGCGAATATCTCATCTCTGAACACCCTTAGCCTCCTGAGAACCTCCTTGTCCTTGACCTCCACCAGCGTAGGCTCTATGTAGTTGGGGCCCAGCTTCCTGCCACCGTAGAGGACCTTACCCCCAGCCTCCTCGGCCTCCCGTGCAGCCTCTATCACTTCGTCTGCGGTAACCTCATCTATGAGGGGGCCCATAACCGTGCTGGGGTCCCTCGGATCACCTATTCTGGCCTTGGCAAGCTCCTCCACCAACCTCTTCTTCATCTCCTCGTAAACAGGCTCCTCTACTAGGATCAGTTTTATGGAGTCACATCTCTGCCCGCTGTAGCTGACTATCCCAGTTGCTATCTTCGACGCGGCCAGGTCTAGGTCTGCATCGTCCAGTACTATAGCCGGGTCTCCGCCTCCGAGCTCCATTATGAACTGTTTTATCCCTGCCTCCCTTATCACCTTTACACCCGTCTCTGTGCTCCCCGTTAGGCTTATCACGTGTATCCTCCTATCGCCAACCAGCCTGCCCGACTCCCTGCCTGGCAGTGGGAGTAGAGCTATGCTCGATGGGGGTACTCCTGCCTCGAGGGCCAGCTTTACGAAGTAGAATATTGGTATCGGGTCTGCACTGGGCGGCTTTACTATGAAGGCGTTGCCGGGTAGGAAGCTATAGGTGAACTTGTTCACCGTGTCGAAAAGGGGGTAGTTGAATGGTATTATGGATAGCACAACACCATAGGGCTCCCTCCTCACAAGCCCCTCGCTTTCCAGCGTGTGGGCGTCCCAGTCCCCGGGTATATAGTCTCCGTGAAGCTTCTTAAGGTCCAAGGGGGCTCTCCTTAGTCTGTCTATGCTAGCCTCCACCTCACCGTGGGCCGCCTTCACCGGCTTACCAGCGTTGACAACTAGGGCCTGAGCTATATCCTCTTTATACTGCTCCATGAGGTCGGCTATCCTGGATATTATTGCTAGCCTCCTCTCTCCTGGTATATTCCTGGCCGCTCTCCTACCCTCCCTATATATCTTCTCCAGCGCTGAGTCTACCTGGCTCCATGAGGGCGCGTATACCCCGGCTATTGTGGATCCGTCTATAGGGCTCTTGATCCATCTTATATTGTGACCTTCTTCCCATGCTGAGGCTGTGTAGGCCTTGAAGACTGGTTTTCCATCAACATCTACAACTAGTTCCTTGGCCCAGGGCGGTACTCTGTACTCCACTGGACTGATTAGCCTAATCATGCCGTATTCACCCTTATCCTTATCAATAGATTATTCACACGTGTGAGGGGTTATATATTTTCATGTATCATTGATATAAATTAAACGATTAGCTCTTACACAATATTCGAATAATAAGGAAAAATGGAGTTTATGGAACATTATATAGATATAGTATTACAGGCTAGCCTCCCTACTCCTGGCCCTCGCCGCTAGTGCTAGCAT
>WAKG01000038.1 GCA_015523445.1 Desulfurococcales archaeon | reverse complement strand
CCCCAGGAGAGGCCTCGTGGTACTCCTCCCCATCAATCCTCATGGTCTTGGTGGTTCCTGTCATTAGCCTTAGTGAGGCCCTCCTGGCGGTGTCGGCCACCAGCCTGTAGCCCTCAACAGTTGAGAGTAGCTGGCTGGCTAGGAGGAGCCACATGCTCGACAGGAGCCCGGTTGAGTGGGCTAGGATCGAGGCCTCGACCACAGAGTCTCCGGGGCCCCGGGGCTTGAGTAGCACGTGGAGCCTGGAGACCTTGAACTCTTCATCCAGCCAGTGGTGGGTCCTAGTCTCCATTGCAACGTAGCCGGGGCCGCTCCAGAGAGTCATCTTGGCCGGGTAGCTCTTGTCCCACACGCTGCCGTTGCCCCTGAAGAATAGGCGGGCCCTGATACTCCTCCCCTGGCCTAGGGAGTCGAGTAGCACGAGCCTGCACGAGCCCCGGGTTAGGCCAAGGCTGGTGCATACCCCGTGGTGCTCCTCTAGACCCATACTGGCTACTAGAACCCCGGCCCTCTCCATGGCCTCCACGGGGCCCTCTCCCAGGGCTATCCCGGCTAGGACCTTATCCGCCAGCCCCCGGCTGAGGAGCATATTGTACCCCCTGTTGATGGCCCTCGTGTATATGCAGAGATCCCTCCCCCGGCTACTAGAGGCGAGGTCCTCCAGCCTTCCCTCCTCACCGCTGGGTGCTGAGCCGAGGCTTATCCTATCCCCCTCTACCACGGCGTACATCTTCCCGTCATGGGAGTATAGCCCTAGTTCATTGTGCAACGCTTATGCACCACACCCTCACGGTCATAGCAGTAGTTATGTGATATGTATACTACTCGTGCCAGGGTTATATGCGTAAATGAATGTCATATACAATGCCATGTTATATACTAGCCGGGCCCAGGCGCGTTTAACCCCCGCCACCCCCAAGGTGGCTAACCCGGAGGGTGGCTCCTGGCCTTGACGGTTGAGGTCCTAGTGGAGAAGTTCACCCATCCCCTGCTGCCGGAGGCTGTCAACAGGTACAGGCTCAACATCAACGGAGCCACGGTCTTTATAGACGCTGGGCTCGAGGCCCCCCAGGGGGGTGTTGTGGTTGTAACCCACTACCACTGGGACCACACCCTTGGCCTCGCCAGGGCCCGGGGGCTCAGGGTGTGCATGTCTCCCGAGACCCTCAAGTCCATAGACCCGGGTAGGGCGATGGACTCGGTTAAGACCGTGCTAGAGGCAGTGGGATATGGAGACCTGGCTGAGCATGCTAGGCCCTACACGAGCCAGTACGGAGAGATCAAGGAGGCCCTGGCCTGGCACGACATCTATACGCTGGACGAGTGCCCGGCCCTGGGAGTGGAGGCAATCCCCTGCCCAGGCCACAGCGGGGATCATCACTGTATACTAGCCGGGGGCCACGTGTTCCTAGGCGACAACTACGTGCCCTACACGCTCTCAACCACCCTAACGAGCCCCATGGACTATATGGGGAGCATGCACAGGGTGCTATCCCTAGACTGGGATAAGGCCTACCCCGGCCACGGAGACCCAGGTGGCAAGGCAGACCTTGCGGGGTGGCTTACCAAGGTCCTAGAGAGGAAGATGGCGAGGATAGCGGCCCTAGCAAGGCTCGCGGGCGAGGGCGTGGACATGAGGACGGCACTGCACAGGATGTACCCTGGGGTGGAGGGGGCAACCCTCTTCCTCGCGGCGAGGAACCTGGTGGGCTACGCTAGGGCCCTGGAGGAGCTGGGTGTGGTTAGGGTTGATAGGGGTAGGAGCCCCTGGGTTATAGGGCCCCCCTAGGCTACCTCCTCCTGCTGCTCAGCTTCCTGGCCTCCCTCTCGGTCTCCCTCAGTATCAGTATGTCCCCGATCCTCACCGCTCCTATGACGTTCCTCGTTATGATCCTTCCCTTATCCCTGCCCTCGAGGATCCTCACACGCACCTGGGTGACCTCACCGGCCACCCCGGTCCTCCCTATGATCTGGATCACCTCAGCCGGGTAGCCGAACTCCTCTATAATCCTCTCCCCGCTATCCTCAGACATGGCTCCATACACCCGCGGGGTGGAGGCGCTGGCAAAGCCTATTAAAGGCTACCACCCTCCACCCTCCATGCCGGAGGGAATGCAAGGTGCCCAAGCTAAGGACGTGCACGTATTGTGGCCGCACAATAGAGCCGGGGACAGGGCTGATGTTCGTGACTAAGCGTGGGGACATACTATGGTTCTGCAGTAGTAAGTGTTACAAGAACTTCATGAAGCTGAGGAGGCGCCCGGAGAAGCAGGAGTGGATACGGAGGCTCAAGAAGAGCATGGCGTAGCCCAAAGGCCCCTTATATGGGCCACCTTTATATTGGAGACCCACACCTACCACCTAAAGGGTGCAAATTGTGGCCCTAACCATAGAGGACCTAACCCGCATCTCCCTAGTCTCAAGCCCCGAAGCCCACCCCGCAAGGGCGGAGACACTATTCACACTAACCAAGATGAGCCCAGACGAGAACAAGTACAAGACATCGATATGGACCACGGGTAATGGTAAGCCCAGGCCAGTAACCAGCGGCCCCAGCGACACCTGCCCCAAGTGGTCCCCCACCGGGGACGTGTTCGCATTCACCAGGAGGAGCGGGGACGGGGCAAGCATAATGATCCACGGAGGCGGCGAGCCATGGGAGCTGGCAAGCTTCAAGACCGGGGCTAGGGGGCTCCAGTGGATGCCAGACGGCAGGGGCCTCATAATCCAGTCCATGGTCCCACCTGGAGGGGAGGAGTTCAAGAAGTACAGCGAGAGGGAGGTCCTGGTAGTGGATAGGATACCCGTGTGGTTCAACGGGGAGGGCTGGGTATTCGACCGGTTCCCTCACCTATTCTACGTGGAGTACCCTGGGGGCAGGGTTGAGAGGCTAACCTGGGGCGAGACCAGTGTCGTGGCCTACGACACCTACCCCGGGGGAGTCGTATACGCTGAGGCATACAACATGCTGGAGCCTAGGCTTCACAGGATAGTCAGGCAGACCCTGGACGGGGAGAGGGAGGTCCTACTCGAGGGCTACACGGTCTCAGCCATAGCAGTGGAGGGCGACGCAGTCTACTTCAGGGGGCACAAGCGCGAGAGGGGCTACGCATCGCACCACAAGATCTACATGATCAGCGATGGCAGGGTCGAGTGTATAACCTGCGGGATGGACAGGAACACTGTGAACACCGTGAATAGCGACGTCAGGGGCCCCAGCTGCAGCAGGCCCCTCCAGGCAAGCAACGGCGTGGTATACTTCCAGGTACACGACGCCGGGAGGGTGCACGTATACAAGTGGAGCGGGGAGCTGGAGCCCCACATAGCTCCCGGGGACGTGGTTGTGGACGAGTACAGCATAGCAGGGGGCACCACAGCCTACACGCTGATGACACCCACAAGGCCGAAGGAGCTATACATCAACGGGGAGAAGGCTACAGGCTTCAACGACTGGGTAGAGGCCAGGGCGCTGGAGCCGGTCAAGGGCCAGGTGGAGAGGGGCAGGGCTAGGATAGACTACTGGATCCTAGGAACATCGGGCTGCAAGAGGTGCAGGCCCTGGATACTCTATATCCACGGAGGCCCCAAGACAAGTTACGGTTACGCCTTCATACACGAGCTCCAAGCCCTGGCAGGAATGGGCTTCACAATAATCTACTCCAACCCCCGGGGAAGCGACGGCTACAGCGAGGAGTTCGCCGACATAAGGGGCAAGTACGGCACGGTAGACTATGAGGACCTGATGGCAGTAGTAGACAAGGTCCTAGAGGAGAGGGCGGAGCTAGACCCCGAGAGGGGAGGAGTCACCGGGGGAAGCTACGGGGGCTGGATGACCAACTGGATAATAACAAGAACCACCAGGTTCAAGGCAGCAGTGACCCAGAGGAGCTGCAGCAACTGGATAACCTTCTACGGGGCAAGCGACATAGGATGGCACTTCGCCCAGGACCAGCACCAGGCCCCGCCCCCGTGGGTTGACCCAGAGCCGCTCATCGAGAAGAGCCCCCTATTCAGCCTGGACAAGGCCAAGACGCCACTCCTCATAATACATGCTACCGAGGACTACAGGTGCCCCCTAGAGCAGGCCATACAACTCTTCACAGGATTCAAGGTCCTAGGCGTCGAGGCTAGGCTAGCGGTATTCCCCGGGGAGAACCACGACCTCTCAAGGAGTGGGAGGCCCAAGCAGAGGCTGGCAAGGCTCAGGCTGATAGCGGAGTGGATGAAGACCCACCTAGCCGACCAGGCCCGGGGGAAGATCTAGCCCTGTATAGCCACACGCTATATAACCCCGACAGGCCCACTATGCCCGGGGAAGAGCTGGGATGATAGAGTTCATATTCGCCTGGTGGTGGCTACTACTAGTAGAGAGCCTGATAGTAGCCGGGATCATAGGAGTGATAGCCCTCAACGCCCACAGGCTCGTAGGGGACACCCCCAAGAGCATGGCAGCACTCAAGGCGGGGATGGGGGTAACGGCGCTGGCAACATTCATAGGGTACATAGCACTCATGGTAGGAGTAGCAAAGCTGATAGGCTACTACACCGGCTCGACAGCCAGCGCCACGGCACTAGTATGGGGCGCCACCCTGCTAAGCGCAATACTAATACTACTCCAATGGCTCTTCTCACCATACCTCATAAACCTCTTCTACAGGGCCAGGCCGCCCCAGACAAGGGAGGAGAGGCTCCTAGAGGAGGAGCTGAGGAGGATAGCAGAGGTAAGCGGGATCAAGCCCCCACGACTCAGGATCTCAGACCTAGCCATGCCCAACGCCTTCGCCTACGGGAGCCCACTGGCAGGGAGCTACGTAGCAGTAACCCGGGGCCTACTAAGGATCATGCCGCCCCAGGAGCTCAGGGCAGTACTAGGCCACGAGGTGGGCCACCTCAAGCACAGGGACATATCATGGATACTAGCCCTCAGCCTAGTCCCGATGGCCATCTACTTCATAGGCAGGGCCCTTATATGGAGCGGATTCCTAGGGGGAGGAGAGGCCAGGGAGAGGGGGAACCCCCTAATCCTGGTAGCCATAGGCGCGGCTCTGATAGCGGCGAGCATACTATTCAAGTTCCTAGTCTCCCACTTCAACAGGCTCAGGGAGTACTATGCAGACGCCCACGGGGCCATGGCCTCCGGCAGCCCGAGGTACATGCAGAGAGCCCTAGCAAGGCTAGACCTAGCCTACAAGAGCAACCCGGCCCTAGTCGAGGAGGCAAGGACCCATGAGGCGGCCGCTATGCTATTCATAGTAGCCCCCCTCATAGAGGCCAGCGGCGGGTTCCTATACGACATAGACAGCTACATAGACAGGCTGAGGAGGGAGGAGCCCAGCCCACTCCAGGAGCTATTCTCGAGCCACCCGCCCAT
>WAKG01000037.1 GCA_015523445.1 Desulfurococcales archaeon | reverse complement strand
GGTACAGGCTTTGGCCTTTTACCAGCGCCTGCCTCTATTAGTGAGAGTCTCACGAATTTCACGATCACTTTCTCTCCCTGCATCTTGAATTCTACTGGTTGAGTCAGTTCCCATATCTGGGCCCCCAGCTTTTCTAGTCTGTTCATTTCTGCTTCTCTCATTGGGGCCAGTTTTCTTGTCCTCCTATAGCTTAGAACTATCATGTTCACCTTATCCCTGAACTGGGGGTATGTGAGGGGGACTGTAACAGCATCTGCGGCTGTGAGGCCGCCGCCTATGACTAGGACATTCCCACTTATCGGTGCGACCTCGCTCCAAGGCTTATAACCATGGTAGGCAAGGTGGACATCCACCAGCCATTCGGCTGCTGGTATAACTCTAGGCAGATCCTCTCCGGGGATGTTCATTCTAGACGATTTCCACGTGCCGGTAGCTATAAGCACGGCGTCATGAGTAGCTATTAGAGCCTCTAAGGGTATGTCCTTACCTATAACAATGTTAAATACGAACCTAACGCCGAAATCCATGAGCTCTCTAACGCTTCTCCTTATGTTATCCTTCTTTATCCTATCCTCAGGTATTCCAAAGAACATCATCCCGCCGGCTTCAGGCATCATGTCGTAAACGACTACATGGTGCCCAGCGCATCGGAGGAACCCGGCAGCCGCTAGACCTGCGGGTCCTGCCCCCACTATGCCGACACTTTTTCCTGTAGGCGCAGGTTCTTCCTTACACCTTATAAACTTCACGTTGCAGCCCTCCGCCATCCAAATTAACGGGAATCTGGTGTGGGTTTTAAGCTCTTCCCTATCCTCATAAATTCTATTAGTCACTTATATAAAAATTTAGGATATTAGGTTGGGAAGCGCTAATTCTTTAAAGAGAGACCCCGTCTCAGATACCCTGTTACGTAGTTGTTGATATAGGGCTCGAGCATTGATATAACACTCTGCGCTTCTTTCTCGGTTATAACGCCTCTCGATCCCCAGAAACTGGTTTCAATGCTATTCCATCTAGGTATGACGTGTATATGGAAGTGAAATATCACCTGGCCTGCGGGTCTCCCAGAGTTCGTCACCACATTTACGCCTCCCGCTCCTAGCTCCTTTCTATAGATAGCTGCCAGCGCCGAAGCTACCAGCCATGCCTTTGCTAACAGCTTCGGCTCTACATCCTGGACTCCTTCGAAGTGTTTGCTCGTTAGTACTAGTAGATGGCCCCTAGAAACAGGGTATTTGTCCAGGATCACGAGCACGTCGTCATCTCTATACAGCTTATAGCTCTCTTCTGTGCCTTTCACTATCTTACAGAAAATGCAGGTTTCCTCTAGCATAGGCTCCCCACCAGAGACTTTAGACTTCTCCTACTTAGTGTAATAAAATAGCATAATTAAGACTAGCTGGCAGTTAATATTAAAGGGGTTTAGACGCGTTTGGGGCATGAGGATCTTTGGCTAGGAAGAGGAGTAGGATAAGAGATCTAGTTAGATGGCTCCTATATAAGGGGGCTAGATCCTATAAAATAGTATATGTCGATAGGAGTAGCGAGGGATCTGGCTATCTCAGGCAGACAAGTATCGGGAGAATAGCGGCTATAGACTCTTGGGCTATGCACCTAGACGATGGCGACACTACTATACCCTTCCATAGGGTTGTCGAGATAAGGGATGACAAGGACAATGTGGTGTGGAGTAGATGGCAGAAGGAGAAGCAATAATTTCCGGGCCAGGCTACAAGATGGTAGTAACGCGGGGTGCACAGCGGCCTTACTTTAACGGAGACACTCTAATAGTTGGTTATAGGCTGCTAGAACTCGATTCCAAGGCTTCCATGCTAGGTGAGGTTCTGGCGTCCCTTCTTCTACCTCCCATAACTTTAGAGGAGCGTGGGGTAAGTGTAAGTGAGATTATCGAGTACTACAGGTTTAGGGTGACGCTTGAGCAGATCCAGGATTTATTGATGCGTTTCGGCTCTATATCTAAGCTATTCGTAGTTCCTCCAGAGTACCCGGCGGTTGCGCGCATGTCGCTCAACAGGAAGCTGTATCCCTGCATTTTTAACAGGGTTTTATCAAGCAAGGAGCTAATGGCTGAGATGAGGAGCCAGTACTCTAGGGTACTAGAACCTAGAGGCCTTATAGCGCGCGAGGGAGGCCTTGTAATTAATAGGGACCTGGTGGGACAGATCCGGAGGATCCTAAGTGATATAGCGGGCCTTGTAGGGG
>WAKG01000036.1 GCA_015523445.1 Desulfurococcales archaeon | reverse complement strand
GGCTGCTATCATACCCTTCCCATCTACTCCCTGAGGCCTGGGCCAGTCTAGTCCTGCTAGAAGGCTGGCATAGTCTGCCATGGTCTTTGCGTATGCTATCATCACTAGTGGGCTATAGTCTATGGCTGGCCCCCTTACAGTTATCACTCTGGGTAGGGCCCCGTTGTCCAGCGCCTCCTGGGCCTGCTGTAGGTTGGATGCAGCCATCCAGGTGTATAGAGCCGCTAGCCCGCCTGCCTCTGTATCTACCTTCTCCAGCATTGAGGTAGCCTTGTTAACACTCCCTATGGCATCCTCGAGTAGAGGTGTCACGTTGTAATCCTTCCCCAACGCCTCTTGGATCCACTTGGCGGCCTGTAATAGTGCTATGGCGTCCACCATCTCCCTTGCGGCTGGGAAGTAGAGTTCTCTGGCCGCAAGGTCCTCAGCGGCCTTATAGTGCCCCTCAGCCCTATCTATAAGGTCCCTAACTTCCGCACCTGCCTCTGCACTCTTCATGTATTCGTATGTAGACTTAAGCCTATTATAGACCGTGTCTAGCCCATCGGCTTCTACGGGCTTGGATGTGCCTAGATCCAGGGTTATGCCTAGGAGTATGCTGGATGCCTCCCATATACTACCTGCCTCCCTTACCTCTACTCCCAGCCTACCTCCCTCCTCGCTTAGGTTAACCTGGACTGGGACGGTCCTCAGTATCGCTAGGGGGCCGATCCTCTGGATAACCCTCTCGTACGATGTATATGTCAGCTGGCCCTTAGGCACTATAAATAGGGTTCCACCGCTCTCGGCAACCGCCTTTAGCTTGTCCCCTAATCCCCCGACGGGGCCTATTGTGGAGTCTGGATATATCATCCCGGTGATCACGTACTGGGTTTTACATTGTGTACCCGTTAGCGCTGCTATGGTGGCCAACGTCATTGCTGCCCCCGCGCTTGGGCCCCCAACTATTATGCTTGGGGCCTCCAGCCTGTAGTAGAAGTCATACCTCTCTATGTCTATTCCTAGGAGGAGTGTTGCAGTGAACGCCGCTATCCTAGCGGCTCCTTGGGTATCTATCTCCGTTGCGGGGCTAGTGCTTATATATACCCTACCCTCTCCCTGTGTAACTCTTACCGTTATGTTACCTAGTACACCCTGTCCCCCCGCGGATACTGCAGCTATCCTGAGCGTGCACTCACCCACAACGTCAGAGTTGGACGGAATTACATTAGTGCTTAGGAGGATTAGGATAATTATTGCCAGGGCCCCGCCTGCCCTCACCCTCAATACACCAGGTTGAGCCCTGGGAATACCCATGAAGTTATACGGGTTTCCCATATATATGGCCTTGGAGCAGCCACTCCTTGGACATATACTTATGCTTGTAGAGCTTGTAGGCCTCCTGAACCTCGCCCAGTGTTAACCCCCCGGTATACACCATGGCTCCTAGGACCTTCCTGAAGCCTTCAACTAGGGCTTTGTACACTTCCCCTATCCTAGGGTCTAGGCCTAGCTGTCTGAGCCCGGCAACCCTTGATGCTAGTTCTCCCGGCGCCATTGTCGTCTTGATTACTGTAGCCCACTCTTCGGGGTTGAAGTCTAGTAGTAGGGTGCCGTGCTGGAGGAGGGCATTCCTAGTCCTTACCTGGGCACTCCCCGAAATCTTTACACCCTCTACAGTGACGTCGCTTGAGCCCTCGGTTAGGTAGCAGAGCTCTGCCTTACTGAGCCCCCTGTATCCTCCTACCTTTGCGTCTAGCCCTAGTATCTTGACAGCTTCTGCAACTCCCCCGGCTATTCTTGCGGCAGAGGTGGCTACGTCAATATTGTATAGGGGGGAGGCGCTGGAGAGGACTATACTGTAGGTTACCTCTCCGGTGGCTGAGTGGAGGAGGGCTCTGCCCCCGGTCGGCCTCCTAACCACTGGGTAGCCTCTCCTCCTCGCCTCTACCATGTTTACCGCCTTTAGTGCATCCTGGCTCCTGCCTATTGTTATCCCGGTTGGAAGCCACGTGTATATTCTGAGAGTGTCTACCCCAGTGGCCTCCCTCATTTTAAGGATGGCCTCATCTATAGCCATATTAATCCTAGGATCCCTTGCCCCATCTAGTATTACCCTTAGCTTCAACCTTGGATCGCCTCCATGTAGGCCTCTTTGGCCTTGTAGCTTGTCCTTGCCAGTGGATGTGCTATAACCGCCTTGAATCCTAGGCTCCTAGCCTTCTCCTCTAGGCTCTTGAACTCCACTAGGGTATACATCTTGGCTAGGGGATGGTGGCGGGGGCTTGGCCTGAGGTATTGTGAGAGAACCAGTATATCGACTCCCACTCCTCTAAGGTCCCTCATGGCCTCCACGACCTCCCAGGGCTCCTCCCCCATGCCGAGCAGTATAGAGGACTTGGTGATTATCCCAGGATCCATCTCCTTCACAGTCTCTAGGACCTTTAGGCTCTGCTCGTACCCGGCCCTCCTGTCCCTAACCTTGGGTGTTAGCCGCTTAACAGTCTCCAGGTTGTGGGCTACAACCTCGGGCCCTGCCTCTACAACTACTCTTAGCGACTCCCTGCTACCCTGGAAGTCGGGTATGAGGACCTCTACGACCACGCCCGGGTTTAGCCTCTTCACCGCCCTGATCGTCTCCGCATAGTGCCTGGCACCCCCGTCGGGCAGGTCATCCCTGTCCACACTGGTTATTGTAACATAGTCTAGTCCCATCCTCTTGACTGCTAGCGCTACCTTAAGAGGCTCTCCTGGATCTAGGGGCTGGGGCTTACCGCTCTTCACGTAGCAGAACCTGCATCCCCGGGTGCATACGTCACCCATTATCATGAACGTCGCGGTGCCGCTTCCCCAGCACTCCCCTATGTTGGGGCATAGGGCCTCCTCGCATACTGTGGCTATCCCTAGACCAGAGACGATCTTGGCCACATCCCTATGCCGCCTGCTTGGCCTGACCCTGAGCCTGATCTTCTCCAACTGTGCTCACCCTCAATATGGGTGCTCCTGGCCCCACGGGGTCACCTGGTCTGGCTAGGACCTCCTCCACCACCCCAGTTACAGGGGATTCTATGACTAGTATCGCCTTCTCTATCTCAACCTCGGCCACCGGCTCTCCCTCAAATACCCTGTCTCCCGGCATCTTTGCTATGGAGACTATTCTACCCTTCCAATCGCCCCTTCTAGGCCATAGGTCCCCCGGTACTTCAACTGTTACCATCGCCTCTACACCCTGCTTGGGCCCCTGGAAGGCCCAGGATCTCTGGTTAGTAACATTTATAATAAAGTCTCTCTAGACGCTGCAGTTCTAGGGGTGTATGCCATGGAAGGTAGATTAGCTCTTTTATCAATTCTACTCCTCGTTACCCTGATAATCTCCCCTATAGCCTCCACCGCGGTATCATACGCTAATGGGGACGAGTATGAGGATGAAGGTGGGGAAGACGGGATAGCGGAGGGGCTAGGCGAGCTGGCTTGGAGTGTGGGGCCCCTACTAATAGTTGCATTCGCTGTATACAAGCATATCCTGCCCTACCAGACTAGGATGGGGCTCAGGCTACCTATTAGGTACAAACATGTCCTTGACCTACACATCTACAGTAGTATAGCCCTGGGGTTAATCGCGCTTGCACATGGATACCTTTTGCTTGAAGAAGCCACTATTCTGGAGTATGCTATAGGGGCTGTTATAGTGTTCATGATAGCAACCGGAGTACTACTACGCTGGACTAAGAATAGGAGGCTGAAGGCATACGCCAGGCTGCTTCACACTCAGAGGCTCCTAGCCATAACTCTACTAGTACTTGTAGCCATACATACGGGGTTAAAGGATTAGATGACCGCTATTACATTCAGCACTAGTATACCATATTCAATCTGGCGCCCGGCTTGGGGGCTATAGCTATGATTGTGGGGGTGATCGAGGATAGGGCTAGGCTTATAGGAAGCCCTGGAGCTACTTGGACCAGAAGTGCTCCATCCCACTATGTTATACGTAACGAGTGGGCGTGCCCTCCTCAAGTCTAGGGTACGTGCTAGAATGCCAACGCAACTATCGAGTATGTGAACAAGCTGGATATAGGGGCTTCTAGGCTCGAGGAGGAGTTGGGCAGGGTTGAGGAATACGTCTCTACCCGTGAGTTTATAGTATATAAACTTATAGGCTCCCCCAGTCTTTAGGCTGAAGATTAGGTACTACATCTCATCAATGAGCCCCTACCTAGCCCTCATGTCCTCAATAAACTACCTCCAGGACCCGATAACGGAGAGCCCGTGATCTATAGTGTATACCGGAGTGTCCTAGGAGGCTCGTCGCCGTGAATCCCGTTGAGAGAAGCGTTAACAGCTGCAATCAAGCATGCAATAGAGGATAGCAGATAACACATAAGACACTCAGAGGATCGACTTTATAATATTCTTCCTAACTAGGAGGAATGACATGCTGGTAGCAACTATGCTCATAGGCCCAGATCAGGCTACTGTATACCTCATACTAGTCGAGTCAATTAAGACTAGTACTGGCACCATGGATCCAAGGGAAGCGAGGAAGCCGGTTAGAGTCCCAGAGTTAGACCCCCCCTTATAAGGTAGATCAATGGCCTCTGCTTCTACGAGACCCTATTACCTCAACCCATGCACAAGGGTCTTACATAGTCAACACTTGATACGTGGACAACATGAAGGTGACCCCTCCTCAGAACACACATTCAACGATACCATACTAAGGGGAGCTAGGCAGAGGAAGAGTATGATGAACCCTAAATATATTACATGGTGGCAAGAGTCTCAGGCGCCAGTCTAGGGAAACCGAGCCATGCAAGAACATACACAATTACAGGAATATCATGATATAACTCTAAAAGAAGAGAAAGTACATAATCTATAAATACTATTAATTTAGATATAATGAATTAAGTAGTCTATAGAATTGCAGTAATGAATATAGTATGTAGTATGGGAGATAATACACCTTATTTGCCTCTACACTCTGTCACATATACTGCTAGGGTAAGCATGCTAGCCTACATTAGATAAGGATTCCTGCATCCTGCTATCATAGTAGCTGGATAAAGACTGAAGATAAGATTGAAAAATTTAATCAATTAAAT
>WAKG01000035.1 GCA_015523445.1 Desulfurococcales archaeon | reverse complement strand
GTTGTGGTTGCCCAGGTCCTCGTCGTGACCCCTATAGCTATATCCCTCCTGACTGGAGTGTTCAGCATGGTTCCGCGGGAGATGGAGGAGTCTGCTGTTGTCTATGGTGCTGGTTGGCGTGAGGTCCTGACAATGGTTATACTTCCCCTGAGCACACCGGGCCTCATCTCTGCGTGGGGTATATCGTTCTTTAGGGCTTTAGGCGAGTTCGGAGCCACACTTATACTGGCGGGGAACATACCGGGATACACGGAGACTCTCCCCCTAGCACTGTATAATGCTATTAGCCTAGCGGATGTCGAGAGAGCCTCTGTCATCTATACTGTTATACTGGTTGTTGGGCTATCGGCAGTAGTGATGCACGCTTTAGTACAGCGGAGTATGATAAAGTCTCCGGCTATACTTAGAGTCTGATTACGGATTTATTAGTCTATTAGAACTTGATTAATAATTATTATATCATCATAGTATTTTTAATAGGATAGGTTAAATAGCCGTCTCCACAGTAAGTATAGTGGTGAAGATAATGGTTAAGCTGTGCCCAACATGCGGCGTAGAGCTAAAACCACGAATAGTATACAATATAGAGGCCGACTTCTGCCCCAAATGCGGGGGAGTATGGTTCGATGGCGGTGAGTTAAACAAGTTGATAACCAGTATTAAGGAGTACGAGAGAGAATACTATTCTCACGAGGAGTTCAAGAAGGTGGAAGACAAGCACGTGAAGCGGAAGAAGAAAAGAGGTTTCTTCGAGTTTATCGAGGGCATTTTCGAATTCGATTGAACCGCAAACACAATGTTCTGGAATCCTCTAACAT
Organism: Desulfurococcales archaeon; assembly: GCA_015523445.1. Taxonomy (GTDB): domain Archaea; phylum Thermoproteota; class Thermoprotei_A; order Sulfolobales; family Acidilobaceae; genus S012-22. The sequence goes on along the minus strand of WAKG01000035.1, from coordinate 3,249 downwards.
CTTATATGGCTCAATGGGGCTGACCACGATTTTACTTCTATTGTGGGGGACCTAGGTCTTGTGGAGCAACCCGTCGTAAGAGTATACTGTGATCCTATACTTTTCCTCTAGGACATGGGCTATGGAATGTATGTCTTTGTCTTCCGTCACTAGAGGCTCTTTTAGAACTATGGCAGTCGCCGCTATGACCGAGTCTATGTAGTCTTTGAGGAAAGCCTTCCTGAGGCTAAACGATATCTCAATTATTTCAGGTATCGTAAATGGCACTACTGTAAACGCCCTTTCTATCGCATCAACGGCCTTGACAACCCTCTCCGCAGGTATGCTGAGTTTAGCCGCCTTGGCTTGAAGCTCGAAGAGAGATATTAGACTCACTTTCAAGTCGTTTAAGTCTAGAGGAACCCTACCTTCAACGATGCTTCTTAAAAGGTCTACGTCAACGCTTATACCCGATAATGGTAGTAAGTAGGTGGTGTCTAGTATCATCGTCCCTCCAACTCTTTGGAAAGCTTTCTGCGGAACTCCTCAAATTCCCTTGCAGTAACCTCAACGTAGCGTTCGGCATAGACTAGCTTAACAATATCGTCAATACTCTTCAAAGCCCTACGCAATAACTCGTTAGCAACCCTGGACAACGCCCTGGAGGACCCATACCTTCTTACACTCTCCCTCAACAACATCTCATACACATCATCATCTAGTACCAAGGTGGTGCGCCTAGGCATACAGTCACCTAAATGTGTAAATGCATAAACACCCCTATAAGTCATCCGCTCACCAACAACATGTTGCACCACACCTAAGACTCCTACTGTAGGAAGGGAGTATGAGTCAATAGTTCCCAGCCAGACCCTCGCAGACAGCCCTCCTCACAACCCAACCCCCGATTTATACAATGTATTGAAAGGCACTTCGGCTGAGGGACCTATGCATTAGGAGGTAAAAGTTATGATCGCGGTAATGCCCTCAGAATATCACATGTTACTCGGCCTTATGCGTCACAACTATTAGCCTGGGGCTTTCAGGCTCGTACTCGTCGCCCTTATAGGAGCCGTATGCTTTCTCAAGCCTCATGCCCGCCTTCTCCAGCATCTCTCTGAGCTCCCAGTAAGTGTAGATCCTGAGGGTGAAGCTCCTCTCATCTACGAGCCCGCCATCGGCCCTCCTATAGTACTTCCTCCTAACGTTGATCCTAGCCCTCCTAACGTCGAACACAGCCTCCTCCAGTTCAACATAGTCGCCTGCCTCTGACCAAACCCTCTTAACCCCCCTATACAAGTGAGCCTCATACATGACCCTCACGGGGTTTAGAAGGTCTATGAGTAGGGTGCCTCCTGGCTTCAATGCTCTAGAGACCCTTTCTAGTACTAGCATGTTCTCCCTGTCGCTGAAGTACCCGAAGGCGGTGAAGAAAATGTAGGCCCCATCAAAGTAGGAATCGTATTCTAGCCTCCTCATATCGCCCCTAACAAGCTCTACTCTACCAGCCACTCCGAACTCCTCCACTCTCTCCCTGGCCCTCTCCAGCATGAACTTGCTTAGATCATAACAGACGACCCGAAACCCCCACTTAGCAAGATATACCGCGTGCCTAGCATATCCACATCCAAGGTCGAGCACAGTGGAGCCATGAGGGAGGCCTAGAGCATCCACTATAAACCTAGCCTCCTTCTCATTCCTATCCTCAGTCTCGAAAGGCCTATAGGTCTCGTAGTAAAGCCTATCAAAAAACGTCTCAAACCACTCATCCACGCCAACCACCACATTAACCACAACCATGCTCTCTATTGATTTATGCTTAATTGCCGCAAAGCCACAGCACGTTATGAAACCAGCCCTATTAAACTTAACTGGAAGAGGACGCCCCCCCGAGTTCCCGGAAATATTTCTCCATCAAGCCTCCCCCCTCTAGTGGTTGAAATACCCATGGGAATCCCGAGAGTCTACACGCTTTGGAGTTAAAGAGCTCATTGAAAAAGGTTCCCTAGGAACTGCAGTAAGGCTCTTTTTCGCTACGCCTTTTTATCTGTCGTTAGGGTTTTGGATGAATATGCTCCAGGCCTTGAGGACCTCGACGCTTTACTCCCACAGAACAATAGCCTACCGGCTCTACGAAGCCCCAGGAGGCGAGATATAAGGGTTAGGCTCTGGGCCGACGATTGGCTCCCCGAAATGGAGGCCTTCGCTGCGTGAGCCTCCTCAAACAATAGAAGAAGCTCCTATGATAGGAACGCTCGGCGTGGCTTTCATAGCTAGCGTAGAGCAGTTACAGGAACATGCTAATCTCAGCCGAGGTCCGGGATGCTGGGCTTTCAATGCTAAAGGTAAACACTGATCCAGTGACATCTAGCGTTTATGGGATGCTAGCAGCGGTCCTGATATCGGAGAGGGTGGTGTAAGAAGGACTTGGCTGGGAGCGACCCCGTATTAGATGCTCTGAGGAAGCTAGTAGCTGAGAGGGAGAGGTACTTTGACAGGATGGATGTTTTAAATAGTGATGGTAGGAGGCTTTTAGCCTCTGCCGCTAGAGTTGCTGCGAAGAGAGGGTTTAGAGTATCTGCTAAAAGGGCTTGGAGGTACCTTAAAAATCCTACCTTCGATGAGGCCCTTAGGCTTATAGCGCGGTGGGATTAAGGTGGCAGTAGGGCGGACTCAGGATTAGTGTTGAGAGTGTTAGGAGTAACCTGGAGGACCTAACTAGGATTGTGAGGATGGTACCGGGTGGGATATATAGGAGGTTTGGGGGCGGTAATAGTGGATACTTTGCTGAGGACTGATCCATCAAAGCTTATGGCCGAGATCTAGTGACACTAGCGAACACAAAGACCTCTCGATCGCTGTCCACGGGGCAAGGCGTAAGCTTCCTGAACATTATACCTTAGAATCGATAGGCTATTATTCTTACCTTAAATGTAGAGTTTGAATGTTAGGTATTTTGGGCTAAAAATTCTTAACCTAAAATAACACGAGTTAAAGTCAAACGTGTGTATGAAACCAGCTATATCAATGAGGCATTTAAATATTAAAATATGTGCTAGTCGGGGACAGAATATGATTGACTATAAAACCGCCCAGCTCATCCACGTTCTTGCAGCTTCTGTGTGGATAGGTGGGCACATCATTATCCTGCTGGGTTATGTTCCGCGCATGCTTAGGACGGGCAGTTTTTCTGAGCTAGACTCCTTCGAGAAGGTTTACGAGAAGATTGGGATGCCCAGTCTTCTAATAGCTGTGGTTACGGGTGTGTAT
>WAKG01000034.1 GCA_015523445.1 Desulfurococcales archaeon | reverse complement strand
GATAGTGACCAGCCTAAGGGACCTCAAGCCAGACTACCTGGGCGAGGCGGAGCTGGTAGAGGAGAGGAAGGTCGGCGAGGACAAGATGGTATTCATAGAGGGAGCAAAGAACCCCAGAAGCGTAACCATACTACTAAGGGGAGCCAACGACATGCTACTAGACGAGGCCGAGAGGAACATAATGGACGCTCTACACAGCCTAAGGAACATACTAAGGGAGCCAAAGATAGTCGGGGGCGGAGGAGCGGCTGAGGTGGAGCTAGCCGAGAAGCTAAGGGACTACGCCAGGACGGTAGGAGGCAAGGAGCAGATGGCGATCGAGGCCTACGCAGAGGCGCTAGAGGTCATACCAACAGTGCTGGCAGAAAGCGCAGGTATGGATGCACTAGACACGATACTACAGCTAAGGGCCCTACACAACAAGGGCTTCAAGAACGCTGGCGTAAACGTGCTGGCAGGCAAGATAGAGGAGGACATGACAAGGATCAATGTATACGAGCCACTGCTAGTCAAGAAGCAGGTAGTCAAGAGCGCTAGCGAGGCGGCCGTAAGCCTACTGAAGATAGACGATGTCATAGCTGCTGCCCCGCCAAAGAAGGAGAAGAAGGACAAAGAGGGTGAGGAAGAGGAAGAGAAGCCTGACTTCAACTTCTAAACACCCTACTCTACCAGAGGACCTCACTCTTTCTAATAATCTACCTAAGCACCATCTAGTTATAACACGGATAACCTCCCAGGCCAGTTACTTGGGGTGCAGATGTAGTGGAGGTAGAGAAGTGGTTACTATACTCGATGGGAACCCTACTGCTATGGGGTTTCTGGGGTGTCCTTCTCAAGAAAGCCTCGTCAAGCCTAGAATGGTACCAGGTCTATGTCTACGCAAACACTGCTATAGTGCTGTTTGTCGTGCTCATAGCGATAACGTATAGAGACGACGTCAACCAGATCCAGGGATCCCCAGCGGCTATCGCCTTCCTATCCGGCGTGGCGGGCACTCTGGGCTATATATTCCTTGTAAAATCCCTGGAGGCTGGTGGGAGGGCTTCAGTTGTTATACCACTAACCTCCCTATATCCCCTGCTAACGGCCCTCCTATCAGTATATCTCCTGGGGGAGAGTGTAGGATTCAAGAAATGGATTGGCATACTACTGGCCGTCGTGGCTATAATACTACTGTCTACCGAGTAGAGGCGATAATATCGACAACCCTCTCCAACGCCTTGGCTGCTAGGCTATAAGGGCTCTTATTCTCCTCCAAGCATTTCCTTAGCTCTGGGATCCACTTCTTGAGGTATCTCCTAGCGAACCTGGCCGCCTCCTCCCTCCTAACATCGTAGAGTAGGGCCAGGAACTCTAGCATGACTGGGAGGAAGTCTGGTATCTCCTTCTTTAGAGGCACATCCACCCCATGGATCCTGTAGATCCCCTTCAACTCTAGCAGGAACCTGCCCAGCTCCTCCTGCTTATTCCTCATAATATACTCGTGCGCATATAAGCTACACTTAGCCGGGGCTTCAAAGACGGAGACGTAGGTAACGTCGGCCTCTAGATTAGCTAGCCTATCCAGTAGCTCGCCTATGAGCCTGGCAGCGTCAGGATCCTCCCTAGACAGCGTCTCAACTAGCTCCTCCCTTCCCCTTATCAACTCTGCCAGGTCGCTATCAGGGTAGCTGAAGAGCATGGATAGCGTCTTAAGTGTGGCCCTCACTATCTCCACCCCACAGCTCGTAGGAGTATGTGGAGGCTATAACTAGCACTTGGTTAGACAGTTGCAGTAGGGGCCCTGTGAGGAGAAGTGAGATCCTGGCTGGCGAGGGTGATAGGGAGTAGAGTACTATGGCAAGGGGCAGAAGCCAGGGGCTTACCAGGTTCATTGCGAATATGAACACCTGACCAGTTATGTAGGGGTTCCTATAGATACCGTAGAGGAGTAGGAGGGCTAGTGGTAGACCTATTCGGAGCCCTCTAAGCCTAGCTCCCTCCATAATTATCACTGGGATGGGGGCTAGGAGCCAGAGTAGGTTGGCTGCATACACTAGCGTTGGAGCGTCTATGTAGGGG
>WAKG01000033.1 GCA_015523445.1 Desulfurococcales archaeon | reverse complement strand
TATATTATATTTTTCTAAGTATACATCATTGAACGCATAAGTTCCACTTAATAATACCCCTATGAATGTTATTGTCATACCTATATGTATTATTTTTAGTACGGTGTCTCTACCTCTTCTGCTACGGGAGATTATTATTGATGTTATTAACATACCTAATACTATGAGTGATATTGTTAGTCCCATGGCCATCATAATATTTGTATTAGTAGATGATAGTGGCGCTATTTTATATCTTGTACCTATTACTATTGATAATAGCGTTGATATAATAATTATTATACTATATGCTAATATTCCTTTTACTTTTAGTTCCTTTGACAGGAAGTATATTGGGATAATGGCTAGTGCTGTGGTGAATAGTGGGAATAGGATTGGATGGTAGAACCTGACTCCTTCCGACATCGTGGGTACTGTTGCATCCATTCCTATTGCTGTTAATATGGATGGTGCTAGCAGAGATGCATATACGAATAATGCTATTAGTATTAGTAGTGTTCCTGATATTGTTATCCCTATAGCTGGTATATTTCTTCTTCTTATCGTTGATAACACTATATTTGTTACAGTATAAACTTTCTCGTCTGTAGCTACTATGTAGAGCATTATTCCTAGGATTACTATGGATATACCTAGAAGTATCGCTGTCCCTATATTAGCTGCTGCAAAGCTGTGGAGAGGGCTTAATCCACTCCTCGTCACGTACAGTGCTAGGGGGATGCTGCTGGCCAGTAGTAGTAGCATTGGTTTTCTCAAGCCTGATAGGGGTCCTATCGAATGGATCACTGCTACTGCAGCTAACCATACTGTCAGTTGGGAGATCTCAACGGGATCCCATGCCCAGTAACCTCCCCAGCCGAAGGTTTCATAGCTCCAATAGCCTCCAAGCGTTATGCCTAGTGTTAGGAAGATCCAGCCTGCCAGGAACAACTTGATGGCTCTTATACCAGATAGCATTGCTATTGATGCAGTCAATAGCATACTATATCCGAGGAAAGTAGTTGGAGGATGTACTAGGATCCAGTAGCTCTTCAGCAGGGGGTTTATCCCTATGCCTCCGCCGCCTTCCATTATATCGAATGCTCCGTTGAGTAGTGCAGCCACCATTGACGCCAGGAGTATACTGGTCATTGCAGCAGTGAACTTATAGGTGGCTCCACGCCTCATTATATATAGTGTGAATAAGGCGGTTAGCGCTGAGAACAGGTATAAGCTAGAACCCCCTCCAGACCAGGAAGCTGCCCACTTTATCATGAAGTCCAGCCCATCGTTAGAGTTTTTAGCAACCTCAGCCAGCCGGTAGTCTAGAGCTAGGAATGGTATCGTGTATACCAACCAGCCAACAGATGCTAGCGTTGTTGCTATTGCTAGCAGGCTTACATGGCCCTCCCTATCTCTAAGCGCTAGGTTAGCTAGGCTAGCAACTAGAGCTATGATTGATAGTAGTGGTAGCACGGTTGCATAGTGAAGCCCTAAATGCAACATGTTTAATCCTCTCCCATACCCTCCCGGGGTTTAACGCTAGAGGCTAGAGGGCGTATAGGCATTGATCAATACTGGCTAATACCCGGCTGGGATGCTAACCTGTTTTTACCTTATCCTGGATGTATACGTTGCTTGGCGGAGGGTAGACAGGTATTGGTGTCGAAGAAAGAGGCTGCAGAGGCCCTCAGGATCCTCCTAGATGAGGGATTTAGGTTTACAGTTATAGGGGGCACAGTTGTAGAGCTCAATCTTGGCTCCAAGGATCTGGGGGATGATATAGATCTTTTCTCAGAGGAGCCTAGTGCCCTCGAGGAGGAGGAGTTTATACGGGTAGCCGAGGCTAGGTCCTGGGTTCTAGGCCAAACATGGTTGGGGACTCCGCGGATTGTTGCTAGGGCCCGGGGAGGCGAGGTTCCTATAGAGTTCTACGATAACCTATACGACTTTTACGTCCCCCCAGAAATACTCGAGGATGCAGTTAGAACTATGATCGGTAATGTCAGGGTTAGAGTTGTCAGGCTAGAGGATCATGTAGTGCTCAAGGCTAACAGCGGTAGGGGAAGCGATATTGAGAGGCTGAAGGAGATAGCCAGGATGGCTAAGAAGGGTAGGCTTAGGATTGATCCGAACAGGGTGATCGAAACAGTAAACCTATTTGATGAGCCCCAGGTCCTGCTCAGGAGGCTGAGGGATGCCGGGTTTAGACTCTAGACCTATACACTCCATCCTCCACTACCAGCACGCCCCTAGCTACAGCTCTACGAAGCGCTTCATCCCAGTACCAGCCAAGGTCCTCAGGCCTAACCCCGTACCACTCCACGAATATAGCCCTCAGCGCGTCTACACCTATACCATGCTTTAGCCTCTCATCCTCCCTAGCCAACCTCTCTATGAACTGGGTGATATCCTCCAGCCTAGTCCATGGATACTGGAACCATGTCCAGTCCCTAACCTCGATATAGTAATAGTCTGGCTTATACTTGGCCACAGTACTAATCCATTGTAGAGCCGCCGTCCTTGTCTGGCCCGGCTTCCATTCCCTCTCCACGAAGTCCCTGGCAAGCATTAGGGTCTCCCCTGTATCCACTATATCATCAACGATCAACACGTTCTTACCGGAGGCGTCCACCCTGTATGGATACTTGAGTATAGCCCTCTCCGCCGCCCTGGCTGCCTCAACCCAATGCTGGCTCTGGACTGCGAGCAGGTCACTTACATCTAGGAAGTCGCATAGCAGCCTCGCAGGTACGAAGCCCCCTCGAGATACTGCTACTATAAGGTCTGGAGTCCACCCTGACTCCTTTATCCTGCCAGCGAGCCCCCTGCTCCACTCCACAATCTCATTCCAATCTACCAGCTTGACTGGCACCCTTGCCATGTCGTTGCACCGGTTAGATGACGCGTGGTTGAGGTATATCAACCTAAGGGTCCTAGTTATTGCTAGGTAAACCCTCACTATGTGTATAGAAAAACATTTATATTAGATGTAGCGTTACGTGGCTATATGACTGATACGTATGAACTATGATATGGGTGATCCCGATATGTATAAACAGAAAATATTGGTTACACTATTAATACTAGTTATGGTACTACCACTTACAGCACCACTAATGACTGGTATAGGTGCTCAGGCTAACATAATACCAATAACACCTCCTGGTAAGAGCGATGTTATCAACAAGTACAAGGGCCAGCCAGTAAAGTATAGCGGAGAGATCCTAAATGAGGTCGTCTCAAAGCTAAGCCCAAAGATACTTGACACAAGCTATCTCCAGGGCATAATGGAGACCATGATATCCGATGCCAAAGACTATACTACATTCGGCCTAATAGTCAATATAGGTCTAGACGACTTCGACGACGGGCTTAAGAATCTAAAGAAGGTGATTGACAGGTATGGAGACAAGTATGCATCCATAAGCAAGATATGGCCAAAGCTAGGCATGGCTTTCGTAGAGGTAGATGCATCTAACCCCGAATTCGTGAAGAGGCTAGCTGTAGCCATAGCAACAATAGGATCCGTGGACTATGTCGATGTGAATGACCTTGCATATATAACACTATTCGACTCACACTACCTACTACAGACTGCCCAAGTCTATAACATGCTAGGGGTCAACGGCACCGGGGTAACCGTTGCCGTTCTAGACACAGGCATAGAGGAGGCTCACCCAGAGCTAAGCGGTAGTGTAGTAGCCTGGGCCGACTTCATAAACGGCCTACCTAGCCCATACGACGATCACGGGCATGGAACATTCGTTTCAGGAGTCATAGCAGCCCGCGGTGTACTACCGTGGAGCGGAGGTAACGGCCTCTGGCACTCCATCAACTTTGATGACAGCTCTGAGTTCAACTACCCTGGAGTGGCAAACCTGACATACGCCATAGATGTGTCAGCCTATGCTGGGTCGGATGTGACGCTTAACTATACACAGAGGTACTGGATAGAAGACCTCTTTGACTACGGCTACGTATACTACTGGTTCGACTCAGCACCAGCCCCGGTGTTGCTAGCCAGCTACACTGGTACCAACTTCACACTTCATACTGAGTCATTCAACATAACAGTAGATCCCGGGGCCACAACTCTATACATAAGCTTCCAGTACGAGCCAGACTCTAGTATTCAGTGGGGCGGCTGGTGGCTGGACGACATAATGGTATACAATGCCAGTAATCCCACAGACATCATATTCATGGATGACGTTGAGGGCCCAGCACCACCAGAGGTCATCAACAGCTACCTATGGTCCAGGACGACTAACAGGCTAATGGGTATGGCCCCAGGCACCAGCCTAGTAGGTGCGAAGGTTTGTGACAGTGGCGGATCCTGCCCCACCACAGCAATCCTAGATGGTATAGAGTTTGCCATAAACCAGAGCGTAGATATAATCAGCATGAGCCTAGGGGGCCCAGTAAGCGGATATGACCCCATGATGACAGCAGTCGATATAGCTAACTACGTATACAACATCACACCAATAATAGCTGCTGGCAACTCTGGCCCAGGCTACTTCACAATCGAGAGCCCAGCAGCAGCTGTGGGAGCCATAGCGGTTGGAGCAGCAACCAAGGTCAATACGATAGCATCATTTAGCAGTAAAGGGCCTAATCCATTCAACTATGACATCAAGCCTGATATAACAGCATACGGCAGGCACATCGTATCGATTACTTCTGCTCAGGCAGCTGGTCTACCGCCTGGCTCATACGCTATAGATGCGGGTAGCGGAACTAGCTACAGTACGCCCATGATCAGTGGCTTAGTGGCACTCATAAAGCAGGCTCATCCAGACTGGAGCCCGGAGATGATAAGGTCGGCCCTAATATCAACTGCTACAGACCTCAACGACTCGGTCTATACTGGAGCTGCCATGATGAACCCCTACGTGCAGGGCGGTGGACTAGTCAATATATGGAGAGCTATAAACACCCAGTTCCTACCCATGCCAGCCAAGGTAAGCTTCGGCTCGGTGGATGCCGGAGATATTCTAACTAGCCTCATAAGCCTGGTGAGCTTTAACCCGGGCATAACCACGGCCACGGTGGCTGGGCTAGAGCTCTACGCCCTTGACGGGACAGACTTCACTGCATGGATCGTGTCGCCCTCAGTTGGTGATGTGATAGCGCTTAACGGTACACTAAACCTAACGGTGGCCATACCCCCGAACCCGATAACTGATATGCTATACTGGGGTAGGATAAACGTCTCGGTTGCAGGGGAGTACTACCAGGTGATATTCGGATTCTACATACCACAGTTATACTGGCTCAACGGTACTGTATATGATGTGGTGACAGGGGCCCCACTTGCAGGGGTCAACGTCTCGGCGGTAAGCCCAGACCTATCAATAGTCTTCAACAGCACGCTAACAGATGCGTCTGGCCAGTTCTCCATGCTAGTCCCATCGGGTAATATAAGGGTTCAGGCAAGCCTACCAGGCTACTACCAGTACTACTCAACACCATTCACCCTGGATACCGATATGATATACGATGTATTCATGACTCCTAGGACCGGCTACAACCCGTTAAACGTATTGGTAGTATATGATGAATTCTATGGGATGTGGTTCCTATCACAACTCTATGCACCCAATATGACCCCAGTGCTAGCGCTCAACGGCACACTAGGTATAAACATGACCTTGTGGAACACCACAATACAGCAAATAGCCGCTGACGCCATATTGAGCGGGGACTTCCCGGTAGTTGCATGGTTCAGCGGTGGAATATGGTTCCCATTTGACGATTCGCTAGATGCTATAGCACTGATAATCTTCTCGCTCTTCTATGATGGAGGAATACTTGTCGAGGGCGGCGATATAGCATGGTGGTGGGGCGGAACCACAGTGATGCAGTACGTTGCCCACGCCGAGTATGTACGTGACATGAGTAAGGATGTATACCAGATTAATATAACAAGGAGCCATCCACTGACATGGTTCCTACCAGCAACAACATTTACTATTGACACAAGGAGCAACACTATAGGAGAAGGCTACCCTGACGAGGTAGTCCCGGCGTATGGCGGGTTTGATATAGCTAACTGGTCCCTCCTAGGGACCTCAGCAATAGTGGCCTATGATGGTAGGCCTGTTGGAGAGTCTAGAACCGTCTACTACGCCTTCCCCTACGATGCTATACTAGACCCAGTAATGCAGGCCGCGCTACTAAACTACACTCTGATATGGCTCTTCGATAGAGGTGCCCCTGTCTATACGAGCCCGAGCGTGAATGTCAGTATAAACGTTGCCACGGGCACTGCGATTGCATACTGGACCATGTTCAGCGACCAGCCATTCAACATAGTATCATATAACCTATACCTGAATGGGACCATGATAGCCTCCAACCTGCCAGCCACTACTACGAGCTTCGACCTGACCCCATACGTCACCCCAGGCAACTACTACATATTCACCGTGGAGGCAGTAGATGTACTAAACCTGACAACTAGCCTGAGTACCTGGTTCTACATGATCCCGCCTGGACTGACTGGTACAGCATTCGGCTATGTATTTAATGGCACATTCAGTGGTACAGCACCAGTAGGTGCAGGGACATCATTCATGATAAACGTGACCAACGCTCCGGTAGGCCTACAGATACTAGAGCTGGGCTCCCTGCCCGCGAACGCTTGGAACGCATTCCCAGCTAGCTCTGATATACTGTACTTCGATGTAGCCATGGTCAATGCCAGCGGTGCTTCATGGCTAGTGATAAACATAACCTACCCGGAGCCAGCGCCGCCGCTGACCGAGAATATAGTGCCCATGTGGTTCGACGGCTCCATGTGGAGGGAGGTCTCTCACTACAGCGTAGATACTGCCAGCAACACCGTGACTATATGGATTAATGCAACCGGTACAAGCCCAACCTTAGCTGATCTGACTGGTACTCTATTCAGGCTATACTCGGAGCCAGCGCCGCTGGTTGGTGGCGATGCAGTAGTAGCATCTGCTGGAGGCATGCCGCTGGCAGTAGCTCTGGTAGGAGTAGCACTGTTGCTGGTTGCATTAGCATCTAGGAGAAGGTAGTCCTAGAATACTAATCAATTAACATAATTAATAATCTAATATTTTTTCTACTTATTTATTCCATGACGACAACCTTTATATCCCACCATGCCCATATTCTATGGTTAGACGGATAGGTGGGTGACTAAGGTGCCTAGCCAGGCCATAGTCATGATAAACACGGATGTCGGTAAGGAGAATGAGATCCTTGATAAGCTATTCGCGCTTCCCGAGGTTAAGGAGGTCTACATGGTATACGGTATACATGACCTGATAGCTATAGTAGAGGCTGAGGACATGGACACGCTAAGGAGCCTGATAACAGAGAAGATAAGGAAGATGGATGGGGTCAAAAGCACCTTGACAAGCATAGTTGTTATAAAGAAGACTAAATAAAATGGGTCAGGGTAACATAGTAACTATAGCATTCGATGACATAGATAACCGGGTAGGTGGGTGCACGACCCACTTTACAACACTTTTCTTACTCGAGGCATCAAAACACCTGGAATCCATGCTAGACTACCCCATACTTGCACGGCTAAACCCAGCCATACCATGGAAAACCAGGGGCAACGCAGCCACAGCACTTAGAATAGAGACAAGGCTAGGCCCAGAGGAACTACTAGAACTAGCATCATGGATGGCCGAGGAGTACATCTCTGGAAGGCCAGAGGCGACGGGTAAGAGGCCTGGGATCGTTGTTTCAGAGGGTGAGCCATGGAGGGATCCTAGGCTGAGAAGAATATATAGGGAGGCATTAACAAGTATTGTCAGCCCTAGCAGGGTGACTAGGCTCCTAGATAAGATGGGCATACTATACCGTGGAGGCCGTGGAGTAGTGGGTGCAGCTGCCGCTACTGCCGCGCTAGGCCCCGGCGATCCCTATACTTTCGAGGTGATAGGGTATAGGAGCCCAGATACCTGGAGCCCCGGAAGGAGGATCCTGTGGAGCGTGTACTCCACAAGCACATGGCCATCCTGCACTTTCAACAATGTGGAGTGGGCCAGCCTCGAGGCATCTGCAGCCCCGGGAGGGGCAGACCCTGTGCTGGCAGGTGTAAGGGGGTACTGTCCTTTTACTGATTGGTGCCTATCTGCTGGGGCCGATGTTTGCGTGGTGTTTAGGAGTAATCAGCATACTGGGGTACACCACATACCGTTAACCCCCCAGTTGACACCGTATAGTGTGGGATATGCCAACGCAATGATAATAGGGAGGCCCGTCCAGCTGCCTAAGGGGCATACAGTCGTTGAGGCCAAGGTCCTTAACAGGAGCGTTGATCTGGCATTTTTCAGGGAAACATGGCCTCTCAACATTGTGGCCCGAGGCCTAAGGGAGGGGGATATAGTTGGCGTGTTGGCTCATGTAAAACCGTATACTGTGAATGGAAAACCTGTACTTGCAGTAGAGCTCCTAGACATATTACAACTACGCCAGGACAAGGCCCAGGCTAACCCTAGATGCCCCCTATGCGGGTCCTCTATGAAGAGCATGGGATCCAAGGGAGGATTCAAGTGTCCCCAATGCGGGTATAAGTCCCGCATGTATAGTAGGGTGGAAACCTGGGCTCCCCGGGGCCTAGCCGGGGGTAGATATACAGTGAGGCCTGGTAGGTATCCACACCTCTCTCCACCCCCTATCACTGCCAAGGCTCCGGTTATTCGGCTCCCTCTCAGGCTTGACATAAACCAGATCCTGTATACTGGGGGGTTTACACCCCCCTAGTTTCCCATGAATCCCACCAGGTAACTCTCAGCGAGTAGAGAGACCCCCCGGTTTCACGTGGAACTATAATCACGTCCACCTTGTTATGCATCTGGGTAGCGGGAACTAGAGTATGTTTGCATATAGTATAATAAGGTTAATCATTTACCCAAGTCATAGATAGGGCACGCATAAATGGCTACTTACACCTTCAAGCCCGAAGGATAACGGTTCCATAAGAAACAGGGGGGTCTCAGTGTGATACGTATAGGATATTGTGGAGGTTTATAGCAACCCCTTTGCTTCCTGTGGAGCCCACTGTGGCTGGTGTATATTTGAAGGGGTATGGTGTAGTATAAGGCGAGTGGTGTATTGTGATGGATGAGTGTAGTAGTAAGAGGGCGGCAGCCCTGGGAGCATTAGAGCTGGTTAAGAGACTGGAACCGGGGGTAGTGGGAGTAGGCACAGGCTCTACAGTTGCTGAGTTCATAGACATAGCCTCGGAGACGCTATCAGGATCAGTAGTGCTCGCATCAAGCATAGATACCGAGCTCAGGCTGAGAGATGCGGGTATACGGGTATCCTCCCAGACTGGAGGCTTAAAGCCAGACGTATACATAGATGGGGCAGACGAGGTCGATCCTTGGGGACGCTTGGTTAAGGGTGGGGGAGGAGCTCTACTTGGAGAGAAGATACTGGCCTATAATAGTAGGGTGAATATAATAATAGTGGATGAAGGTAAGCTTGTAGAAATGCTGGGATCCAGGAAGCCTGTGCCAATAGAAGTAGTCCCCCACGCCCTAGGCTATGTTATTGATAGACTTGATGATTGGGGATATAACCCTAGGCCTAGGATGAGCGGGGGAAAGGCAGGGCCCGTAGTGAGCGACTGGGGAGGCATTATAGTGGACCTACACATGGGTCCCATAGAAGATCCGGAGGGCCTAGATATTAGGTTGAAGACGGTGCCAGGCATAGTAGAGACTGGTATATTTCATGGCATAGTTGACTACCTGGTGGTAGGATACACTGAATGTAAATGGAGGGTTTACCAGGTTGGCAGGAAGCCTACAGATAGATTATTTGATAGACAGGTTCACTAGCGAAGTCATAGGGAAGAGGGCTAAGTCTATAGCACTAAGCGGTAGGCTGGTCATGATCCACGAGAGCCCAGAGATACTAGTATACCTAGGGGAAAGGGAGGATTATGTCATAGTGGATAAGAGATATTGTAGCTGCCAAGGATTCCTCATGAGGCTGGCCAAGCCAGAGGATGGAGTGGGCTGTAGCCATGTGAAGGCTGCTAGGATGAGTGATAGGAGGGTTAGGGTCAAGAATCTAGGGCCGGATGAGGTGGAGACTGTGGTTTGGGAGGCGTTAACCGGGGGGTTTACAATGTCCCTTAGGAGGAAAATATATGGGAGAGGCTAGGCTATAAGATGAGCTATTATAATCAACATTGCATAGGCAGCTGATAGGACTATGAGAGCGGTTGGAGACATCTTAAACTTACCCTCATACTCGTCATAGAACGATATCAAGCCAGCAGCAGTCATAGGCCCTGACTGTCTCTTACTCCTCTTGGACGACACGCCTCACACCCATAAATGTATAGGTACATCCCAGGCTAATAACAGTTAATCCAGGGCAACACATGACGTTGGGTGGATGCTAGTGGAGCTCAGATGCATACAGAGGGTCATAAAGGATGAGTACCTTGAGAGGGACACCAGCAGGGGGCTCTACAGGACCTTCACATGGCTAGTAGAGGAGGTAGGTGAGCTTGCAGAGGCGCTACAGCGCGAGGACCTAGAGGCAGCTAGGGAGGAGATAGCAGATGTGATAGCATGGACCATAAGCCTGGCAAACATGCTCGGCATAGATGTGGAGAATGCCCTTAGAAGGAAGTACAGCCAGCTAACTAAGTGCCCTTAAAGGCCTCTATGACCGATGGTACCCTACCAGGATCCTCCTCCCCTATAGTACCAGTAACCAGGACATCAGCCCCAGCCCCAGCAAGCTCGCGAGCCTGCCCCGGCTCCCTAACACCCCCTCCCACAACCAGAAGCCCATCCCATCCAAGCCTATCCAAGAGCACCCTAGACAGCCTCACAGCCTCGGCAGGCACTGGCCGAGGAGCCCCACTACCAGCCTCCAAATAGATAACCTGGGCACCCATCATGGCTCCAGCTAGAGAATGGGCAGCCACGAGCTCCGGCTTATCATAGGGCACGGGCCTCGAGAACCCCATATACCCAGCGGCGCCCCCGTAACCAACTATTATGTACCCTGTAGGTATTGGTTCTAGGCCCATCTCGAGTACTATAGGGGCAGCCTGGGTCTGGGCCCATGTCGTATAGTACACGTTATCAGAGTTGATTAAGTACATGAATAGGACAGCATCGGCTACGGGAGTCAGGCCACTTATATTTCCAGGGAAAAGTATGACTGGTAGCCCGGCCTCCTTGATCGACCTGACAACCTCACCCAGCCTGGGCTCGTATACTCCAACAGATCCTCCAACAAGTATAGCATCACTCCCAGCCTCAGCAGCGAGGAGGGAAAGCCTCCCAGCCTCCTCAGGCCCAGTCTTATTCGGGTCTATAAGCGTGAAGTGAAGCCTAGACCTGATCCTCCTCGACTTCAGGCTCTTCAGCACCCTCATCTCCATGCCTGCACTCCTCCTCTATCCTACCCTCATAAGCTAGGTCAGAGATAATGTTATACACGTCAACCCTCTCATACATTCCAGGCACCTCCTTCTCACAGTGGAGGCCGCAGGATCCACACCTTACAACTGCAACCTTAACCCCAGGCTTGTCAGCCTTCCGGAAGTCTATCGTGAGGGTCATGGAGTTGCATACGGGACACTGGAAGTAGCGGCCAGGCTTCCTAACAGTGCGCTGCCTCTTTACCCTCCTCTTCCTCCTCCTACCCAACCCGTATCTCCTAGTGGCTCCAGTTCTATGCAATCCAAATATTATTAATCATGGTAGACAAGTATGGATAGTTCGGTGGGACAGGTATGAAGGTATGGGAAGTAATGAGAGAGCCAAGGGCAAAGGTGCTACCAAGAACCCCGCTAGTGGCAGTGAGGGCTCTATTCAGGGAGACCGAGGAGCGGGTCATACCAATAGTGAAGGATGAAAAGAGTGATAAGCTAGATGGGTTCCTCACTAGGGTAGAAGCGATAATACCAACTAGCACCAAGTCAAACCTTAGGGCCGTAGATGTTGCACGGAGCTACCCTGTATTCAGGATAAATCAGGATGTAGAAGAAGTATTTAAGGAGATGGAAGAACATGGGATATATGCGGCCCCAGTTATAGACGAGGAGGGAAGACTGGCTGGAGTAGTATCACTCAGGGATATAATAGATGTGATGAGGAAGAGTGGGGTAAAGCCTAGGGCAGAGACAGTCTCGGAGGTCATGACTATTGATGACTTAGATATTTACATGGTTGATATGAATGAGAGGATAAACAGGGTCTGGAGCAGGTTCGTCTACAGGGGCATCCCGGCCCTCGTGGTGGTGAGGAGCAAGGACGAGCCCTATCCAGTCGGTATAATCACACCATACGACCTGATAAAAACAGGTAGGTGGAGGTTCCATAGGGAGATCAAAGCCGGGAAGATAGTGACCCCGGCTAAGGTAAAGAGGATAATGACCCGTGGAGTAGTAGTAGCAACTCCAGACACACGCATAGAGGATGTGGCCAAGGTCATGGCAGAGAACGACTTCACAATGCTACCAGTCGTGGATGAAGAGGGCAGAGTAATAGGTGTGGTGACTCAGGCAGACGTGGTGAAGGCCTACATAGAGGGGGCAAAGCCAGAGAGGAAGCCAGTCAAGCCAATACCAGCACCAATACAGGTGAGGGAGGAAGAGAGGGTAGAGTACAGGGGAACGAGGCAGATGCTACAAGAGGTCCTAGTCAAGCCTAAGGGGGAGGCCTATATAGAGCTAGGCCTGACCGCGGGCCAGATATCCAGGAGCGAGATGCCAGCCATAACTATAAACGACACGGTAGAGCATGCTAGAAGGGAGATGCTGAGGAGGCGCACAAACTACCTGCTTGTGGTTGACGAGGCAGGAAGGATAGTGGGTGTAGTGAGTAAGTGGGGCATGCTAAGGGCACTAGCACTCAAGGGCCCCCTATGGAGGCGCAGGGTCTACGACAAGTTCTTCATAGACCTAGTCATGGACAGGGTAATACCTAGGGTCAAGGCCAGCGATCCCCTAGAAAATGTGGCCCTAGCCATGCTGTCAAACGGATCCGAGGTGGCTATGGTTGTTGATGACGAGGGCAACACAGTAGGATTCATAACCAAGGATGACCTGGTTGATGCATACGCCAGGCACCAGCAGGGAAGGCTGCTTGTAGAGAACATAATGTTCCCGGGTAGGCTAGCCAAGGTGCATCCACACCACTCCCTAGCCCATGTAGTTAACAAGATGAAGACCCTAGGGCTAGACGCTCTAGTAGTGGCGGAGGGCAACAAGGTCCTAGGAGTAGTCTCGGCAAACCGACTGCCATTCGTTGCCTATGAGGATTCATTGACGGCTAGGAAGAGTAGGAGGCTAATATGGGTTAGGAGGCTTGTAAAATCGGGTAGGAAGATGGGTAGATACGTGAAAGTCGCTCCACTAGTAGCTGCTGATGCAATGGCTAGAACGACAAGGACTCTTACGCCTAAGGATGATGTATTC
>WAKG01000032.1 GCA_015523445.1 Desulfurococcales archaeon | reverse complement strand
GGGCCACGATGCTCCTGAGCCTGGGCTTTGAGTGTATGCTCATAACGCCCTTCCACGCCTCCTGCCTATAGCTGTCACCAAACATCCCAGCCACTATATGGCTCTCCAGCCCCCCTGCATTGACCACGAGCCTTGCAGCCACCTCCAGGCCCCCTGCCTCCAGTATGATCCTAGAGTCCCTGGTCTCGACAGCCTCCACCCTACTGCCTAGGAGTAGCTCCCCGTAGCCCCTCACTCCTGATGCTAGGGCCCTGGCCATGCTACCTGGATCCACGACTGCATATCCCTTCACTTCCACGGCTCCCATGACCCTATCTGAGAGGCCTGGCTCCACATCCCTAGCCCTCCGCCCGGTGAGGTGACTCACCTCCACCTGGCCAGTGGACACGAGCCTAGGTAGCAGCTTGGCCACCAAGGCTGCTAGGGGCTTCATTGCCCTAGAGGTGTAGGCTAGGAGTAGCCTCGTCTCCACAAGCCTGTATCCCAGCTCTTTATGGAGCCTCTTGTGGAGCCTGTTGCCCTCGATGCATAGCCTGCTCTTTAGGCTGTTGAATGGAGGTTGTAGGAGGTGTATCACGTTCGCGCTCCTCGAGCTGACCCCAGCCATGGGCTTCCGGGCCTTGTCGATAACTGCTACAGTGTAGCCTCTGGCGCCTAGCTCTAGTCCTGTGAAGAGGCCCACCACCCCGGCCCCGATTATGGCTACGTCAACCCTCTCCACTCCTTTGGCACCTCGATGGGAGCCCGAGGGGGTTAAGGGACCATCCGGGGTCTAGGGCCTCCTTTACCCTGCAGTAGACCCTATAGTTGTCCCCTAGCATGTCTAGGCCGTGCTTCCTCAGCATACCCCAGCCGTGTTGGTGGGTGAAGGATGCCCCGATCCTCCTGGTAACCTCCGCGGCGGTGGTCCATACCCTCCAGTACGTGTCTAGCCTCCTCTCCATGACCACTGTGTGGTACAGGCTGGCCCCGCTAGGGTATATGTGGCCGGAGTGGCTCATAACCATAACCACACCTGGTACCCTTGAGAGGCTTCTCTTCAGCTCCTCGTTAAGCAGTGCAACCTTGCTCCACATGGCAGCGGTGTCTATGGTGTCAACCCATAGGCCCATGCTCCATAACTCCCTCAGGTAGCTATCATACCCGTGCCTAGAGGAGATCCACCTCTCATACACGCCTTCAACCCTCTCACCCCCATGCCTTGAGGCTAGGCTATCCAGGTAGCTCAGCTGGGAGGACAGGAGCCCATTCCCGGGCGCCTCCACCTCGGCTAGCAGCAGGGCCCCTTCAGCCCCGTACAGGGGGGACTCGCTGGGATCTACAACCCTGAGCATCCTAGCCACGCCCCACAGGGCAGCCTCCCTCGCAGCACTCATGGCATTGCTGAAGCTGGGGAACGCGTAGGTCCTAGCCTCAAGGTGTCTGGGCAGGGGCCTGACCCTGAGGCCCGCCGATACTATGACGCCTAGACCGCCCTCGGATCCTATGAGGAGGTGCTTAACCCCGGGACCGGTCCAGCCCCTAGGGCTAGTATGGGATCCGAGCCTAGCCAGGCCCATCCCCGGTATAGCTACGTCTAGCCAAAGCACGATATCCTCTATATTGCCGATCCCCGGGGCTAGGCTTCCCGAGCCCAGCATGGCTATCGAGCCCCCTATGGTTGCAAGCTTTATGGACTGGGGGTGGTAGCCCAGAGTGTAGCCCCGCTGGTTGAGCCACTCCTCAACACTCCAGACCCTAGCCCCGGCCTCCACATGTATGTAAAGGTCCTCACCGCTGAAGTCTAGGACCTTATCCAGCCCCGTCAAGTCTAGGAGCGCACAGCAGGGTAGGGGCAGTGAAGCCCCGACAACGTTGGAGCCCCCTCCCCGGGGCGCTATGCAGGCCCCCAGCCTTGATGCCATGTCTACTACCCTGGCTACCGCCATCCTTGAGAGGGGCCTGAGGACCTTAGCCCTAGGCCTCCACCCCCTCTCAACCAGCATCATCTCCAAGGGCCACATATCCAGGGGGCGGGGCCAGCCTGTGAAGCTAGGCTCCACACGGGGAGGCCCCTCCTCTAGGACCTCGACCTCCGGATCCTCTCCAGCGACTCTGAGAAGCTCCTCGAGGACAACACACCTATGACCCTTAGCCAATCCCCTACATCCTCCCCCGCGGGCCAACCCCCGGCGGGCTCCACCTCCTCAAGGGCGACACTGGGGTTTAGTAGCTCTCGCCTCGACAGTAGGCCGGAGGCGTAGCCTGCAAGCAACGCCGCTCCCCGGGCTGAGTCGTTGTAGTCCACGCTCCTATACACCCTAGTCCTTAGGGAGCCTGCTATGCCGGATACCAGTATGCCTAGCCTGGATAGGCCTCCGCCTACTCTGACCTCTCCCGGCCCGGCCAGCCGCTTCACCTCCCTGTATATTGCTAGGAACGTCAGTATAGTGCCGGCTACTAGGCCCCGTGCCAGGGTCTCCCCGGTGAATCCGGGGGCCACTCCCAGCACAGCGCCGCGGAGGAGGGGCATGTAGGGGGTTCTTAGGCCAGCCAGCACTGGGACCACGGGAGACGCCTCCCTAGCCATCCTAGCCTTCTCCTCCAGCTCCCTGAAGCCTCCTAGGACTTTGGCGAACGCCTCATAGACGATGCCTACCCCAGCCGCGAACCCCTCTACCCCATACATCCTTTCCTCCCGTGTTGCTAGGTTCAGCAGGGGCACAAGGCTACCCATGGCCAAGGGAGGCCTCTCCTCGAGGGGGGCGCTTATGAACATGCCCGTGCCTAAGGTTACCCTTATGCATCCCGGCCTCAGGCATGCTAGGCCTAGTGAGGCTGCTTGCTGGTCTGGGACTAGTGGGCCTACCTGCATTCCCTCTATGCTTGTTAGGGGCTCGTCATGGTATGCTAGCTTGGGCACCTCTAGCCCGAGGCTTAGGAGCCTCTGTACTATTGTTAGGGGTTTGAGCGTGTAGGGGTTGTACAGGCCTGTTAGCGCCGCTTGGCCTGGATCTGATGTAAACTCCCCAGTTAACACTTCCGCTATGAAGGCGTCCAGGCTCCAGATGCGGGCTCCAGGATGGCTACGGGCCAGGCTTCTCATAGCCAGTGCCGGGGATCCGGGCTTGAGCGCCTTCCCAATACCTGGAAGAATCGAGGCTATCCTGGCATGGAGGGGGAGCCTGTAGTACTCCTCCACTCCCCGGCTATCCATCCATGTTACTATGCCCGAGAGGGGCTCCCCACGCCTCCATGCTAGGACTGAGCCCCTGTAGAGGGATATGCCTAGGACCTTGCACCCACGCCTGGAGGCCTTCCCTACTAGCTCCCTGAATGTTCTGAGAAGCTCTAGGGGGTCCTGTTCCACCCTGCCCCCATGGTACCTCAGCTCTAGCCTAGACTCATACCTGGCCTCGAGGGCTAGGTCCTCACCGTAAATGCTGAGCCTTGCACCACTGGTGCCCACGTCTATGGAGCATAATCTGTGCACGAGCTTCCCCGGGCTCTTATGGTACATTGGTAGGTATTCATGCATTGCCCCTGATACGTCTGTAACACTACCTGGGTTTTGGATGCACGTAGTCTATATACAATGTATATTTATATAGCATATAGTGCTCCATTTGTATTATGCATATTTATGATATTTTCGTTATATGCTTATTTTATACATATAGTTAACTGATTATATATGTTAACTTATGTTACACTTGTCTACATATATTTATGTTCCTATTACATCAGGGACTAGTGGACGGGTGGAAGCGTGGCGGAGCTAGACGGGGCCGCCACGGCGTGGATCCTAGCATCAACATCCATGGTAGTCCTAATGACGTTTGGAGTCGCATTCTTCTACGGAGGCCTGGTTAGGAGGAAGAACGTGGCCTCTATGATAGCCCTCTCACTAGTATCCCTATTCATAGTAAGCATACAGTGGGCCGTAATCGGCTTCAGCCTCTCCTTCGCCCCCAGCATAGGTGGAGTGGTTGGAGGCCTAGACTATGCGCTACTCAGGGGTATAGGTATGGAGCCGCTGGAGGGCACAAGCATACCCGGGGTATTGTACGTAGCGTTCCAGATGGCATTCGCAGCGATAACCCTAGCGATACTAACCAGCCCCTTCGCCGAGAGGGCCAGGCTCACAGGCTTCATAGCCTTCGGCCTACTATGGACCACCCTGGTATATGACCCTGTGGCCCACTGGATCTGGGGTGGAGGAGGCCTCCACGGCCTGGTCGAGAGGCTGACAGGGGCAACCCCCATAGACTTCGCCGGGGGGCTGGTAGTGCATACAGCCTCGGGCTTCAGCGCCCTCGCAGTAGCGCTGGTGATCGGCCCCAGGCTAGGCTTCGAAGAGTCCCATATACCTCCCCACAGCATACCCCTAACCATGATTGGGGGTGCCCTCCTATGGTTTGGCTGGTTCGGGTTCAACGCCGGGAGCGCCCTGGCATCTGACGGTGTGGCGGGGAACGCTCTCCTAGTAACCCACTTGGCGGCCAGCGCCGGGGCGGCTTCATGGGCCCTAGCCTCCTGGAGCCATGGCAGGCCGGGTAGCCTGGGCATGATTAGCGGTGCAGTAGCTGGGTTAGTTGCCATAACACCTGCGGCAGGCTTCGTCGGCCCTATAGACTCGCTCGTTATAGGGGCATTGGCCGGGTTTGCCAGCTATAAGGCCCTAGCCTGGAGGCTGGAGAGGGGCTTGGATGAGAGCCTAGACGCTTGGGCCATACACGGCGTCTCCGGCGTGCTCGGCTCCATATTGACCGGAGTCTTTGCTAGGGAGGGTATTGGAGGTGTCCCTGGCCTGCTGGAGGGCAACCCGGGCCTCTTCGCAGCCCAGATAGTAGATGCCATTGTAATCATAGTCTACTCCTTCACCGTGACGCTTGCCATAGCCAAGTTTGTGGACAGGCTAGTGGGCCTGAGGGTCACGCCTACCGAGGAGTATGTCGGGATCGACATATCACAGCACGGAGAGGAGGCCTATAGGTAGTGGGGGTGATTGGCGTGAGGAAGGTTGAGGCTATCGTGAGGAGCGAGAAGTTCGAGGCGGTGAAGAGGGCCCTCGAGGAGAGGGGCTTCACCGGCATGACTGTGTACGAGGTTAGGGGTAGGGGCGAGGAGTCCGGCATAGAACTGGAGTATAGGGGCCACGTGATCAGGGTGGACCTGCTGCCCAGGGTGAAGATCGAGGTCTACGTGGAGGACGATAGGGTTAGGGAGGTGGTTGAGGCTATAATGGAGGCTGCATGGACGGGCCAGCCCGGAGATGGGAGGATATTCGTCCTCCCAGTGTTGGAGGCTTACAGGATAAGGACGAGGGAGAGGATAAACTCTACCGGCTCCTGAGGCCCCTTAGGTCCTGGAGGGAGAGGATCATGATGGCCAGGAGCACTATGAAGAGTGGTATATGATCCCTAGCCAGGGGCGTCAGTACACCGGTCGGCTCTATGATACTCCTAGACACCCTACCAGCGTTGAACCCCGCAAGCCCCGCTAGGAGGACCCGGGCATCCACGGGCCTCCGTGGCATGAGCAGTAGCCCCAGGCCGTATAGGGCCGCATAGACCAGGTTCTCCGCCACCAGGAACCTGGGCAGGGGCGCCACGAAGTTCACCCCTATATACGATATCATGGCTAGTACTGTTAGGACCTTGAGGATTGTTTCCCTAGCTAGCATCCATACCACACCTCTACCGGGTATACATGGCTAGCATCTAGACCGGATTATTATATAGACTGATAAGGACTAGAACCCATACAAGACCCAGGCAAGGGGAACTATGCGGGGTCAACACGTTGGAAGAGCTCAGGGCTATTGAGGCTAGAGAGCTGACTGGCAGAATACTCGCTGAGGTTGGTAAGGTCATAGTGGGTAAGGAAGCGGAGATTAGGCTAATACTGGCCTCCCTACTGGCGGAGGGCCACGTGCTCCTGGAGGGTGTGCCGGGCGTTGCTAAGACGACCCTGGCTAAGGCTATAGCCTCCGCCTTGGGACTAAGGTTCTCCAGGATCCAGTTCACCCCAGACCTTCTCCCCAGCGACGTGTTGGGCACCTTCGTATTGAACCAGAGGACGGGGGAGTTCGAGTTCCGCCCCGGCCCCATATTCTCCAATATAGTCCTAGCAGACGAGATCAACAGGGCCGGGCCGAGGACTCAGAGTGCTTTCCTAGAGGCGATGCAGGAGAGGCAGGTAACCCTTGAGGGCAGGGTGTTTAAGCTAGAGAGGCCATTCATGGTTATAGCCACCATGAACCCGATAGAGATGGAGGGGGTCTATCCCCTTCCCGAGGCTCAGGTGGACAGGTTCCTGGTCAAGGTGGACCTCGGCTACCCGGGCTGGGAGGAGGAGGTGGAGATACTTCGGAGGAGCGACTACATAGAGGACTGGCCTATAGAGCCAGTGGCTGGTAGGGAGCAGGTCCTGTGGATGATTGAGGCCTCCAAGAAGGTTAGAGTACACGACTCCATCATAAGGTACATAGTGGACCTGGTCAGGGCCACCAGGGAGCATCCCCGGGTTAGGCTGGGGGCCTCGCCTAGGGCTGCCATAGGGATACTCCGCCTATCAAGGGCCATGGCCCTCCTCGAGGGGAGGGGCTACGTAATACCTGACGATGTTAAGAGCGTTGTCAAGCCAGCGCTCCGGCACAGGATCCTTCTGAGACACGCTGTTGGGAACGAGATAGTGGATGAGGTCCTAGACGAGATCCTGTCCAAGACGCCCACTCCCTCGCCGCCAGCCGAGAGGTAGGCTCGGGTTGAGGGTCAGGGTTGAGAGGCTCTGGATAACCCCCCTAGGCACCACCCTAGGCTTCACCGCCGCCCTACTCATAGCAGGGGGAGCAGTTGCCGGGTCTAAGGGCACCTCTATGGTTGGAGTCGCGCTAGTGGCGGTGATAGCCCTAATGCACCTACACGCTAGGCTCTCCCTCATAACCCTGGCTAGAGAGATGGCTGTCAGGAGGGAAGCCCCAAGCCCGTATGAGGGCGAGGTATTCCCGATAACCCTAGCTGTGCATAATACTGGGGTAATGCCCCTCATCATAGAGCTGGCCGACAGGCCCCCGGAGGGCGTTAAGCCCGTGGACCCGCCGCGCTTCACACTCCTAATACCTCCAGGCTCCAAGGTTAGGGCCCATTACAAGGCAGTCTCCAGGCTGGGGGCTAGATGCTTCCAGCCAGTAAGGGTGAGGGGGAGAGACTTGCTAGGCCTCTTCGAGTATACCGCCAGCATCTCCACGGAGTCCAAGTGCATCCATGTGAAGCCCACCCTACACGCAGGGACCCAAAGGATCGTCTCGCTCCACACACTGCGGGGCGAAGGGGCTCCCAGGCTCAGGCATAGGGGAGTGGAGCTCTACCAGCTCAGGGAGTACGTTGAGGGAGATGACGCAAAGCTGATAGAGTGGAAGGCCACCGCCAGGAGTGGGAGGCTGATAGTAAAGCAGACCCTAGCCGAGGCTATGGGCAGGGTCACAATATACCTCCTAGCCGACTCCCGGGGATACCGGGGAGAGTGGATGAGGACCCCCCTTGAGGAGGCAGCTAGGAGCGTTGCTAGAACGATTAGGG
>WAKG01000031.1 GCA_015523445.1 Desulfurococcales archaeon | reverse complement strand
GGCTTATGAGCACGGGTGTCTCAGTCATTATGGCCATGCCGATCATCTCGTTCATCAGGCTGAAGCCCGGGCCGCTGGTGGTGGTCGAGGCCCTAGCCCCCGCCGCTGCTGCCCCTATCGCCATGCCTATGGCGGAGAGCTCGTCCTCCGCCTGCACCACGGCTATCCCAGCCTTCTCCAGGCCTAGGGCCTCCCGGGCCTCCTCTGACAGCTCGTAGTAGCGGTGCTTCTCGAGGTAGAGGGCCTCGTCGCTGGAGGGTGTTATAGGGTAGTAGGTCTGCACCGATAGCCCCCCCACCACCTTGCCCATAGCGACCAGGTCGTTGCCTGAAGCTATCATCCTCTCCCTGCCCTTGTGAGGGCCGTCTGGCAGGCTCTCGACGTCGCCGTAGACCTCCCTCACGTAGTCCACTGCCGCCTCCGCCGCTATGATGTTCGGCTCTATGACCTTCGCCTTCCCCGCGAACTGGGCTTTTATGCCGAGCCTTATGTAGTCTAGCTCAACTCCGAGGAGGTAGAGCCCGGCTGAGAGGCCCATCGTGTTTATCGTCTTTGACACGGAGGAGAGCGGCCTCTTAGACCTCTCTGCCACCACCTTAAGTAGCTGCCTAAGGGGGAGGCCGATGGCCTTGGCCCCAGCCTCCTCAGCGGCCTTCACCGCCCCCGCCACCGTCACATCCAGCCCCCGGGACTTTAGGTCCTCAGCCACCCTCTGCTTGAGCGGCTTAGGCATGGAGGCTATCCTCTCCGGCCTCGAGTTCACCGTGCCAGAGTCGTATAGCAGGAACCCGCCGGGGTTGAGTTCCTTGTAGTGGGTGAACACGCTCTCAGCATCCAGCGCTATCACCATGTCAACCGGGACCCTGACCGAGCCTGGCCTCTCCTCTCTTACCCTCACAGTGTAGTAGCTATGCGCCCCCATTATGTTGCTCTGGTACTCCCTGTTCCCGAGCACATTGTAGCCCTTCATAACGAAGGTCTTCAGCGCGATCTGCCCAGCCGACTCTATGCCCCCTCCCTGGGGGCCCCCTATAATGAATGTCAGATCGACCATGGTAATCCACCCCTTAGAAGGAGTCGTAGATCTCCTCCCTCACGTCGGGGTCTATGTAGGCCCCGAGGTAAACTCTGTCCCCCCGGGCTGCGTGCTCCCTCGCCTCCTCTGGGGTCAGCCTTGTCTTGCATGTCTGGCACCAGTACAGCCTTGGGGACCCGTTGATCCTGAGCGGCTTGTATCCTGGACAGGAGTAGTCGTCGAAGGTCATCCCACCGTGGAGGGTGCAGTACCCTATGTACGGGTAGTGTACGTGTGGCCTCCAGTGCATACACCTGGAGCATGTCGCCCTCGCCAATATCCATCGCCCGGGGGGCACTGGCGCCCCTTCAGGCTTCATAGGCTTCCTAGGGTAATATAATATAGTTTAGAAGTGGGCGGCATAGATTATATCGCCTTATAAGACTTAATATGTAGCCCCCATGAGCCCGGCGGGAGCCAGGGAGATGGTCTACGGCAGGCTCGACCCCGGCGGGGAGGTCAGGGTAGGGGGCTACGTGCTCAGGATCTCGAGGGGCCCCATGGGGATGCTAGAGTACTCCAGGCTACGGGGCGGGGAGCAGGTGGCCTCCGCCTACATATACCATAGCAGGGATGTGAGGCTCATACCAGCGAGGCCCATGCTCCTACCCGAGAGGGGCCTGGCCTCATGCCTCATGATCGACTTTGAGAGGCCCGTGCATATACCCCCATTCTCCAGCGTGAACCTCGATGCAAGGATAATAGTGGACCTGGCGGTGGTCACTATCGAGGGGAGGAGGCACTCCCTGGTAGATGCCTTCGAGCCGGGGGTGAGGCCTAAGCTCGCATTCTACGGCCAGGGTCCCCGGGGGGTGCTCTGCAGGTACACCCGCGGGATCCTGGCCCGGGAGCCTGGGCCTGGCTACGCCGAGACCAGGGTTAGTATCGTGAATAATAGCGAGGACCCGGTTAGGGTCTCCACGATAGTTGTCCCCCTGTCCAGGATGAGGATGTACTATCTCCCGGGTACGTGGAGGGCCCGGGCCTCGGATATAGTCATGGCTATAAGGGGCCCCGACTCCGCGGTGGTGAACGTGGAGAATCCGCAGCTGGATGAGAGGATGGAGGCCTCCCCGCTGGCGTATATGGGGAGGGAGATAGCTATACTGCCCACAGGCTTCCTAATGGAGTGGGGGTTCTAGAGGCTTGCCGGTGGACGCCCTGCAAGTGTTTGCTGAGGTTGGCAATGTTGCCAAGGCCCTAGCCGTATTCGCTCTATCCATTGTGCTAGCCTACCTGGTTAGGCTCTCCATTGAGAGGAGGGTGATGAAGACCCTACCCCGCCAGATAGCAGTGCCCCTGGTCAAGTCGATCTACTACACGATCATATTCCTAGGCGGGGTGGGGGCCCTAGCAGCTGCAGGGGTTAACCCTAGCGGCCTCCTGGTTGCAGGCGGTATAGCTGGGATCATACTCGGCTTCGCCAGCCAGGCTGTGATCTCCAACCTACTCTCGGGCATGTTCCTCTACATAGACAGGCCCTTCACGGTTGGAGACCCCATCATACTCGGAGATATCGAGGGTATAGTCGAGAATATCACGGTGTTCAGCACCAGAGTGAGGAAGTGGGACGGGGTCATAGCCAGGATCCCCAACGAGACTGTGTTCAGGAGCACCATCCTGAACCCCTACCAGAACCCTGTTAGGAGGTTCGAGCACCACATAGTAATATCCCACGACTCTAGCGTCGAGGAGGCCACGAGGATCGCCCTGGAGGTGATGGAGGACGACGTCATGGTTCTAGCCAGGCCGGGGCCCGAGGTCCTTGTACTGGAGGTTAGGGAGAGCGGTGTGGTGCTGAGCATAAGGGGGTGGGCCCCCAGCCAGTACTGGTTCTCCACCAAGAACAGGGTGCTGCGCAGGATAAAGGAGAGGTTCGACGAGGCCGGGATCAGGACTGGGCTCCCGCCGAGGCTTGTTGTCTTTGAAGATGATCATCCCCGGGGCGGGTAGCCCCCGGTCTGCTCGGTGGTCAGCTCCTCATCGATCCTCCTCGGAACCGGGCTTGTGGCTGATAGGGTGTATTGGGGTATATTACCTCTTCCTCCTGCCTGTCCTCCTGGCTGCTATGTGGCCCACCTTCCTGCCTGGCGGGGCGTTTCTAGCCACTGTTGATGGGTGGCTTTTCCTCTGGTGGCTGCCTCCTCCGAACTTGTGGTTTACAGCGTTCATGGCTACTCCCCTAACCCTGGGCCACTTCCTCGCCTTCACCTTCCACTTGTGGTAGGCATTCCCCGCCTTCATGATGGGCTTCTCTATCCTCCCGGCCCCTGCTGGCACTCCTATTGTGGCCCTGGCCGTGCTTGGTATGTCCTTCTCCTTCCCGCTTGGTAGCCTTATCCTAGTCACGCCACCGCTCTTGCCCAGGATTAGAGCGTAGCTTCCAGCCTGCCTGGCTAGCTTGCCCCCGTCCCCGGGCCTGAGCTCTATGTTATATACCATGGTGCCCTCCGGTATGCTTCCGAGTGGGAGCACATTCCCCGGCTCCGGCTTGGCTGTGGGGCCTACCTCTATGATCTGGCCCACGTACATGCCCTCGGCTGCCGGCATTAGGAACTCCCTGCCGTTCTCCAGGACCACCTTGGCCAGGGGGGTGTAGCGGCCTGGGTCGTGGATTAGGTCTACAACCTTACCCTTGAGCGTCTCCCCGGTGAGTGGGGGGTACTTGGCTGGGCCTGGGTGTATGTGTTTCGGGCTCAGGTATGTTGGGCTCCCCCTTCCTGCCCTCTGCTGTCTGAGCCTTTTGCCCATCCCTTATCCTCTCCCTCCCTAGCAGTAGCCCGGTGCGCGGGGTTTTAAGTAGTTTCTTGAAGTCGAGTATCCTAACCCTTACTGGTGGCAGGTCTCCCACCCTCAGCATGGCCATCCCCACGGGTAGGGCTAGGAGGCTCCTGGCATCCTCCAGCCCCAGCCTCCTGACTGTCTCCGTGTAGCCCCTAGTGTAGCCTCCGAATACTGCCAGGGTCCTAGTGTTGTCTGAGACTGGCTGGGGCACGTCGCCGGGGCTCTGGGTGGCGTAGATCACGTGTAGGCCCCTGCTCCTACCCTCCCTGAGGGCCATTACCATGTGTAGCCCCCTGCCCTGGGCGGCCCTCCAGGCCTCATCCACTATGAGGGCAACCCTGCCCGGCAGTCTGGACTCGCTGGCCTCCAGGGCTAGGCTAGCCATTATTAGGGAGGCAGCGGTGTTACGGTCCTCGTTGGGGAGCCCTGAGAGGTCGTATACAACTAGCCCCCGCTCCAGTATAGAGCCTATGCACGGCCTTATGCTAGATCTACCCCCACCAGCCTCTATGCTGGACTCCACCAGCTCCTGCGCCGCCCCGTCGAGCCTGGGGAGGGGTATACAGGCCCCCGGGGCCGGCTTGACGACCCTGCTAGCCATCCCGGCCAGCATCTCGGCTAGGTCCCCCTTGGGGTCTACCACCGCGACCATGTAGGGGTCCAGGCTATTCTCCGACCTGACCCCTAGCTGGGAGGCTATCCCGGCTAGTAGTACTGTCTTCCCCCTGCCCGTTGGCCCGAAGACGGCCATGTGCGCCTCGAAGTCGCTGGGCCAGGAGAGGACCACTGGGGTCTGAGCCTCATCGTCTAGGGTGCCTATTGTGACGCCGCTCTTGTCCCAGGGCTGCTGTAGTGGTAGTGGGGCCTCCTCTCCCCCTAGGAGTATGGACATGCTCCCCCCGGATACTGTTAGGGCCTCCTCTATCCTGGGCTGGACCCTCTTCAGGGTTATCCCAAGCTCCGCCTCCACGAGGCTCTTGAAGGCCTCCGCAGACTTCTCAGCCTCCTCCTCACCCTCGGGTATCCATATTATGAGTGAGAGGCCCCCGGTGTATGGTGTGTGTAGCCTAGCCACGGAGCGGTAGAGGTTGTTGAGGAAGTTGAGCCTCTCATGGTATTTGACGTGCTTTGTGGCTGCGTAGGCCAACTCCGTCTTCCTAATCTCCTCCTCTATGTACTTGAGCAGCCTGCTCCTCCCCGCCTTCACCATGTTGGATATGAATGAGACGTTAACCCTGCTCGAGGCAGCTAGGGTTACCAG
>WAKG01000030.1 GCA_015523445.1 Desulfurococcales archaeon | reverse complement strand
GGCCAGGATCAGGAGGCTGGAGAGCGAGCTAGGGGAGGCAGAGAAGGCTAGGAACCTGTTGCCAAGGCTCGAGGAGATAGCAGGGCTAGGGGAGTACCTAGACAGGATCCAGGAGCTGGAAAGGCGTATAGGCGAGGCAAGAGTCGAGATGGAAAGGCTAGCCAGCGCGAGGGAGGCGCTGGAGGAGAGGGAGAAGACTAGGGACGCATACAACGAGCACCACAGGCTATCCACACTGCTGGAGGAGTTAAGGGAGAAGGAGAGGGATGCCAAGAGCAGGCTAGCAGAGAAGAAGGCCAAGGTAAGCCAGGCAAGGGAGAGGAGGAGGATCCTAGAGGAGAGGCTGAGGACATCACTACAGGAGGCATCCAGGATCCTAGGCACAAGCATCCAGAGAGTCGAGGACCTAGCCGCAAGCCTCAGAAGGATAGAGGAGAGGCTACAGGATATAGGTGGTGAGGCATCCAGGATCCGGGAAGAGCTAGGGGCTCTACAGGGAAGGATAGAGGAGGACAGGAGGCTACTAGAGATCCTACGCCACGGCCCCTCTAGCAGGTGCCCCGTATGCGGCAGAGAGCTGACGGAGGAGCACGCCAAGGAGCTCAAAGCCAGGATAATAGGGAGGCTAAGGGAGGAGGAGGCTAGGCAGAGGAGGCTAAGGGAGGAGCTGAAGAAGCTAGAGGCAGAGGAGGCTAGGCTATTCACCGCCAAGGACAGGCTGGCCAGGCTACTCCAGCAGGCTAGGGATGCCGAGGAGGAGGCCAAGAGCATAGATACCCGGGAACTGGAGGAGGAGGTATCCAGGCTGGAGGAGGAGATAGAGGAGCTGGGGAAGGTAATCGAGGACACTAGGAGGAGGATCAAGAGCCTGGAGCCCCTCAGAGACAGGTACATCTGGGCCCTCAAGCAGGTCAACACCCTCAAGGCCGCCAGCCTCGAGGAGGTAGAGGAGAAGCTCAAGGCGGTAAGGGCCGAGGTTGAGAGGTTAGAGGCCGAGCTGGAGGAGGCTAAGGACAGGGTCCTGGCAGGCACCGGTGCAAGCAGCCTGGGGGAGGCTAGGAGGAGGGTGAGGGATGCACTCCGCGAGATAGGCCGGCTAAGGGAGCTGGCGGGCAAGGTGGACAGCCTAGAGGCCGAGCTAGGCGAGGCCAGGGTAGAGCTGGGAGAACTATCAAGGGAGATAACAGATACAAGGAGGAGGCTGGAGGAGGCAAGGGAGGCGGAGGAAAAGCTGAGAGAGGCGGAGGAGAAGGCCAAGGAGCTTGCCGAGGAGAAGAGGAGGCTGGAGGAGGCTATACAGGGTGTGAGGAAGGAGATAGCGCTGCTGGAGGCCTCGCTAGAGGAGGCGGAGGAGAAGGCCAAGGAGCTGGAGAAGCTACATAGGCTGGTGAAGGCGGGGACAGCCGCCAGGAGAATCCTGGAAAGGCTCCAGGAGACCCTCTACAAGAAGAGCTTGATAGCGCTGGAGGAGGAGATGGCCGGTATACTCGAGAGCTTCAACCTCGACCCGGCGAGGGTGGAGATAAGGGAGGACCATGGAGGCCTAAGCGTAAGGGTCCTGACGAGGAGTGGGGGAGAGAGGAGCATATCAATGCTGAGCGGGGGGGAGAGGACAAGCGTGGCACTCGCATACGTGCTAGCCCTAAACAGGATGATGAGGACAAACATAGGCTTCCTAGCCCTAGACGAGCCCACCTCCGAGCTCGACCAGGAGAGGAGGCAGGTCCTGGTGGACCTGGTCTCGAGGCTCACGGGTCCAGGCGGCCTGATCAGCCAGCTGATAATAGTTACACACCACGAGGACGTGATGGACAGGGTTGAGACTGTTTGCAGGGTCAAGAAGGCGTCGGGCCAGAGCAGGGTGGAATGCAGTGGAGGAGCCGAGACAGCCTAGGACACTAGTAGAGGCGGCCTTCAGGGCCCGGGACAGGATAACCCGCGTCACCGGGGAGCCATGTAGCATGGAGTGGAGGAGCCTACCAAGCCCCAGCCCCGAGCCACCCCCCACAGTAGCCGTGGACGGAGGCTCCATAAGGCTAGAGACCGAGACCACTACAATATACGCAGTAAAGGCCTGGGCAGGAGTATTCGACCCAACCCTATCCATGGAGGAGGAGATAGCAAACGCTGGCCCCGTAGTGCCGCCGGAGTATGCTGATGAGAGGATAAGCATCTACAGGGAGATACTGGAGGCAGCCCTAGCCGCTAGGCACACCCCCAGGAGGGGCCTACTCCTCCTAGACGGCAGTATAAGGCCAGTGCTCAGGTGGTGGAGGCCAGGATTCACAAGGAGGGGGATGAGGATGGGCACAGCCATCAACGAGGCGCTGAGGAGCGTGGAGGAGTGGGCCAAGTCGGGGAGCCCCCTGGCCAAGGCTGTGGAGGGCTGCAGGAGCCTGGGGGCGCCGAGCTGCCTCGAGGAGCTGATACGCTCCTCCCCCATAAGGCCTGCATCCGCGGAGCTGGCCCACGAGCTCGGCCCCAGGGTGGGTGACTGGATAGTGCTGGTCGAGGTCATGGAGAAGCTGTACCTCTACAAGGAGGCCATAGAGGCTGCGTGGAGGGCAGGCTCAACCCCAGTCTTCATAACCAAGACTAGCAGGCAAAGGAGCCTATGTGGCGAGGGCCAGGCGAGGCCCGACGTCTACTACATAAAGAGGATCCACCCGGCTGAGCCGGGCTACACCATAGCTGGGGGAGGAGTGGTTGTAGGGGCCTATAACATCACCGGGATAGCCAGTGGGGGCGGTGACAGGCTTGGGAGCCTGTACCCCCAGCAGATGGGCATAGCAGGCTTCTACGAGGAGAGGATCGCGCTGGTGGAGGCATACGCCAGGCTGGCCCCCGGAGCCCCTATACTCCTCGTGGGCGTAGTCCTCCCGGCAGGGGACGCCTCAGTATACAGGCTAGAGGAGGCCCTCTCCCAGCTCCAGGCTATACCTGGCGACGGCTACCCTGCCCCCCTCTTCATAGCACACCACAAGGCCAAGGTTCAGAGGGAAGAGGCTAGGGCGCTGGAGGGCATGCTGATGGACAGCAGGGAGAGGTCCATGCTTGAGTTCTAGCCCGTGGCCCCAGTTTATACTTGATAGCCCCTACAGGCTGGAGGGGGTGGTTTGCCATAGAGGTGGGGAGTTGCGGTGGCAGGAGGCTCGGATTGGTTATAGGGGAGAGCACCCCTGACAGGAGCACCGTCATATTTAGCATGGACGCTGCCAGGAGGGTTAGGGCTGGGAGCTACCTGGTCGGGGTGAGCCTTGAGGGGTGCGTGCTCGGCATAGTGGAGAGGCTGGTGGCGGGCTCCCTACTCTACCCCGGCGACATGTCTAATCCCCTGAGGGCCGAGTCAGTCAGGGCCTCAATGGGGGGCAGGGCGGAGTACTACCTGCGGGGTAGCGTTAGGTGGCTGGCCAGGGTTGAGGACCTAGCCAGGGGCAGGATAATGGCCCCCAAGCACCCCGTCCTCCCCGGCACCGACGTCTACAGCGTATCCAAGGACCTCCTATCCACCGTATTCTCACCCAGGGCCCCTGGATGGGCGAGGCTGGGTGAGGTGCAGCCTGACGGGGTCGAGTACAGGGTGAACCTGAACAGGCTTACAAGGCACCTAGCCATACTGGCCGTTACTGGCGGCGGTAAGAGCAACACCGTGTGTGTACTAACAAGGCAGCTGGTATCCCATGGAGCCACGGTGGTCCTATTCGACATGCACGGGGAGTACGGCGACCTAGGGCTGGGACGGAGTGTGCAGGAGCATGATCCAGCCTCGGTGAACCCGGCAGCCCTTGACTTCAGCGAGGTCCTCAGGCTGGTTAGGATGCCGGCTAACGCGATTAATCAGGAGAGGATCCTTCGGTGGGCGTGGAAGAATGCTATTAAGCTCTACAGAGCTAGCTTGATAAGGTCCTCGGAGATACTGGATATAGTCAGAGGCCTAGTGAAGGACCTGGCCGAGAATAATAGGGAGACCTACAACAAGCTACGTGAGAGTGGGGGCAGCCTCGAGGCCCCCCCGGGCGGGATGAAGCAGGACCAGGCCCAGGGGGTGCTGAATAAGCTGGACGACCTGCAGGACTATTATGGGGATATTCTGAACCCGAAGCTACCCCTAGAGCTGGAGAGGGTGATAAGGCCTGGCGGCCTAACGGTCTTCAACCTATCCAGCCTAGACGAGCAGGGGGCGGATGCAGTGGTGAGCCACTACCTGAGGAGGCTCCTACAGGAGAGGAAGAGGTTCAAGTCCCAGGGGAAGGGCTACCCCTCCCCCGTCCTAGCCGTTGTGGAGGAGGCTCACGTCCTCATACCCAACGGGGAGGACACGCTAACCAAGTACTGGGCAGCAAGGGTGGCTAGGGAGGGGAGGAAGTTCGGCCTAGGCCTAGCCCTAGTAAGCCAGAGGCCTAGGAACGTGGATCCCGATGTGCTCAGCCAGACTAATAACAAGATCATACTGAAGATGGTGGAGCCCCAGGACATAAGGTATGTGCAGGCTGCCAGCGAGGACCTAACCGAGGACCTATCAAGCCTGCTCCCCAGCCTAAACCCCGGTGAGGCGGTGGTGATAGGGACCATGACAAGGCTACCCGCAGTAGCTAAGATAGACCTGTGCAAGGGTAAGAAGGGCGGGGGAGACATACCCCTCATACCAGAGGAGAGGGGGGAGAGCGGGGAGGACCTACTAGACCAGGTGTTCTAGGATGAAAACCCTACTCATCCACGGGGGAGCAGGAAGGATACGGGAGCCCAGCCACCAGGCCCTCCAAGCCCTCCGAGACGCCTGCAAGGCTGGGCTAAGCAGAGACAACGCCCTAGACATGGTGGTAGAGGCAGTCGCAGCAATGGAGGACTCCGGCCAATTCAATGCAGGCCAGGGGAGCAGTCTCAACCTCCTGGGGGAGAGGGAGATGGACGCTGGGGTAATGACATCCACCGGCCTCCTAGGCGCAGTCGCTGCGGTGAGGTACCCGAGGAACCCGGTGAGGCTAGCCAGGATAGTAGCTGAGGCAACCGATCACGTGCTCCTAGCAGGGCCAGGCGCCGATAGGCTGGCAGAGGGCCTAGGGCTCCCCCAGATACCCCCGCCAAGCCGTGGGATAGTGGAGAGGTACAGGAGGCTACTGGAAGAGTACCGCCGGGGAGAATACCCCCTCTACAGGGGCAACCTGGAGACAGCCAGGGATGCGGGCCTAATGGATACGGTAGGAGCCGTCGCCTGGGACGGCGAGGCCCTGGCAGCGGCCACCAGCACTGGTGGGGTATGGCTCAAGCTACCCGGAAGAGTGGGGGACACACCCATACCCGGGGCAGGCTTCCTGGCAACCCCGCGCCTAGCGGGCTCCTCCACGGGCCTCGGGGAGGCGATCATAAGGGCCATGCCCCTCCAGAGGCTCGACCAGCTCCTAGCCAGCGGGCTGGACCTACACGAGGCCCTAAAGATCCTAGGCAGGATCATCGAGGACGCAGTGGGGCCCGGCACCATGGGGCTTATAGCAGTAACGAGCAGGGGCGAAGCCGGGATATACTATAACACGGAGGGCATATACACCGCCTCCTGCACAAGCACAAGCATAGAGGCCTCACTCCACATGGGCGGAGGAATAATAATGCTACAGGGGGGCTAGGAGAGACCGTGAAGAACAACCGCCCAGAGCCGATACACTAACCTTATTGACTGGTTCCCCCTCGAAGCGTTTAGCACCAACCTCCACCCCTATACTACTATTTCTATGGGCTAGGCGACTGCGCCTCGGCTAGGACCTTCCGCTTTATTGCTTCTTCTAGGTCCTCGAGGGTTATCGGCCTCTCGGGGTCCAGGCCTAGCCGCCTCAGCCTTTCCGGGTCTGCTGGTATTAGGATTACCTCGTCTGGGCTCCACTCTGTGCTCCCTAGGACCTCTAGCTCTTCTCTTATGAGCGGGTCTAGCCTGCTCCAGATTATGTCGTCCTTGGTGTCCCAGTATTGGGCGTGTAGGTGTGTGGCCTTCCCTATTAGTATGACCGCGTAGGTCCTCTTCTTGCCCCCGGCAAGGCTCTCTGCTATGT
>WAKG01000029.1 GCA_015523445.1 Desulfurococcales archaeon | reverse complement strand
GTACACCACATACATTAACTTGACAGGTGATGAGCTAGCCTGCGTGAGCCTAGGGGTGGCAGTCTACCTGGAGACCCTCTCCCTCATAGGGAGGAGCATGGTTGGCGAGGACGGGACGGCCAGGGTGGGAGACTATACTATACCCTCCAGCTCCCTGGGCGACCTCGAGTACCTGGCCAGCATATTCTATACAGCCTCAGTCTACCTGGCCGTGGGGGATCCTGATAGGGCGGAGAGGATGCTTCAGGATGTGGGGTATGACGAGGTCTCGAGCCGCCTTGAGGCTCTGGGTGACGCCCTCAAACTCTCCTCTGCCCGCGGTAGCAACCTAAGCCTTGCCGCCGCCCTTGTATCCATAACCCCGCTCCTAACCTGCCTGGATGATGATCCTCCCACGGGCTACCAGGTTATAGAACCTGGCGATGTAGCTAGGGCACAGGATGTATTAGCTGAGAGCCTAGATCCTGAGAGGGCCAGCGAGATGGAGATTCTCTCGAACCTATCCCTCCTAGTCACCTACCAGGTGACCCTGGTCCTCGAGAGGGTGTCTCCCGACACTGGGTACTACATATACCGGGGAGTTAATGTTTCAGGGAAGCCCCTATACCCCTTCCAACTACAGCCATGCCAAGGCGAGGCCAGCCAAGCCTGGGATAGGGTGGCGTGCCTCATACCCCAGGAATTCCCAACAAGGTTCCACCTCATACCAAGCCTACTCCTAGCCCAGAGGGTAGCGGGTAACACATGGCTCCTCCCCCTGCCGGGAGAAGAGGCTGCCAGATACTATGATACTATAGACAAGCTGGAGAGGTTTGCCAGCGTATATGAGACGCTCCTCAGGTCAACAGTCCAGGTGAACATAACGCTAACCAGAGAAGAGCCGCAAGCCCAGCTACCCGAGATACAGGACATAGACCCTACTAACCTAGAGCAGGAGTTGAGGGACATACTCAGGGAGAGGAGGCTACGTCAAGAGATAAATCAGCCAACCCCAGATACTGGGCAGAGCCCAGCACAGGAGGTGAAGGTCACGGGCAACCTAGCAGATATAGCCAAGACAAGGCTATCCGATTTTAGAGACCTACTCAGGGAGGTAGCTGGCGTTAGGGAGAGGATAAACGCCACCCTAAACATACAGGCAACCAAACCCCCAAGCATAGGAGGGGTAACGCTGGGAGGCACCCAGCCACTAGGCCTAGGAATGCCAAGCCTGAACCCGTGGCTACTCGCTGCTC
This sequence comes from Desulfurococcales archaeon, assembly GCA_015523445.1. Classification (GTDB taxonomy): domain Archaea; phylum Thermoproteota; class Thermoprotei_A; order Sulfolobales; family Acidilobaceae; genus S012-22. The sequence goes on along the minus strand of WAKG01000029.1, from coordinate 9,352 downwards.
CAATCCTGGTATTCGCAGCCTACATGGCCCGGGACACGCTATCGGTAATCTGGGCCATGGCCCGGGGACTCCTGGCTAGGAGGGTCAGGGTAGGCGCTCCAGAGCCAGTCCTATGCTACGAGGCTGCCCTTAGGGCTGCAGAGAGGAGGGGCCTATACAAGCTGCCAAGCGAGACGCCTAGGGAGTTCCTCGAGCGGGCCCGCAGAGCCTTGGATCCGGTAGAGGCTAGAGGGCTGGAGGAGGCCACTAGGGTCTATGAGGAGTACAAGTACGGTGGAGTAGGGCCTGGCAGGGCAGAGCTGGATATGTGCTGGAGGAGAGTTAGGGGGATGCTGGGGCCATGGGGCTACCTAAGAAGACGTTAGCGGTGTTACTTATTATAATAGCTTTAACAGCCTCCCTAGAGTCTATGCCCAGGTACCTGGTCGCCTCTATAGCGGTCCCAGCCCCAGCCAGTGGGCCTACAAATGAATCTCCCTACGGAACGAGCAGGCTGGTCGAGCTGGCCTCATTGATGGGCTATAATGTCTCAATTGTGTATGGCCCCGAGTCGCTCAGAGCCCTGGAGGCTAGGGAGGTAGGGGTAGTCCTGGTAGCTCCCTACAACACCCCCGAGGATTACGTGGAGAGGCTAGACGAGGTGCTCGGAGAGCTGAGGAGGGCTAGGATCGTTACATACGTGCTGGTGGCTGACGAGTTTAATGAAACTGCTAATGCAGTTGTAGAGGCCCTACACTCCGACCTATGCCCATTCGCACCCGAGCCTATGCTGGGAGGCCTGATGGTGCAGGACAGTGTAAAGGCCGTATTCTACACAGGAGGTCACGGGGTGATTGAGGCGACGACGGGGAGGACCAGCTACATAAAGGTGCAGGGAGTGGACCCGGCTAGGGGCCTGAAGCCCCCCGCCCCCGTGGTGAGGCCCGGCCCTGTGACTACATGGGGAGTTTATGCATACGCTTGGCCTGCAGGAGATCCGCTACCGCCCCTGTCATGGTACCCGCTGGCATACAAGTGCCAAAGCATAAGGGGTGGGGGTATCAGCCTGGTGGCGGATAGCACGCTGCTTATAAACAAGATGCTGGATGACAATAGGACCAGGATCCTGGCAGGAGAGATCCTGAGGACCTCCTTCGGCGACCCAAGGGACGGGCTAGTCATAGTATTCGACCAAGAGCCGTATCTGGACCCCACGCTCAGAGCAGACATAAGGCTACGCTTCCACCCAAGCTTCATACTAACAACAGCGGCTAGCATATACGCAAGCCTAGAATCCCAGCTGCTCCAAGTCGCGGCCCAGCACTATCCAACCCTAATGGCGATAGCTCTCCTAGCAGGCCTGCTAACGCTCACAACACTACCTCCATGGCTCAGGGGAGCTCAGCCTAGGAGGGTTAAGAGGAGGAGGCGGGGCAAGCCAGAAGCCAGAGTCAAGGCAGATGGGGAGCCCAGCTACTGTGAGGTGCTCGAGAGGCTAGCTAGGGAGGGTAGAGTTGACCGGGACACCCTGCTAGAGGCCAGGTGTAGGCTAGCCCGGGCCCCGCTAGGCCCCCTGAAGAGGCTTCTAGGAGACCCTGAGGAGGAGGCTTTCCGCAGGCTAGTGGAGGCTGGATGGAGTCCCCTGGAGGAGGCTCTTGGCTAGAGGAGGAGCATCGATGCTATAGTCATGTAAATGAATGCAACGCTCACATCCACAACAGTAGTTATTAGGGGTGTAGATACGGATGCTGGGTCTATGCCTAGCCTCCTCGCGGCTAGGGGTAGCAGTGCCCCTGCCAGGTCGGCTAGGTGTATTATTATGAAGAGTGTCAGGGATACGGCTATCCCTACCATGAGGGAGCCGCTCACGGCTAGGGCGAATGCAAGGCCTACCAGGGAGAACACGGCTGCTATTGCTAGGGAGACAGTCAGCTCCTTCCTGAGGATCAGGAGAGCATCATCCCTACTCCTCTCAGACACTTCTCCAAGGGCTAGGGCCCTAATTATGAGGCCTACCGCTTGGCTTCCAACGTTGCCTCCCGTACCCATTATTAGGGGTATAAACGCTGCCAGCACGGCCACCCTGGAAAGAACGTGCTCATAGCTCTTTAGCACGTTAGCCGTGATACTCTCTATGAGGTATATTACGAGGAGCCAGGGGAGCCGGGCCCTGACTAGCTCCACCACCCTAGAAGGTACATACCTCTCCACTGACACCTCGGAGCCAGCAAGCTTCGCTATATCCTCAGCAGCCTCCTCCGCTAGGATGTAGGCCACGTCCTCTATTGTGACTAGGCCAAGAAACCTGGAGTCCCCGTCCACAACAGGGAGCCTCCTCAGATAGTACCTGAGCATTAGCCTAGCCACAGTCTCCTGGTCCTCTAGGGGCCCTACGGTTATTCGGGGTCTCCTAGCAGCCTCTCTCAGAGGCGTTGAGAGGGGTCTAGACAGCAAGTCGCTGACCTCAGCCAGGCCCACAAGCCTGCCCCCACCATCTACTACCACCACAGTATCCTTCACATCGTAATTCCAGGACCTAGCCAGGTGTAGAGCCCTACCAACAGTATCCCACTCCCTCAGTACTGGCACGCTCACAGTCATTACACCCCCAGCCGTGTCAGGGGGATACTCGAGGAGCGCCCCGGCCTGCCTCCTATACTCAGGTGGCAGGAGCAGGAGTAGCTTCCTCCTAGTCCCACTATCCAGCTTTTGTAGCACATCCACAGCCTCATCTGGGTCAAGCTCCTTCAAGGCCTCAAGCAGCCTAGATACCTCTAGGCTAGACACTAACAGGTCTAGGGTCTGCCTGTCGGCCAGCTCCATAACCCAGGCCAAGGTCCTAGGAGTAAGGCTCCTGGCAACTACCCTAGCCTTATCCCCCGGTAGCCTGACAAGTATATCCACGAAATCAGCAGCCTCCAGATAAGCCTCTAGGGATGAGGCTAGGCCCGGGCTGCCCTCGAGGAACCTAGCCAATAGGTCGCCAGCCTCGCCCTGGCTACGAGCCTCTACATCAACATCACCCGCCTCGACCCGTATGGCATGCTCCACCTCACCCGGGGGCCCTGGCGAATCGACAAGGAGTAGTATATGGGCCTGACCCTCCCTGGCGTAGGCTAGGCTCAGAACAATGTTACCGCCGGTCCCCGCGACGCCACGGCTAACAGCCTGGAGAAGCCCGGGCCTATCCCTAGACCTAACATATACTACAACTCTGACCGTGCTAAACCACCCTTATGCCCCCTAAGAGGGCTCTACGGATATACACTATAAGGCTCTGCCCTAAAGCCCCCATCCCGTGGTGTATGGTTATGGAGCGCATAGGCGAGGTTGTGGAGGCCCTGTCAAGCCTAGCTAGGACCGGGTGGATGCTGCGGGGCGTTCCCAGCCAGCTTGCCGAGACAGTGGCGGAGCACCTCTTCACCTCCGCCCTCCTGGCGCTAGAGATAGGGTTCAGGGCAAAGGATAGGGGGCTAAACCTGGATCCCTATAGGGCAGCCGTGATCGCGTTGGTCCACGATGTTGCAGAATCTGTCATCGGGGATATACCCAAGACCGCTGGTATAGATAAGAGTGAGGCTGAGAGGAGAGCCCTGGCGAGCCTACCCCTGCATGGGGAAGTCCTAAGGCTCTTCGAGGAGTTCGAGGAGGCATCCACGCTGGAGGCCCTTGTGGCCAGGATTGCTGAGCTCGGGGCCACAGTAGTCAGGGCAAGGAGATACAGGGAGCTCGGCTATACTAGGGTGGAGGAGATCGAGGAGTCTAGCATAGGGGCAATGGAGAGGCTTCTGGAGGGGGCCCCGGGGCCCATCAGAATGGCTGTTGAGGATGTCCTATCTAATCGACCTATGAAGCCCGCCAGTGACGGGGACTAGGGCTCCGGTGACGTATGAGGACCTTGGGGATGCAAGGAATGCTATAACCCATCCTATCTCCTCCGTCGATCCAGCCCTGCCTAGGGGCACCTCGGCCTCGAGCCTCCTCAGCTCCTCCTCAACACTCACACCCCTAGCCTTAGCCCTCATCTCAGCTACTTCACGTAGCCTATCGGTCATGAAGTACCCGGGAACCACGCCATTAACCCTAACTCCTCGGGGAGCCAGCTCTCTGGCTAGGAGTGTCACGAGGCCGTGGAGGGCAGGGCGGAGCACGCTGCTAGTAGCTATCCCAGGGATGGGCTCCCACGCCGCCACGCTGGTTGACACTATTATTGAGGGGCTCCTGCCCCGCTCCAGGTGGGGCAGGGCCTCATATATTGCCTCGAGGGCCGACTCCACGAGTAGCCTGTAGCTAAGCCTCCACTTATCCATACCTATCTCGCTGAATCTACCCCCAGGTGGCTGGGGCGGGACGAAGACTAGGGTGTCTAAGCCCCCTAGCAGATTTACCGACTCCCTGATGAACCTGGCGGCCTCGCCTTCAACAGAGAAATCGCTCCTAACACCATAGGCCTCTATACCCATCCCCCGTAGCTTCTCCACCGAGGACCTTAACCTCTCCTCCCTCCTACCCGTTATAACCACCCTAGCCCCGCACCTGCCCATGACAGTAGCGGTTCCTAGCCCTATGCCTGCAGATGATGATGTCACAGCTACCCTGAAGCCCTCCAGCTCCAGGTTGCACACAGCCATGGCTCCACCCACTAACGTGGGTTGCTCCATGAGGAATATAAGGGTGCCAGATGCATTATCCCTATACATATTATCGTAGGGATTGCTATATGTACCCATTTTAATTAATTGTTTAATAATGTCGAGGCCCCAATACTATGTATAAGGGTTGCCACTATTGTGGACAGCAGATCCGGGTTAGTGGGCATTATCCCAATAGTATCCGACCCAGTTAGCCTGCCCAGCGCAGTAAGCGGGGCCTACAGGCTATGGGAGACCTACTCGATCGACAGAGCCCTAATCATAACTACCGGTGAAGCTCAGGCCAACCTAGAATGGCTCAAATGGTGGCTAGATAGGCTAGGGATAGAAGTAGAGGGTATAGAAAGGGTTAAGCTGAGCCTGGAGGACCTTGAGGAGAGCAACGGGGCCAAGAGCGCCCTAGACAGGCTGGCCAGCATACTAGACAGGTACTGCGGCAGGGGCGTGGTGCTCCTATCCAGCGCTAGTAGGAGGCTAGCCTCCCTGCTGACCGCTGCTAGCCTTAGGAGGTCTGAGTGTAGCAATACGCTTGTACACAACGACTTCTACTTCGGTCCTTGGTCAGGTCTGCACTACCCCTATACACCCCTCAGGCTGGAGCCTATACTAGTAGTCCATCCCCTCCTAGATCCCTCTCCTAGAGGCCCCTCCGCCTCAAGAGCCCCTCGTGGAGGTGATCTTCAGGTCAACGGTAGGAAGCTCCCACCACTTAGGGCTGCGATGGCAGAGTTGGCTAGAATACTTAATGAGCACGCGTGGAGCCCCCTGACATATCCTGGGCCGCCTGAGAGTATGAAGTGTGGCCGGCTCAAGGTTAGGATTGATGGTGTGGATAGGGGTGAGGCAGACCTCTGCACACCCAGCCAGATGGAGGCCCTCGCCTACAGGCTATCAACTATACTCCACAACTACATAGAGACCTCTGAAGGATACCCATTGAGGAGCGTGTTGGCGTGGGTTGGCCTAGCCAATCTGAAGGCTGATACTGGGGAGGGAGACGAGTTCCTGGCAAGCCTGGTTAGGAGGCAGGGGGTAATAGCTGACACTAGCCTAGTCTACTACGGCCTCCACAGGTACTACTGGGAGGGGGCCAGCGTGGACATACCAGACTGTGTCCTCAGAGAGGTACATAGGAGGCTGGCCGAGTCGCTGAAGAGGGGTATGGCAAGGGATGCTAGAGGTATGGCTGATATACTAGCATACCTAGGCCTCAAGGACATGCTCTGGGGCCGACCCCCAATAGTTCCCTCACCTCCGGGGGACTGCGACACAGCAGTGCCCAAGATAGACCCAGTCATACTCCACGGCAAGATGATAGCGACGGCAGACGACGGGGCCTACAGGTACTGGAGGCTACACCCGTCCAGCAGGCTGGCGAGGCCCGTCAAAGTCTTCTTCACCCCGGAGGAGAAGCCTAACTTCGAGGCTGGGAACGGGAGGGTCAAGGTATCCAGACTCTACTACGGCGTCTACCAGACACTACTAGTACTGAAGCTAATGGAGAGCCAGCAGCTCGGCGTGGATAGTGTTGAGATAACTGTCAAAACCGGGGAGGGAGAGAAACATGTTAACCCGCCCATAGGCATGCTACTAAACGCCCTAAACCTAAGGGGAAGGGGGCAGCGTGGGTAGCACAGGATACTACATCCTACTACTGTGTATAGGGGAACAGTTAACCGTAGAATACGGGGGCAGAAGGGCTACACTACCACAAGGCCTATACGCATACATAGGCTCGGCGCTAAACAGTCTAGAGGCCAGGATTAGGAGGCACCTCACACCCGTGAAGAAGGTGAGATGGCACATAGACAGGCTGACAACCAGCCCCCACGCCAGCCCCCTCCAGATACTAGCATGCAGGACAAGGGCCCGAGGCCTAGAGCCGTGCATAGCCTCCAAGCTCGCAGCCAAGGGCTACAGCGGCCCCCCACGCTTCGGCTCAACGGATAACCCCAGCTCGCCGACCCACCTATTCATGCTATCAAGCAGTTGTAGCACTAGCCAGCAGGGGCTCCGGGACGCCGCTGAAGCCCTAGAATACTGCTGCGGCGAGGCATATATGATACCCTGGATATATAGTGTGGAGCCGGGCCCAGTACGCTAGCGGGGGTTAATGGGGATGTACAGCCAGGCCTCAGGCATAGCCTCCTCCATGGTATCCTGCCTAGGCCTAGGCAAGGGAGACAGGATACTCATAATATATGATACCCCCAGCCGGGGCCTCTACAAGCTCCTCTCCAGCGCGGCTGAGATTATAATGGTGGAGCCCGTAGGGGTCGATATAGATGCCCTCGAGAGGCCGCTCCACAAGCTGCCGGGGGAGCTAGCCGACTATATAAGGGAGGAGCCGCCCGACGCCAGCTTCTATGTAGCAGGCGTAAAGCCGGGGGAGCTGCCATTTAGAAGTGAATTGATAAGGCTGCTCACCAGCCTCAAGGCGAGGCACGTTCACATGCCAAAGGCGACAATGGAGATACTGGCAAAGGCTGCAGGGTGCATGGAGGCGGCTAGGGCAACCATGAGGCTGTACGAGGCGCTGAGGGGGGTGGAGGAGCTGGAGGCTACAGCACCTGGTGGGACCAGGCTAAGGGTGAGGGTATCAAGGTACAGGTGGGTTGCAGATACCGGTATAATAGGGCCCGGTGAGTGGGGTAACTGGCCTCCGGGAGAGGTGTATACGACCCCTACCAGCGTGGACGGGGTCCTGGTAGTGGACGGAGTGATAGGGGACTACTTCACCAACAAGTACGGCCTCCTCAACGGGCCAGCTGTTAGGCTGGAGATCCGGGAAGGCAAGATAGTGGGGGCAGAGGGTCCCCTGGCAGGGGAGCTAATCGACTACCTATCCCGAGATGAGTGTGGGCTCCGCATTGGAGAGGTTGGGGTTGGGAGTAACCCGGGCATTGATAGGCTCCTGGGTAACATGCTCCACGATGAAAAGATGCCTGGTATACACATTGCGGCCGGGGATCCTTTGGGGGAGAGGACTGGGGCTACGTGGAGGTGTGGTGTTCACGTTGACATGCTTCCACTACACGCCACGGTGAGGGCTGGGGGTAGGGTGCTGGTGGGGGATGGCAGGCTACTCGTCTAGGCCCTGGCTAAGGCCCTACTGTTTATGTACTCCTCTATGTACTTATCCAGCCTCTTGAGTAGCCTCTGTACATCGTCGTGCATGACAACGCTTGTGCCCTTCATACTCTTTACGTAACCTCTTACGTACATGGACAATTCATTATATGTCTCCACTATACTCTGTTCCTCAGCATTTGTGAGGGCCTCCCTGTACTCAGCCTTATCCAGTATCAGCATTAGGTTGTTGTATGCATCATCAAAATTCCTCTCCTTAACGCTTGTGAGGATCCTGTTTATATGGACCTGGATCCTGTGTAGGACTAGCAGGTTCCTGGTCTCGGGGTTGACATCCCTAACTATAACCTCTACACCCTCAGCCTTATAGCGGCCCGGGGCTGGGGTCACAACGGCCTCCTCCCCAAGTTTTACAGTGCTGGTGGATCGTATGCTCCTTGCTAGGGGTTGGGGTAGGTCTATCGGTACTCCCCCATCGAGTGTTATAAACCTCTTGTCCCCGTATATGCCCACTACTATGAACTGTGGCCCGGTGGCGCCTAGCCTGATCGTGTCACCTGGCCTGGCTTCGCCCCGGGATCCGTGTAGTTTCCTGGATCCTATGTAGGTGCCGTTCTTCGACCCAGTGCCCCTGGAGCCGTGGTCTAGCACGTCGAGGGCACAGTCCTTTGGAGTTATTAGGGCGTGTCTCCTGCTTGTTATTGAAGAGTTGAAGCCTGTATCAACTATTGCATCGCCTTGAGGGGTGTAGATGTAGATTCTGAGCGGGTCTGGGTCTGAGTCTTTGTAGGTCCTCAGGTCCTCTATGCTCATCCTGCCTAGATAGTAGCTTCTACCCTGCTCGAGCGTTATAGATTTCTGCTCGCCCTTGATCCACCATGTTAGGGCTACTCTGCATCCTACCTCTTGGCCCATTCCTCGTACCTCCTGAGCTCCTCCCTCGTTATCGGCGGCTTTACCTTTTTCAGGGCGGCCAGTATCTCCTCCCTCCTTATCGGCTCTACCCTGTACTTCTGCGTCTGCAGCTCTGCTAGGCTGCCTACGGCTTCCAGCCTCTTGTATATGTCGGGGTTAGCCCTTCTGAGCATCATCATTGTTGCTTCCCTACATGCATTGGCTATGTCCCTGCCAGAGTACCCCTCAGTCATGTCAGCCAACTCGTCTAGAGTTATGCCCTCAAGCCTGAGCCCCTTACCCTCTATGTTGAGCCTGAATATCTCCCTCCTGGCCTCCCTGTCTGGGAGGGGAATGTATATCCGCTTCTCGAACCTTGATAATATGGCCTCGTCCAGCATCCACGGCTTGTTGGTTGCAGCCATAACGATCACGGGCTTATCCAGCTTCTTCGACTTAAAGCCGTCTAGCTCGGTTAGGAACGTCTGGACTAGGCCCGTGGCGGCTTCCCTCCCCGTGTCTCTCTTGGCCACTAGGGTCTCTACCTCGTCGAAGAATACTATGCTGGGGGCCCTCCTGTATGCTAGCCTGAATATAGCAGAGATCATCCTGGGAGAGTCACCGACGTAGCGGGAGAGAACCCTATCAACACTAACATTTATAAAGGTGGCCTTCAGCAAGTTGCTAGCCGCCATGGCTAGCATAGTCTTACCAGTGCCTGGGGGGCCGTAGAGGAG